>JAFGCQ010000008.1 GCA_016932555.1 Candidatus Zambryskiibacteriota bacterium
AGAGATTTTTATTTTTTTATTTCATCAACTCTTTCCCATTTTCAAACGACCAGTACCAAACTTTTTGTGCGATAATTATAAATTTCTCCCAACTCAATTTAGATATTTGGTAGATTTTATCAAGCCAAATTTTTGACTTACCGGTGGTCAAAAATTCGATAATATCTATATCATATATATATTTGACTATCACCAAAGCAGCTACTACTAGAATTATTATTTTTATAAATCCTGCCTGCGCAGACAGGCCCCCTTTATTATGAATTTTTTTTATTTTAATCATATTTTGGCAAATAAAGCATTGGATCCAAGTAAGCTCTAATATCGGCTACAGGTATTGTAACATTTTTACAATTTATACTTGAAGAATATCTTTGGATTTCAACACCTTGGGTAGCGTAAACCGTTAAATGCAAATGTGGGCCAGTTGAATAGCCGGTATTGCCGCTGTAACCAATAATTTCTCCAGTGCTGACTTGCTGACCCTTCGATACTTTTATAAGACTTAGATGGGCATATAAAGTTGACAAACCGTTTGGATGTTCTATTAGTATCCATTTGCCGTATGAATAGCAGCCTTTCTGTTCATCTGTATTACCGAAACCTTTAACAATTCCGTTTAAAGTGGTTTTAATCGGCGTTCCAATGCTAGCCCTGAAATCTACACCATTATGGGTGCCTGATTTATAAAGTCTCGCAGAATACTCAGTTTTACCGAAAAACTGGGTTATGAATATATTATCCAAAGGCCATGATAAGATGCCTTTACCTGATGATGGATAGCTGTTTGGATCAATGGTGCGCTTTAATTGTGATTCAAATTCGTAGAGCTCTTGTTCGAACCTTTCTTTTTCTGCTTGAATATTAGCTAAAACTTTTTTGTACTCAGTTTCTTTGTTTTTAGTAGCAGTTAAAAGACTATTTTTCTCCTTCTTGTTTATTACTAGAATTTGATTCTGATCATCAAGCTCAGATTTTAAGAAAATCATTTTATTTTTTTCAGTTTCCTTAGAATTTTTTTTACCTGAAAGTTCATCTTTATAAACCATTAATTCCAAAGATTGATCCCTTACTTTTTGTTGAAATTTATTGGCTGTCTCGTATTCATTTAATACTTCGGACAAACTTTTATTTGTCAAAAAACTTTCTATGAGAGATCTATCATCGTTTTGCCTTATGTCATTTAAAGTTTTTGAAATTGCTTCTTCATTGGCTTTTATTTTTTCTTCTATTTCTTGAATTTGACTACTTAAATCAGTTATTGTCAAATTAGTTTTTTCTATATTAGTTTCGGTTTTTTGAATTTCAGTTTTTATTTTTTTCTGGCTAGTATCTAAAACTTTAACTGCATTTTGTAAAGTTTGAGCTTCCTCCCCCACCGTTTCTATTTCTTTTTCGTAAACTTTTATTTCTTCTTCTAATTGTTTAATTTTTTCATTGTGACTATCTATATTTTTTTTAATCTCGTCAACTGATTGTGCCAAAACTAAATTACCATTAATTAATTGGAGTGATAATATTCCAACCAATATTAATATTAATATTTTTTTATATCGAGACATTAGAATTACTTTTCCAATATTTCTATTGCTTTTTTTATTCTTTTTTGGCTAGTTTCTGGACTTAAGATATCGATCAAAGTGAACGGATCTGGTGATTTTTCTTTGCCCGATAAAGCATAACGCAAAGGCCACAAAACGTCGCCTTTCCCCTGCTCTTCTGCATATGGTATTATTTTAATGTTGTTTTCTAGAAATTCCAAAATTTTATTCAAATGTTCAGCTGCTTTTTGAGGGGTTTCTTTTTGCCAACAGATTTTGCTTTTATCTAACTCTGGTTCTTCAAAAAGGTAATCAAATTCTCCTGCGTTCAAAATTTCTTTCACTTCTCCCCATCGGTAGATCCGGTCAAGCATTATTTTTAAAAATTTTACTATAAAATTTTCATCTTTTGAATTTTTGTGGTTTTTAAATTTACTTTTATTAATTTGAAATTTTAAATTTGAAATTTGAAATTCGTGTGAAGCGTGTAGTATGTATTCTCGATTCAACCAATTAAGCTTTTCAACATTGAAGATGGCCCCGCCTTTTTGAACTTTTGTAATGTCAAACTTTTTTATAAGTTCTTCCATACTAAAAATTTCTTGATTAGTACCAGGATTCCAGCCGACCAAAGCTAAGAAATTAATCATAGCCTGTGATAAGTATCCAGCTTCTCTATAAAATGACACCGAAACTTTCTCACCGTGTTTCCTTTTAGAAAGTTTGGTCTTGTCAGTGGCCAGCATTATCGGCAAGTGGGCATAAATTGGTCTTGGCGCACCGATGGCCTCTTGAATCAGAATTTGCCTTGGAGTATTAGAAATACCATCTTCGCCTCTAATAATATGAGTAACGCCCATTTCAAAATCGTCGACCACTACTGCTAAATGATAAACCGGTTCTTCTAAAGATTTAGCAATAACAAAATCTCCCAAATCATTGGTCTCAAACTCTATTTCTCCCCTAACCAAATCACTAAATTTTATTTTTTTATTTGGATTTTTAAATCGAATGACTTCTTCTCTTTGTCCTTCTCCTATTTCAGCTTCTTTAGAAAGATAAGCCTTGCCTTGATCAAGCAGTTTTTGCAGATATTTTTTATAGATTTCTTTTCTTTCTGACTGCTTAACTATATTATCAAAGTCTGGTTCTATACCGAGCCATTTCAAATTTTCAATAATATCATCCGCATATTCTTTTTTCGATCTCTCAGAATCAGTGTCTTCTAATCGAAAAGCAATCGAACCGCTTTTTTGCTTAGCAAAAAGATAGTTAAAGAGAAAAGTGCGAGCATTACCCACATGAAAAGGCCCAGTTGGACTTGGTGGGAAGCGAACTATAACTTTTTGGCCATTCATAAGGCCATTATAACAAATTTTTAACTCAATTTCTCATGCGATAATACGATTGAAAAAAGTTCACGAGCAATCTGATCAGCGCCGCCAGGTTTAAAGAATTTTTTAGCTCCAGCTACCATTTTTTCTCTCAAATCTTGATTTTCCATTATTTTCCTGATTTCGGCTAAAAAGATATTGGGCTTCAAATTTGATTCTTTTAGAACCGAACAAGCTTCTGATTTGGCGTAAATAAAAGCATTTTTAGTCTGATGATCTCCGTTAGAATCAGATATAGGAATTATTATTGAAGGCATACCCCAGGAAGCGATTTCAAATATAGTTGAACCACCTCTACTTACAATCAGATTAGCAGCTCCGGCAGCCATTCTCATCTCTAAATTATTTAAGTATCCTAAAGGCTTATATCGAGATCGGTCAGGGTTTTCTAAAAGGATTGCATCTGCCGATTGTCTTACAACTTCAAAATTTGCCGGCCCAGTTTGGTGAATTATCTGAAAAGTTTTTACCAATTCAGGTAAAGTGTCCAAAACAATATTATTTATAATTTCTGCGCCTTGAGAGCCACCCATAATAAATAATGTTGGAAAACTTTTATCGAAACCAAAAAATTCCAAAGAATTTTCAGTTATAGACTCTAGTTTTTCCTCTAAAATCGGCTGACCAGTAAAGGCTAATTTTTCTTCTGGGAAATTAGAAGCTGCTTCTTTGAAAGATATGGCAATTCTTTCAGCAAATTTACCAGCCCATTTATTAGTCCGTCCAGGAACAGAATCAGATTCATGTATAAAAATCGGAATTCTTAGGATACGAGCTGCCATAACTGCCGGGAAACTACCATAACCACCTTTGCTGAAAACTACATCGGGATAAATGTTAAAAACATCAAAAAGCGCGTTTAAAACTCCCCAAATAGTTTTAAAAAAATCAGTAACATTAAGCAGTGAAAAATAACGTCTCATTTTGCCGGCGGTAACTTTTTTATATTTTATATTATGATCATAAAGTATGCCTTGGTCGTAAGGATTAGGGGCAAAAAAATACATTTCGGGGGCAATAAGTTTCTTTTCCCTGGCTATTTTCTGGATTGATTCTGCAATAGCAATAATCGGATAAAAATGTCCACCTGTGCCTCCGCCTGTGAATATTATTTTCATATTTTTTTAATTTTCGCTATTTTTAACGGAATTCATTTCCTTGAATTTCTAGATATATTCATAATTATACCTGCCTCTACTAAGGTGATAAAGAGAGCAGTTCCACCATGACTTACAAATGGCAACGGAATACCCGTTAATGGTAAAATCCCAATTATTCCACCTATATTAATAAGAGCTTGGAACACTATTAGTATAACAATTCCAAGGCAAAGGAGTCTACCAAAATTATCTTTTGTTCCTGACGATATTTTTAAGCCTTGGAGAGCAAATATGATAAAAATTGCTATAAGTATAGAAGCTCCGACGAAGCCAAATTCTTCAGCAGCTACAGCAAAAACCGAATCCCCGATTGGCTCGGGTAGATAACGGAATTTTTGGATGCTTTGACCAAATCCCCTACCCCAAACACCACCAGAACCAATCGCTATAAGAGATTGGTTGAGTTGGTAACCGGTGGTTTGACTATCTAATGAAGGATTCAACATAACCTCAATCCTTTGTTTTACATAAGGTCTAACTAAACAGAGGGCATATAAAAGTAGAGCTCCAATTATAAGAATTATTCCAACATGACGCCACCGAGCTCCTGAAGCGATATACATAGCTAAAGCAGCGAATATAATAACTGCAAAAGTATCAGTATCTGGCTGGGTTAGCAAAACAGCTGCCAAAAGGGAGAAAAAAAGTAAAAAAGGCGCTAACCCCCAAGAAATCGTGCCCACTTTATTTTTCATTCTAGAAAGCCAAGCAGCAAAATACATTATAAAGGCGATTTTCAAAAATTCTGCTGGTTGAAAAGATACAAAACCGAGGTCAATCCATCTTTTGGCCCCGCCGTGTTCTATACCAATTCCGGGAATAAAAACTAAAAGAGTCAAAAATATTGATCCCATAAAAAACACAAAAGAATATTTTTTCCAAATACGGTAATCAACTCTAGCAAAAAACAAACAAGCAATGGATCCTAAAAACAAACCATAAAATATCTGATTAAAAGCTATATTAGAAAATTTAATCTCATTTCTAGCCAATTCTCCGAGTGAAGCTGAACTGAAGATAAAAAAGCCGCTTACTACCAGTATAATTGTCCAAAATAAAAACCACCGGTTGATTTTACCAAGCTTTGCCATAGGGTTATTTTAACATATTTATTAACCTATCAGAGCAAAAGTAATGCCTAATATGGCACAAACTAAAGAAATAACCCAATAACGCATAGTAACTTTATAAGCTGGCCAGCCGATAGCTTGAAAATGGTGATGAATAGGAGCTGCTAAAAATACTTTTTTACCTCTCAGTTTTTTTGAAAGCAGCTGGATGATATTTGAAAGAACTGTGATTACTAATGGAAAAGCAATAATTGGTAGGGTCATAATTCCGTGACCTTTTCCTAAGCTGTCAGTCATAAAAGCGACTATTCCTAAGGTGATAGTAAGACCCATCATACCGGTATCTGACATATAATATCTAGCTGGAGGAATATTAAACCATAAAAACGCTAAAATTCCCCCAACTACTGTGGCACAAAAAGCCGCTAAATCATATTGTTGTTGATAAAAAGCGATACCGCCGTAAGCACCGAACATAGCTGCAAAAACTCCTCCAGAAAGACCATCTATACCATCTATTACTCCTCCAGCATAAAGAGCAATTATTACTAATATAAAAAACGGTATGAAAAAAATACCTAACGGAATCGGATTTAATCCATCTGGAGCACCTATTTCACTTACTCCAAGTTTAAAATAAAACCACAATGCGCATAAAAATGCTATAATAGCCACCACCAATAGTCTTTTTGTGAGAGAAAGTCCTCCACCTGCATAGGAACCTTTAAACCTTGATGTTGCTGGATCTCTGGTAACCAAAAAATCATCTATAAGGCCAACTAAAGCACCCAAGATAAGAGTAAAAAGAGGTATCCAAGTTTGACTACGAGACAAAATATCTAAATTTATTAAAGTCTCAGTACTTATAAATTCAGCCAGAAGCCATATAACCGAAATGGTAATGAAAACCGAAAGCCAAACCACAATACCGCCCATTCGCGGTGTTTTTTTAACATCGTCCTTATGTAAAGTGGCCGTAATTACTGCTTCTTGACCGTCAATAGTTCTGGCGACGCTCGTCTTTTTCCACATTTTATGCCTGTAAAGAAAATTAGTGAGGGGTGGTGTAATTAAAACCCCAAAAAGAAAGGCCAAAACTGCCGGCAAAAATACTTTTACAATATCAATAATCATTTTACTAAAAGAGATTTAGTCATAAATTAGGTATTTGTTTTAAAGTGGCGTCTATAAGTTGCAATACATCAGTGAAGCGGCCTTCTTCGGTGGAGCCGAGAACGGAGATAATTACAGGATGACCTAGCCCTACGTCAAAAGCTATAATTAAATTTCCTCCAGCTAGATCAGTATAACCAGTTTTAGAAGCTATAATGCCAGGAATTTGATCTACATAATTATTAGTATTGGTTGCAGAATAAGTCTTTTCATTACTAACAAAATCCAATTTTTTATAACGGGTGACTTCTAAAATTTCAGGATAATTTTTTAGAGTGTGTTCAAATAAAATAGTCATATCTCGAGCTGAACCATAGGCACCACTCATGTCTTCTTTTTTATCTAACCCGTGTTCATTAAAAAACCGAGAATTTACTAAGCCGATTTTAGTGGCGGTATCGTTCATATATTTAACAAATTGTACTTCTGGATTTGTATTACTATTTTTTGAACCAATCAAAGTGGCTAAAGCAAAAGCCCCATCATTAGAAGAAGTTAGCAAAGTAAAGTCTCTAAGTTCTCTAGCTTGCCAAATGTCATCGACGACAAGACCAGAATCTCCTTCTGGTTTCAGGTATTCTTTAGTGATGATAATTTTTTGATTATCATTGATTTTTTCTTTAGTCACTATTGCAGTTAAAATTTTAGTAAGAGATGCCAGAGGCAAAGGTTTATCTGGATTTTTGGAAAATAATTCTCTCTGATTAAGTACGTCCCAAACTATGGCGCTTTGAGCTGTCAAATTTATTTCTTGGAAAGCATCAAAAGCAGTATTTTTAACAAACTGTTTTTTTTCAGTTTTTTCTCCAACTTTTATAAGCATGCAAAAAAATAAAATGGATGAAATGCAAAGTAAAGCTAATATACTAACTAAATACTTAGCTCTAATTTCTTTATCAAAAAAATTTTTAAACTTGTTGCTCATTACTATTTTCCAGTTCTTTTTTTAAGGTTTCAAAATTTGGCAATTCCTCTGGTCTTTTAAGTCCCAAATGAGCCAAAAGAGCTAATGAACTCTTATATTTATACACTCTTTGGTCTTTTGAATCCAGCTCTTTTTCTATTAGACCTCTTATACATAAATTTCTTATCACGAAAGTTGAATTTACTCCCCTTATATAATCTATTTCTCTGCGGGATACAGGTCCATTATAAATGGTAATAGCTAAAGTTTCGAGGCCCGCTTTGCCAATATCTTTACTCATTTCATCTTTGGCAATTTGCTTTATAAAATCTTTCATTTCTGGAGCAGTAGCCAAAGCCGCTTCTGAATCAGTTAAAATAAGACAAATACCTCGATTTTGTAGAGAGACAGAAAGCTTTTGCAAAGCTTCTTTAACCGTTTTTTCACTTTCTTCAATTATTTTAGCAAGCTCCTTTATTCCTAGGGGTGAATTTTTGTAGAAAAGTATGGCTTCCAGTTTATTCTCAATGTTCATA
>JAFGCQ010000009.1 GCA_016932555.1 Candidatus Zambryskiibacteriota bacterium
GGTCTATTTCACCGCCCTAACCGGGCTGCTTTTCACCTTTCCCTCACGGTACTAGTTCACTATCGGTCTAGAAATATATTTAGCCTTACCGGTTAGTTCCGGCAGATTCCCCCGAGCTTTTCATGTCTCGAGGTACTCAAGAACAGAAACAAGAAAGATTATTCGTTTTCAATTACGGGGCTATTACCCTCTAGGGCGCTTCTTTCCAGAAGCTTCTTCTAACGAATAATTTTTTAACTTTCCTTGTATAAATACAATGTTCCTGCCTTACAACCTCCCCTCCTTTTTAAAAAAGGAGGGGATTTGGGCTTCTCCGCTTTCGCTCGCCGCTACTTACGGAATACTTATTAGTCTATTTTCCTCCTGGTACTGAAATGTTTTACTTCCCAGGGTTTGCTGCCCGCCCAAGGCGGGTCGTCTGTAAAAACAGACGGGTTTCCCCATTCGGAAATCTCCGGATCAAAGGTTGCTAGGCACCTCCCCGAAGCATATCGCCGCCAAGCCGCGTCCTTCATCGCTATTTCTAGCCAAGGCATCCACCATACGCCCTTAAATTTCCCATTAGGAAATTTAAAAACCACCCGCGTAAAACCTTGCTTCGCAAGATCACGCGGTTTTTATTTTTTACCCCGTGAGAAAAATTTTCAATTTTTCTTTTACGGGGCTTCATCCTGCTGCATAAATCTTCAAAATAAAGCTTGCAGCAGTTACCTACATCCACCTCCAACAAACAAAGACCCCTTCGACTCGCTCCGCTTGATCAGGGTAAACCCTTCAAAAGCAAAGTCCATCAAAAAGCGATGTTGTAGTGGCATTTTATTGTCAAAGAATATGTTTTTGAGATTAAAAAACCGCTTTTCTCAAAGCGGATTCAAATGAAATCAGAGGGCTTTACCCTCTTATCCGCTTATTGGTTAGATATCTTAAAAACATACGTATATTAGTATACATACATAAAAACCCTTGTCAAACTTAAAAATTGAAACTATCTGTGGAAATCTACAACAAAAAACCGCCGCAATTAAAGGGCGGTTTTTTAGTTTTATTTTGTTATATTTTTAGTCTCTTTTGCTTGATATTTCTTTACTGAGTTTATCTATAACTCTATTAGCCGCTTCCTGACCTCCTAAGCCGAAAGAAAGTCCTAATCCCAAAGAAAGAGCCACTACCAAACCAGTAAATATTGTTTGGATGAACCCGGCAGCAATACCAAGTTGAGATAAAGCTACTAAAATAGCAAAAATCCAGATTACCCACTTGGTGATAGTAGCCAAAAACGGAGCTGAATTAATTTTTGCCGACATGGCAGAAGACAATACTAATTTTTTCATAGCATCGGCCACTAACCCAGCTGCAATAAGGATAAGTACCGCTACAATAATTTGAGGCAAGTAATTCAAAATATCACGAAGAAACATGGTTACTTGAGAAAGATGTAGAACTTCAAAAGCACCAATAAGAAAAACTAACATTACAAACCAACGTACCAACCCCCCCAAGAAAGCCCCTGCATTTAAATTAAGACCGCCCCTGCTTAGGAAATTCTCTACTCCTGCTCTACGTAAAGCCTCGTCTATTTTAATGGCTTTTATGATTTGAGAAACTACCC
This sequence comes from Candidatus Zambryskiibacteriota bacterium, assembly GCA_016932555.1. Lineage (GTDB taxonomy): Bacteria > Patescibacteriota > Minisyncoccia > Phycocordibacterales > WO2-35-19 > WO2-35-19. The sequence goes on from JAFGCQ010000009.1 coordinate 1,610, forward strand.
TTCCCAAAATAGCGCCAATACCCCAACCTAAAAGGACTATAATTATAGCGACAACGAGGTTAGGCACAAAGTCAACCACACCCAACCATAGATTCTTGAAAGATATAGATAGAACTTCACTCCAATTATTTATTGCCATATTTTATGTATTAAAACTGCTAATAATAAACTAATAATTACACCATAAATATAACCTCTATTTAAGGATATTATCAATGTTTGTTTGTGGATATCCTACTTCACTAAAGTTTCGCGGGATAAGTCAGAGGTTTAGCTTATTTATAATTTTTTTGTTTGGAGAATCTAAAATATCAAAAATGAGTTTATCAAACATAGCATAGCGGTACTTGAATTCACTAGTTTCAAAAGAAGCGTAGCGGATTTCTTTTCCGATTTCAGATTCAATAATTTTGATGACATTATCAAGTTGGTTTTGCTTCAAGTCATCTCCCACCACCAAAAGATCTACCCTACTGTCAGGATTTTTAATAAAAATACCGGAAATGATGAGGAGCTGGACTTTAACAGCTCGAGATATTTTATTTATGATGTCTCTGTGTTCAAAAGGATTAATGCTGGACAGAAAGGATTTTATGGCTTCTATATGAGAAAATTTTGGATTTAAAGTCCAGCCATTAACTCTTTTTTTAGAAGATTCTATTTTTCTATTCTTTTGTCTAGTAATTTCCTTGCTAAAAATTCTTGGTTTTATAAAATCTATTTTCTCCAGGTTGGATATCTCTCTTCTGGCAGAACCAAAGGAAACCTTAGCCCTTTTTGCGACTTCAGCTACGTCAAAAGCCACTTCCGGGTTAAAAAGATACAATTTTATAATTTTTACCTTGGCCGCACTGCCAAACAATCTCTCCAAAATATCCATCCTGTTAGAAACTAAAAGATTGATAATATAATCCCATGTAAAATAAAAGGTTATGATTTCTAATGGGATTCATAGCCGCATTCTACCTTGTAAGAGACGGGAAATGCAAGTAAAACCCAAAAGTCTATTGGGGGGTGATTATTTGAGTTCTATTTTACCGCCAGCTGTTTCTACAGCTTTCTTAAGATTTTCTGCATCTTCTTTCTTTATATTCTCAGCTAATACCGAAGGAGCAGCATCTACTTTGTCCTTAGCATCTTTGAGACCCAAAGCCAAAGCTTCTTTCACTGCTTTGATGACTGCAATTTTTTGGGCACCAGCATCGATCAATTCAACTGTAAAAGTTGATTTTTCTTCTTTCTCCTCGCTAGAGCCTTCGACAGAAGCAGGACCAGTGGCGGCCACAACCGTAGCTGAAACGCCAAATTTCTCTTCAAAAATCTTTACCAATTCATTGAGTTCTAAAACTGACATTTTTTCAATTTCTTCAACGATTTTGGCAAATTTAGCCGGTACTTCTACTTTTTTATCTTCAACTTTCTCCTCTTTTTTTTCTTCAGCCGGAGCTGCTGCTTCATTTTTTACTTCTTTTTCCTCTGACATAATTTTGTATTTATCCTTTCCTCCTTCCCCTTCCTTCATAAGGAGAGAGTTGAAGGTGAGGTTGTTAATTTTTAATTTTAGTGATTTCATTTAATGAAATCGCAAATCTCTGTATTGGAGAATTAATAACATTGACAAACATTCCACGAAGGATCTCAAGAGAAGGGATAGAAGCAATCTCTGTCATTTCTTTCTTTGATTTATATTTGCCTTCAAAAATGCCGCCAAGTATAGAAACCTTACCAAGCTCTTTTTGGAATTTGTAAACATCTCGAGCTGGAGCGATTGAATCTCTTCCAAATGATAGAGCTAACTCCCCTTCTAAGTCCGGGATTTCTCCTTCAATTTTTGAATCATTTAAAACCTTTTTTAACAGAGTTTTTTTAGTGACCAAAAAACCTACTTTATCTTCGATTAAAGATCTTCTGAGTGAGGAAGCATCGCTAACCAAAAGTCCATGAAAATTCACAAAAACCACCGAGCCAGAATCGGCTATGATTTTCTCCAAATTAGAGACTATTTCTTTCTTTTTTTCTTTTGTAATTGCCATGCTGGAAAATTTTTAATTTAAAATTATCAATTCGACCTTTCGGGCAATAAAAAAAGCTAGCGGCTTAAATTCGAGCAAAACTCCTATCACAGGTCTTATTTTTACGCCTATGGTCTTTGAAGCCGTTGAGTTTAATTTAGCATACTTACCAAAAAATTCCAAGCCTTTTTTATGAAGCTCTCATTCTTAGGGACTTCGTATATTATACTGTTCTCCTCACTAGCAACTTTTACCCTTTCAGCATTATCTTCAATTTCTGCAATTTGAACCAAGTTTTGTTCCACTTGATATACACCCGCTACATTATTTTCTGGCATAAAACCAGCTTGTCGAGCTTTATTTTGTATTGTCAGGGCTTCGTTTCTGATATTTGCAATACTCTTGGAAATCTCACTAAAATCGGGTTTTATTTCTTCTGCCACTGAAAAAACTAATTTACCCTGGCAATTCTTTAAAGCTATACCTCGGCTATTATCAAAACCTTTCATTTTTAAAAGTTCTTTATCAAAACTTATTGAAGAACGGGGTAAGATAACGGTATTGGGTTGAAAGATAAAACCTTTGCCCTCATGCTCTATCTTCCAATTAAAAAGATTTATCTCTGTGTTACTTTGATTGGTAATTTCCAAATATTCGCCTTCGTCAGAAACTGTAATATTTGACTCCGACACTTTTACCATCAATCTGCTCACTGAAAAAATATCCCCTACTCTGGCACTGAGTACAACCACATAATTACCCGGGTATTTATAGCTATGATTAACCAAAGGCCCAACTCCCACATTACCGTCGCCAAACGACCATTCTAAATTTGGACTGCCGCCAGTGGTATTTTTCTTGATTGTGGCTTGCAGCCAAATTGGGCTACCGGGAGAAGCCACTCTGTCCTCCCCCGCCAAGACTTCAAGCTTCGAATTTAGCGAGGAGACATAAGTATTATTTTCCCCGCCAGAAACTATAACTGTATCATTTGAAGAATCGTCAGAAGCTCCTAAAACTTCACCAACTGGATTAGATTCTGAACCTGAAAGATTATCACCAAAACCTGGAGTAGATGGAGCAGTAATCCAAGATGTTCCAGATAGTTGCATTGTTTCTTTAGTATTATTGTCACCTGCAAACCACTTGCCAGAATTATCAATCCTGTCTATTTCTTTACCAGAACTATCGCTTAAAACAAGTGTCTCGCCACTATTTTCCAACGCACCACTATAAATCATATCTGCGACAATTCCGAGTATTGAATTATCAGATGTTCTTTCCATTATGAAAAAAGATTCCCCTTGAACACTACCAGAAATAGTAATGTCTGGTGACCCGTCTACAGCCTTCAAAGTCCATCCTGATAAATCAGTAGTATCTGATGTTGAGTTGTAGAGTTCAATCCATTCAGCATTAGCAGATTCAAAATTACCCATCCAAGCTATTTCACTAATAACAACCTGGGCGCTAGAAATTAATGGAAAAATAAAAAAGAGTAAAAGTATTACGATAATTTTAACTTTCATAATCATTGTTGTAATGCCGGCTTGGCGGTTTGGCTATCTCTGTTATCCGTAAAATTGGAAGCCAAATACATAACCAACAAACTTATACAAATAATAAAAAGGAAACCCAAAGTAAATTTAAAGAAAGTTTTATCAAAATATTTCATACATATAAATATATATCACATTCAAACAAATAAGCATGTGGATAAGACAAAACCCCATTGCTCGCGAGCAACGGGGTTTTGTGAGCATTCTCCGCTAGCCGAAGCCAGTAGAGTTCGCAAGTGCTCTAAAGGATTATGGGAAGCTTACAGCGGTTGTAATCCATTCTGTCTCACCAGCCATAAAGGTAGTGGTAAGACCGCTCCAGTTAAGCTGGGCGATACCTACAGAATAAAGACCGGTAGTAAGTGCATCTCCACTTGCTTTTCTACCCAAGATCTGGAAGGTGATCGGTATGCTAGCTTCATTACCTTCTGATAAGAGGCAAGTATTACTACCAACCGATGTCGAACAGATTGAATCTGCCAAGAACGCGGTTGAAGTAGAGACGCTACCAACTGTCGTGTCAACTGCGCCGTCTCTATAAATGTTAAAGCCAGTTGTAGAAGCGATGAACGGAGAGCCAGAAGCTACAGTACCCAAGTATAGATCACCCCCGACGGCCTTAACCTTTAAGTTGAAGCTAACTGAAAGAGTAGAAGTTGAAAATCCATAAGTAGCGCTCTCGCTTTGAGGCGCACCATTGGTGCTAATACTACCCTTAGATACCAAGGTAAGTTCAGGTCCAACATTGGTTAAACCAATAGCGTAGCCAGTAGCAGCCCCACTTATGGTTGCGCTGTCACCAAGCGTATTTTCAGCAGTAAAGCCAGTTGAAGAAGCGTTGGCTGTGAAAGCTTGACGAGTGCCGTTTGCGTCAACAACATCAGCCTTAACAGTCAAAGTTTTAGTGGTGTCTTTCGGAATAACCAAATCAATGTCGGTAAAGTAAGCGGTATCCGTGGTCATACTTACGCTGTCAAGCTCGGTTGAACCATCAAAGATACTGACAGAAGTCGAGGCCGTAGCAGCACCTCCACCAGCCGCATCAATAGACACAAGAAGCTCAGTGATCTTAACATCATCCTTTTCAGCCTTTACATCAAAGACCAAGACAGTGAGATCGTCCAATTCATCTTCACTAGCACCCGAAGTGGCTACTACATCATTCTTCTTAGGAGAAGAGCTGTTGAGAGAAACTTTAAGGGTTGCGCTTTCAGCCAAATTGGCAGAAATAGTCGGAGTTCTGGTAATAGCGGTAGTACCGGCGTATTGATCAATGCCAGCACCATCTACACCTCGAACACCGTTAGTTGCGAGAGCAATTGGGTAAGTTTCGGTGTCATAATCAGCTGAATCGACATTGTTGTAAAGGTCAGCCATAATTACCATTTGTTTCTTGGTGTCCTTAGGAACAACAAAGTTGAAGCCAGTGATGATAGCAAAATAATCGCTTCCATCTTTAACTACAGTATTTGAGTTAAGATCGAGAGAAGCCAAAACGTTTGATCCATCGGTCACATATAATTTGCTGTAAATTTTGTTGTAGAATTTAGTGTCTGAACCGCCTGATTCATCCAGATCAAGCTTAATTCTTTGGATAGCAATATCAGAGTTGTTAGCTTTGACATCAAAACCCAAAATAGGAACCTTGGTTTCGCCTTCGTAAACAGTTGCACGAACGCCAGAGTTATTCTGGGTTACAGAGAGAGTACCCTCTACTCCTGGAGTAGTGATACCAGTTCCTGTGCTAGTACCGGTACCAGTACTAGTGCCAGTGCCAGTGCCAGTGCCA
>JAFGCQ010000010.1 GCA_016932555.1 Candidatus Zambryskiibacteriota bacterium
AAAGAGAAAGAAGCGTATTTGCTGTGGGTAAAAGCCCAAAGAAACTTCCCAAAAGTTGAGAGATTAGGATTAGGTGTAAAAATTGATCAAAATTTTTTGTTCGTTTTAGAATACACTTTTATTTCTGCATATCTACCAATGACTCAAAAGGTTTTGGGTTTGAGTAAAGTCATTTCAAAACTTGATTTAGTTAAATTTTTTATGCAGATGGCTTGGGAAATCAAATTAATTCCTAATGAAAAATATATTGAAATTTCTCAAAAATTAGAAGAGATCGGTAGAGATTCAGGTAGTTGGAAGAAAAGTATAGAAATAAAACTCCCGCCCAAAAATGACGGGAGAAATTGACAGTTTCGGAACAACGACACGATGCCTGTAATCTGCGTTCCATAAGTTGTCGTTGGACAAGTGGTTCACGTTCGCGTTCGGCCTCTCGTCGGAATCCAGATTCACGTTGACCACGAAGAATTGTATAGCAAATCTTCTAGGCCACCACTTATTAAATCATAATAAGTTGAATATTATTTGAAGCCTTTAAGCTCACTAATTTGCTATACCAACTATCTAATTTTTTGTTTATGAAAATATAAATCCACTCTTTTGTAAGACTTGTCCGACAAAAAACTCTCAAATTTATACTCATATAATCATTATGTTGAAGCCGTGACCGCAACACTTCGAATGAATTACTTTTTTAGTATATAAAAATCCCCCTGACCTTGCCAATCAAGATTGGAATAGGGTCAGAGGGATTAAGAGTCGAAGGACTAAAAGCCCTAAGACTCAAGAGCCAGTTGCGGAACAACGACACGACGCCTGTAATCCGCGCTCCATAAGTAGGCGTTGGACAAGTGGTACACGAACGCGTGCGGCCTCTCGTCGGAATCCAGAGTCACGTAGACCACGAAGAATTTCCCGTTTTTCTTCATTAAGAAGAAAGTTCCGTAACCGTTTCTGCGGAGCCAGTCTTTATGATCTTCGATAAAGGTGATTATCTGGTCCTGGGTGAAGCAAAGATCATCCAGACTTCTATTGAAACTATCGAAGATGGCTTTGAAATTATCATCTTCAACCATTTCATGAACTTCAACTGGAGTTTTTGGTCTGGCTTCATTTGGAGTATTAAGATCCCAATTCACGAAATCTCTATCAATACCCCCAGTGAAAATTCCCTTGGCTTCAGCAATTGTTCGTCCGCCGGCTGTGGCAGAAATGACAATTTCTTTACTTCCAGAGATTAATCGCAAAATTGATTTTACAACTCTGGAGACAACCCACTCGCCAGCATTTACCCGCCGGACAGCTTCGTTAGGGTCATCGATTTTCATCTGGCCCATAATGTTTTTTACCATTGCATTCAGTTTTCCAGGTAGAACTTCCGAAATAGCGAATTCACTTTTCATGATTTTCTCCTCACGCTAAATTGCGTTAGAATTTGTCCTCTAGACCGAGGACTGGCTTGCGAGACCTCTCGCATATCTCAACGAACTCATACCTACATTATACACCCAAACATATTTATTGTCAAGTGGATTTTAGCCTTAAAATAAGCTATATTTTAGGCCATGTTAGAGTATAACCAAATAACAATTGGTAAAATAATCATATTCCAGAGCGAACCGTGGCAAGTAATCGCTAGCCATGTTTTTCGGAAGCAACAGAGAAAGCCGGTTAATGCTACTAAATTAAAGAATCTCATTACCGGCCGAGTAACTGAAAACTCTTTCCATCAGTCTGAAAAAGCTGAAGAAGCTGAAATCGAAAAGAAGGATATTAATTTTATATATGAAAACAAAGGAGAATATTGGTTCCATGAAGTAAGCGACAAGTCTAAAAGATTTTCTTTGACAGCTGATCAGGTTGGTACTGGAGCTAAGTTTTTGAAACAAAACACTTTAGTTAAAGCTATTATTTTTGATGACCCTTCGAATTCCTCAGGGCAAGCTAAAATTATCGGCGTGGAATTGCCTATCAAAATGGATCTCAAAGTAGTGGAAGCTCCTCCGGCTATTAAAGGCAACACCGCTCAGGGCGGCAATAAAGTTGTAAAAGTCGAAACTGGCACCTCGGTTAACGCCCCCCTCTTCATCAACGAAGGTGACATCATCCGCATTAACACCCAAGACGGTTCATATGTTGAAAGAGTTTAAATAAATTAACGGGACAAATACGGCAAGAGAGCCATAAAGCGGGCACGCTTGATGGCTAGAGCAAGCTTTTTCTGATATTCAGCTGAAACGCCAGTCTTTTTTTTAGAGAGAATTCGAGCATGCGGATTAATAAACTTTTTCAAAAGTTCAGTATCCTTATAATCAATATATTTGATGCCGTTTTGTTTAAAGTAACAATCTTGTTTTGACATTTTAGTTTAGGTTAATTAAGTTAATTAGAATAATTAGAGTAATTTAGAAAGGTATATCTTCGCTATTAATTTCCTCTTCCGGATACTCAATACTTGGCGATCCCTCTTCCTTGTCCATCGGAGCTTTAGTAGAATCGGATGGAGATTTCTTTTCATAAGAACCGCTAGTAGAACCACCTTTTGGACCAAACTGGAATCTTTCGACTACGATTTCAGATCGATATTTTTTGGTGCCATCTGGTGCGTCCCAACTTCTGTTTTGAATGCGACCTTCCAAGAAAATTGAACTGCCCTTGTGCAAATATTGTTTTATAATTTCCGCCTGTTTGCTAAAAACCACAATATTGTGATAATCAACCGACTCTTGCTTGGTTCCGTTTTTGTCCTTCCAGACACGATTGGTAGCCACTCCAAATTCACAAACCGGAGCTCCCGATGGAAGAGATTTGAGTTCGGGATCTCTAGTTAAATTACCGTAAATAATTGCTTTGTTGATATACATGGTGAAAAATTTTTAATTTTATAATTTTTAATCACTTTTTTCTTTGTTGTTTTCATCTTCTAGAAGCTCATCAATGCTTTTATCTATTTCTTCTTCAGAAATTTCAGAACTTTCAGAACTTTCTTTATTAATGTTTTCATCTTTAGAAATCTGAGACTCTAGAGATACGGGAGACTTAGGAATATTTAAGATTTTGGGAGTGTAGATGGTATTTTCTTTGACAGTTTTCACAATAATAAATCTTAAGATATTTGAATTTACATCTATTTCTTTTTTAATCTCTGTTATCAAACCGCGAAATATTTCAAACTTGATCCAGCCAAAATAAGCTTTATTGAAGTTCAAATATTTAATTTCAAATCTTTTTCTGATTTCATAAGCTAGATTTCTCAGTTTAGGAAATTCTTGTGAAATTATTATTCCGCCTTTTTTAGTTATTAAATCTTCTAGTTTGGAAATTTCTAACTGAAGATTCTCTTCGGGTATAGAGGGTAAAATATGAAAACCAATTTCGTAAATTTGATTTTCATCTTTTAAATTAAAATTTTCATCCATAATTTACTAGTTTGAATGGGTCCACCTGGAGTAGATAGAGACCAGTTATAATAAAAATAGTCTCTGATTCAAACCGTGTTCTACTCTATCATTTATTTCCACAGAAAGCAAAACTAGATATCAAAGACCTTTTTGGCATTTTGAATAATAGCATTACTTAAGGTTTCTAAATCTTCACCTCTAATTTCAGTGAGTCTTTTGACTACTTCAATGACAAAACTAGGTTCATTGCGCTGCCCACGATGTGGTACCGGAGTGACAAATGGTGCATCAGTTTCGGACATTATAGAATCTTGCGGAATATATTTAATGACTTCATCATAATCATGTGTAAATGTGATAACACCAGTAAAAGACATGGTGAATCCCAAATCCAAAAATCTTTTCGTTTGTTCAACATTACCCGTAAAGAAATGTACATTGCCCCGCAATTTTTCTCCGTAATTTTTTTTGTAATTATTTAAAATATCCAAAGCGTCATCATAAGCCCTTCTTATGTGCAACATTAACGGTTTATTATTTTTTATAGCAAACTGAATTTGAGATTCAAAAAGTTCTTTCTGCTTGTCAGCCGTAGCTTTAGCGAAAGCTGGATCCAGTCTAAAAAAATCCAAACCACATTCGCCAATCCCAACAACTTTTGAACTCTTAACTAATTTTTTAAACTCTGAAATGTCAAAGGGCATCTTTGAACTGCCCCGGTCCCAAAAGATGCCCTTTGAAATTTCCTCTGGATGCACTCCAACACAAGTCCAAATATTCTCATTTGTTTCGGCAATCTCTATCGCCTTTTTTGACGCTTCTAAATTAGACCCGACACTTATCGCTACTACTCCCCCTTCTTTCATTCGTGCTAAAACTTCCTGCCTATCGGCATCGAATTCATCCATATCCAAATGACAGTGTATGTCTATGTAGTTCATCATGTTAACCATACTAGCATAAAAGTCCTCACCCCATTTTAGAGTTTAGTATAATGTATAGAATTGTCTTCCCTCTCTCCTTGTCAAAGAGAGGGGCTGTGGGGTGAAGGTGAATTATTTCCTTTCAAACAGTGGCTTTTCCGGCTTTTTATTTTCCTTAATGGCTTGGATTATTTTTTCTGAAGTCTCAGGCATAAAAGGTTCAAGCATCTTACTTATTCTGTATAAATCCAAAACCAAATTTTTTATGACTTTTTTATCTTTTGATTCCCACGGCTTCTTCTCTTGAATCTCACCATCTAATTTAGAAATCTTGCTCCAAATAAAATTGCAGGCTTTGTTAAGCTCAAATTTTTCCAAATGATTCAAAAGTTCTTGCGGCATATTTTCCCCAGAAACTTCCGTTGGCTCTTCTAAATTATCTTCGGCCATTTTTATAATGCGAGAGGTTAGATTACCCAATCCATTAGCCAGATTAGCGTTGTAAGCTTCTTTAAAAAGCTCAAAGGTAAAATCTGAATCTTCAACTGGAGAAACTTGGGCTAGCAAGTAATATCTTAAGGCATCGGTACCAAACTCTTCAACGATTTTAAACGGATCAATTGTGTTGCCGACCGATTTAGATATTTTCTCCCCTCTTATATTGATAAAGCCGTGATAAAAAACCTTATCTGTATTTTTAAGGCCAGCCGACATAAGCATAGCTTGCCACATGAGAGATTGAAATCTTACTTGGTCTTTCCCCGCAAATTGTAGAGTCTCGCCATCCTGCCAAAACTTTTTAAAATTCCCATTCTTGTCTCCCGGCCAACCAAGAGAGGAAATATAATTGGTTAAAGCGTCAAACCAAACATACATAACATGATCCTCATCGCCCGGCACTGGGATACCCCAAGACATTCTGTTTTTTAATCTTGAAATCGGAAAATCCTCAAGACCATTCTTTACAAAATTTATAGCTTCTTTTCTTCGCCAATCAGGAGTAATAACTCTTGGGTTATTTAAATATTTGAGTAATTTATCTTGATATTTGCTAAATTTAAAAAAGTAATTTTCTTCCTCAACTTCTTCTAGTTCTTTTCCTGGATGTTCTGGACACTTGTTATTTCGAAGCTCACTCTCTTTTATAAATCGCTCGCAAGATACACAATAGAGCCCTCTATATTTTTTCTTATAGATATCCCCGCTTTCGTCAGCCAATTTCCAAATATATTGTGCCGCCTTAATATGATGTGCATCAGTGGTTCTGACAAAATTATCATAACTTAAGTTTAAAATCTTTTTTAAATCACCAAATTTTAAAGCTAATTGATCTGTGTATGCTTGCGGATCTAAACCATTCTTTTCTGCCGCTTTTAAAACTTTTTGACCATGCTCATCAGTGCCGAAATTAAAAAATACTTCGTGACCTAGTAATCTTTTAAATCGAGCGATGATGTCCGCTTGGACAATCTCTAAAGCAAAACCAATATGCGGATCAGCATTTACATAAGGCAAGGTAGTTGTAATATAGAAATTTTTAGACACGAACAAAGAATACTACTTTTTAAAGCCATTGCGCAACTTTTCAGCAGCCATTATTTTGCTTTTACCAAAATCATTAAGGAATTCTATGAGCATCGCCGCCAATGGCACAGAAACTAAAACTCCAATAAAGCCAGCCAATTTATAGCCGATAATGAGAGCTAAGATAGAAATTAATGGTGGCACTCCAACAATTTTACGAACCACTAAAGGATAGATGAGCTGATTTTCAAATTGCTGGATAATAATATAAAGGCCAATAACTAAAAGTGCGCTAGTCATACCATCAGTTACTAAAGCTAATGTCACCGCCGGTATAGCTGCTAAAATCGGTCCGAAAATAGGAATGATTTCAAAAATACCAGCCAATACCGCAAGTAGGAGCGCATTCTCAACTCTCAATAAAGTTAAGCCTAGAAAAACTAACATGGCTACAATAATTGCTAAAACTATTTGACCCTGCATCCATAATCCGATTTTTTCTTGTGATCTTTTCCATAAATCTAAAACATAATTTTCATGTTTTATTGGTGTAACTACCCGCAAAAAATTTGATACTCCATTAGGTTCAACTGAAAGATAAAATGAAAGTACTACAACCAATATAAAACTCAAAATACCGCCAAAAATTTTACTGGCGGTTGAGAAAAAACCTTCAGAAAAACCGTAGGCTGCTGAATTAATTTGGTCAACAATCTGAGCTAAAGAAAAGTTTTCGGAAAAATCTTTAATGGCAGAATTTGATGAAATAAAATCGGTATTTTGTAGAGGGTTCCAAACCTGAAGCTTACCTAAATATCCTGGTAAGGTAGAGAGGAATGAAGCCGTTTGGTTTAATAAAGGTAACAACAAGAAATAAAAAGTTCCAACCAAAATGAGTATGGCTACCGAATATATAAGCAAGACTGAAAGTATTCTTGGCACCCGATGTCGCTTAAACCACCCAGCCCCAGGTTCAATAGCTGAAGCGATAATAACAGCCAAAATTACTACTAAAAGCAAGTCCCTTAAATAATATATAGCCACAAAAAGTAAGCCAATAATTAGAGCTTTGATTATGGTGCTGGAACTGATTTGAATTATTTTTTCATTTGTTCGTAGAGCCATTAATATTATTATAAACTAATTTTCTCTGAAAGATAAGTAATGAGTTTATCTATATCAATTCTTTCCTGTTTACCGCTATCGCGATCTCTTACTGTTACCTTTTTATCCTTTTCTAAGGTGTCAAAATCTACCGTAACGCAAAAAGGTGTCCCGATTTCATCCTGTTTGCGGTAGCGCTTGCCGATGTTGCCATTGTCATCAAATTCGACTGCTTTAAATTTCTTCTTTAAATCTTCATAAATTTCTCTAGCTTTTTTCACCAACTGGGGCTTATTCTTAAGAAGCGGAAACACCGCCACCTTAATCGGTGCTAAAATAGGTTTTAGAGCTAAATAAATTCTTTTTTCTTCATTCATTTCATCTTCTTTATAGGCCTCCGATAAGACCGCAAGTATTGTTCTGTCCACACCTAAAGAAGGCTCAATAATGTGGGGTATAAATTTCTCTTTAGTTTCTTCATCATAATAATAAAGGTCTGCATTTGAAAAACTGCTGTGACTTTTCAGATCAAAATCGGTCCGGTAAGCCAATCCGTAAAGCTCTTTTCTACCGAAAGGATAATCAAATTCAAAATCAATCGTGCGTTTTGAATAATGAGCCCTCTCTTTATCTAACACTTCCAATTCGTGAGTGTGAGATTTTTCCAAACCAATGATTTTACACCACATTGATATAATTTTTTTCCATTCTTCAAAATATTTTTCCCAATCAGCAGGTTTTACAAAATATTCAACTTCCATCTGCTCAAATTCACGTGAACGAAAAACAAAATCTCTGGGTGCAATTTCGTTTCTAAAAGCTTTACCGACTTGGGCCAATCCAAACGGGATCTTCGGCGAGAGAGAATCCATTATATTTTTAAAATTTACAAACATGCCACCAGCCGTTTCCGGTCTAAGATAAGAGACGATGGATTCTTCACCTGCCCCAACAGAAGTTTTAAACATAACATTAAATTTATTACCATTATCCATCTGATCGGCAAATCCAGCGACATGGCCGCTAGCCTCCCAAGCCCGAGGATTCATAATTACAGAAGTATCCATACCATATATATCTTCCCGTTCTTCAACAAAAATTTGCCACCATAAGTTCTTGATGTTGTTTTTCAAAGCCAATCCATAAGGACCATAGTCCCAAAATCCAGCAAAACCACCGTAAATTTCGGAGCCCTGAAAAATAAAGCCCCGCCTCTTACAAAGCGAAACTATTTTATCCATTTTATTTTCTTTTTTATCAACCATAATTTTAAATTATCATCACTGGACTACTTTGTCATCTCCTATGTTAAAATCAAGATCACCAAAAAAGTTTGTAGTAACTGCCGAAACCAGTTGATTTATTTGCTGGCCAGTGATTTTATCCAACCCAGTAAGCGAAGCAGTTCCTAAAAGTTCGGGTGATTTGCCGACCTGGCTTATGCTCGGTAGAAATTCCAGTTGGAAGTAAACCTGTTTTTCTGAAGAGCTTGTGTTAGGTAAGATATTGCCCACAGTCCAAATCATTTCCTTGCTTACCTCATCAAACCTCAGATTCTCATTTGAAGGATTTTTTAGTCCGGTCCATTTTACATATGAAGGCAAGGTGGCCCTAACCTCAACGTTGCTGACTTGATTAAATGAGTTGCTCAAACTCCAAACCGCAGTGTAAGTGGTAGGCACATCAACTTGAGGTGGTATCGGTCCGGAATTTTCGAGATTGCCAGAAGACCTCACTATTTTAGAAGTCAGAATCAAATCGGTCGAAAGAGTGATTTTCCGAGTTTCAGTTATGATAACTTCCTCAGTTGAGCCGGAATCAAGAACCCTTTCTCCTCTAACCTTTACAGTTATTTCTACTTCGGGCCTTTTACCTTGAGCTATGTCTTCATAGGGTAAAGTAATGAGCTGGAAAGAAAATTCCTCCAAAGCACCGGTGTCCATTTCGGCCAAATCGGGAGACGATCTTTTATCCCATAAAATGCTGTCGTTTGAAGACTGAAAAAATCCATTATTTCCAGGCACAACACTGCCTTCGTTAAAAGCAGCGCCCCCAAAAAAAACTTCAACAGTAGTGTTATAAAGTTTAGACGGTAGGTTGTTTCTTACTAAAATACTAGTTGAAACCGGCACTCCACCGCGAGCGACAAAATCCCCGTCTTTGCCCCCCACTAAAACCTGAAGACCGATAAAAGCTTTTTTGATCAAAACTGACTCAGTAAGCTCCATAAAAGGCACTCCGATTACTCTCTCATCTTTCTCACTAGCTGAACCTGTACTTATTCTAAACACCCTTTCTTCATTATCTTGTCCAATAATGTTACCTGTAATCAATATTTTCTTTTTTTCTCCAGGCTTTAAGCTTGAAAAATGCCAAACATTTTCGCCATATGAAGCACCCGGAGAAGCTCCTCTAAAATTAAAACCAAAAGGATACTCAATATTTACTAGTAAATCTTTTATCTCATCTTTAGAATTCGAAACTACTTCAATACTAAAAGTTATTTCTTGATTAGAATTTACTTCTTTAGGATATGTGGGGGTTATGATTACAGGGGCTGAACTAATGGTAATTTCATACTTTTTCTCTTTATAAAAAAGGGCGCTAGAATTTTCTACTCTGTATTCAAGCACGATTTTTATCTCTTTAATGCTTTCTTTTTCACCAAAAAACACCAGCTTAACATTTTGGCTGTAACTTTTTCCCGATTGCACGGTTTCCAGTTCAAATCTTTCCTGAGTAAGCTCTTTAGTTAGATCATTCAGAGACCTAGTGCCCTCCGGATATTCCAAAAGCATTGAAGCAAATTCCAGGTCAACATTGTTGTTGTTAATAACGTTAATATCGAAAGAAACTTCTTGACCGGCGCCAACAGATAAAGGCCCCGCTATTTTTATATCAACATTTTTTGACGAGATAGTATTTATACCGATCCAAAAAACAAAAGTAGCTACTCCGGCAGCCAATACAAAAAACAGCACCGAAAAAATAAAAATCCTTTTTATAAACTTGTGTTTAGTTTTAGCCATATTGGAAAATTTGCTAGCCAGCTCGTCAAAATTATTGTTTTTTATATTTTCCCATTGTTCTTTTACTTTTTCGGCCTTAACCCCTTTCCCATAGCTTCGCGTAAATTTTGATACGCTTTCGTCAATAATTTCCGGAGTTTCTCTTGAATAAAGCCTCTTTTGAAGATTATCCAGTTTTTCTCTTTTTTCGTCTTCGTATTGCATCAAACTATTATATCATTATTTTAAGTCACTTTTAAAGACTCGTTGATAAGACGGGTTATTTGGGCTCGGCGAGGAGCAAGCGCTCTTAAATCCTCCGGATTTATTTCCAAAGATAAAGGCAAAGTAAATTCAGGATCGTGCCGCATATAGCCTAAAATATGCAAAATTCGCATTAAAGTCAGGCATTCGGAAAGCGCGATTTCATTTTGTTTTGCTTTTTCCAAAAATTTAAAAAAAATAGCGATTACGCCAAACAGAGTGTTTTGCTTCTTTTCTTCATCAATCAGTTTTTTTATAAGATTTAAAATATTTACAACAATCTTTAATTTTTCCGGCTGGTTGCGAAAGATTTCAAATAGATTTTGGCCGGACCGGGCACTAACTACTCGCCAGCCGGCCTTGCCGCGTATGAGTGAAAATTCGCCAACTGAAAAATCTTGTGAGCCGCCGCGCAGCTTACTGTCGAGCTTTTGCCCACCTTGGACCTTGGCGCTTATAAGCCCCAGATCTTCAGTAAAAATATTCACTCGACGACTAGTACCTCCTTCTATTTTGGAGGAAATCACAATACCTCTAGTGTGGTACTTTCTATACATGAATTAAGAATTATGAATTATGGAAATCATAAAATCTAAATCTCCCACTTTTAATTTTTCCCCATCATTACTCTCAAATTTTATCTCAGAAACATTAGTAGGTTTTCTCATCTCTTTGGCTACCGAATCCAAAAATTCCTTACCTTTATTATCAGTTTCAACTAAAAGCTCTATTTTATCTTCTGGTACCAGATTTTTCTCTTTTCTTAGAGATTGAACTGCTCTTATAAATTCTCTTATATTTCCCTCCTGAATTAATTCAGGAGTTAATTCAGTATTTAATTCCACATCTTCTTTGAGATTTTCATCAAAAATAATTTTTTTTACGTTTATTTCATCTTTAATAAGCTCTAAATACTCTTCTTTATTTTCAAGCTCTAAACTTTTAGCTCTCAACTCTTTGAGAGGTTGTCTAATTTTGATGCCAGCCGCCATCCTCTTTTCCAGCGCCAGCGAAACTATTCTTCTTACTTCCGACATATTTGCCAGAATTTCTTCGTCTATTTTTCCCGCCTTCGGCCACTGAGAAAGATGGACACTTTGTGGATTATTTTCTTTTCTTAACTTCAAATAAATATTTTCGGCCATAAACGGCGTAAATGGCGCCATATATTTCGAGAGCTCCAGAAGTACAAAACAGGTGGTATTTAGGGCATAGACCTTGTCTTCCCTGTCTTCTGATTTAAATCTGTCCCGAGAACGGCGAATATACCAAGTAGAAAAATCTTCTATGAAATCCAGAACTGGCCTGGCCGCACCGTCAATACGGTAGTCATCTAAAGATTCGGTCATAACTTTTTGCAATTCGTTTAGCTTGGATAGAATCCATCTATCTAAAATATTTTCTGAATTTCCTTTATATTCGCAATCAATCAAATTTTTATCGACATACATTTCATAAAATGAAAGCACATTACCGAGCTTTAAAATCACTTTTTTTGAAACTTCATCTACCCCTTTCTCCGAAAAATTCAAATCCTCAGCCTTAACCGCCGAAGAAGACATAAGGTAATAACGCAAGGCGTCTGCCCCATATTTATCCACAATATATGAAATCTCCGGATAATTTTTGAGGCTTTTAGACATTTTGCGTCCATCTTCAGCCAGAATAAGCCCATTGACTATCACATTCTTATAAGGACTCTTGCCGAAGAGGCCTATCCCCAATATCAAAAGCGTGTAGAACCAACCGCGAGTCTGGTCCAGGCCTTCAGCAATAAAATCAGCCGGGAAATTTTTCTTTTCAAATTCTTTTTCATTTTCAAAAGGATAGTGGAATTGGGCGTAAGGCATAGAGCCCGATTCAAACCAGCAATCAAAAACTTCTTCTATCCTTTTTAGCTCTTCACCATTTTTGAGAACCAATTCCACTTGGTCAATAAAAGGTCGGTGTAGATCTATTTCAAAATCATCGTTATGTGGGAAAGACCACCAGTCAATTTCTTTCACTTCCGCATTCTCGAATATACCTTCATGCTTCTGATTTGCCATTTCTTTTACCGAAAGACCTTTTGATGCATACATAGACAAAACCAGTGGGCCGCCATGACTGATTATTAAAATATTTTTGTTTTTGTATCGAGAATCTATGTCAAACATAAATTCCGATACTCTCTTACGCACATCTTCCCAGTTTTCCGCTTTACCCACATGCTTTTCAAAGCGTTCCTTGTCGGTAAATTGCTCCTGATACTCGCTCCATTTCCTACCGTTCCATTCTTTTATCCTAAGCTCCTCAATTCTTTCATCTTCAATAATTTCTCCCCCAAATCCTATTTCTTTAGCAATAATTTCGGCTGTTTTTTTCGCTCGCAAAAACGGTGAAGTTATAATAAGATCTATTTTTTCTTTTTTTAGATTTTTGGCGGCCTTCATGACCTGCTTTTCCCCTTCTTCAGTAAGAGGGTCCCGAATTGAAATGTCAGCGCTAATTTTGCCTTCCAAATTAGCCATACATTCGCCGTGTCTCATTAGAAAATATTTATTGCCCGATTTTTTAACATGCTTCTTTAAATCCCCAATACTTCCAATAACAATAACCTCACCTTTCCCATTCTGCCAAACCGGCAGAGGCGCGCCCCAATAACGCGAGCGTGAAATGGCCCAATCTCTGATTTCTTCAAGCCACTTACCAAATCTTCCCTCACCGATTTCTTTAGGGTACCAATTAACTTCACTGTTTATTTTTATAAGCTTCTTTTTTAAGTCAGTGGTCTTAACAAACCAAGATGTGGTCGCGTAATTTAATAGCGGCGTATAACATCTCCAACAATGGGGATAAGAGTGGATCAGTCTTTCCTTGTCCAAGACTCTTCCTTTTTTGGCTAGAAATTTAATAATCTCTACATCAGCTTTCTGGTGATCTTCTTTAGGTTTTACTAATTGACCAGCAAAATCAGCCACTTCCTTCTTAAAAGTACCATCAACATTTACATGCTGGATAAACGGCAAATTTTCTTTCTGGCCCAGCTTCATGTCCTCTTCGCCAAAGGCTGGTGCAATATGCACGATGCCAGTGCCATCTTCAGTAGTTACAAAATCTCCATGGTAAATTTTGAAACCGTTTCCTCGATTTTCCAAACTTTTATTGTCATAATACGAAAACAACGGCTCGTATTTTTTACCAACAAGTTTTTTGCCTTTAAATTTTTCTATTATTTTTACTTCGCCTTTTAGAACTTTTCTCAAAAGCGACCAGGCTATTATTAAAAACTCCCCATTTTTTTCAACTTTTGCATAATCAGTATCTTTATTTACCGCCAAAGCCACATTGCCGGGCAGAGTCCAAGGAGTGGTCGTCCAAGCTAAAAAATAAGTTTTGTCTTCATCAAGCGATTTAAATTTTACGAATATAGAAATGTCGGCAATATCTTTATAACCCTGATTAACTTCAAAATTTGAGAGTGTAGTCTCGCAATGAGGACAAAGATGCATTGACTTAAAACTTTTATAGACCAAACCTTTATCATAGAGCTCTTTAAAAGCCCACCAAATTGATTCTGTATAGCTGGTGTCCATAGTTTTATAGTCATTTTCCATGTCCACCCAGCGACCGAGGCGCGGCACAATTCTTCCCCATTCATCAGCATAACGCATTACCGACTCTTTAGCGGCTTTATTAAACTTCTCTACTCCATATTCTTCAATATTCTTTTTAGATGAGAGACCGAGCTCTTTCTCTACTAAGTTTTCCACTGGCAAGCCATGACAATCCCAGCCCCAGTGCCGCTCTACCCTTTTGCCCCGCATAGTCTGATAGCGCGGAATGACATCTTTTATGGTACCGGGTAAAATATGGCCATAATGGGGCGTACCAGTAGCAAAGGGTGGACCATCGTAAAACACAAACTCACCTTCTGGCGTCTTTTTTGCCAAAGTTTTTTCAAAAATTTTGTTGTCTTGCCAAAATTTTAAAATTTCTTCTTCTCTCTCGGCAATTTTAGATTTAATATTTTTATTTTTGTCTTCCATGATTCGTGTTATTCGCGAAAATTCGCGTACTTGTGTCGTGTTTAAAATATAGCATTTCTTTGAGATTTTTTCTCACCTTTCCTGCGCTTCGTCTTGACCCTTTCATATCTTAAAAATTACACTATCCTTACGACCGTTTAATTAGTGTAATTTAGTTTTTGGGCAATTTAAAATATTTTCGGAGCCAGTTGTCATTTTCTATTGATTCAACGGTCATATAAATCACCTCCTCTTTCATTTCCAAATTAATCTTCAGCAAATTTATTGCTCCTTCACACGGGTATGGATATACCCAAACGCTATTTTGAAGCATAACAAATCCAAAATTTATAAGCATACGTCTTAGATCATCTCTTGAAAATCTTAAACTTTCTTTAACATCAAAAATTACTATCCTATATTTTTTATCCCATTTTTTAGGTTTATGTTTAGATAAGCTTTCAAATTCAAATTTAAAAAGTTGTTTCCTACCCTCTTCGGTCAATTTGGCATATTTTTCACCATTTGTTTTGATTACAGTTTCTATCAAATCCCTTTTGCAAAGTTTTTCCACTGCCGTATCTATATAATATTTCCTTCTGTTTATTTTCTTTTTATCAATTCCAAAAAGCTTCAAAGCTTGCAGAGCGTTTGGCATAATAAGAGCAAAACTCATAAGCGCAGCGATTCCTACCACACTGAGTATAATATTCCCTACTGGAATCCTCTCCCCGTAATCATTTTTCATAAACTTAATTTTACACTACTCTTACGGTCGTATAAATAGTGTAATCGTTGATAAATTATTTAGATAAATCAGATAAAAGATAGATCAGATAAAAGAGTTTTCGCTTTTTGGAATTCGGGAGGAAGGGGAGATTCAATATTTAGATGAGTTTTATTAGGGAGTTCTAGTTTTATAGAAAGAGCATGGAGAGCTAAACGATTAAAACCTAAGCAATTTTTGGATCCGTCACAAACAAATTGTCGCTTGTTCCGCGAAGCTCTATGCGAAGTGGAGCCATAGAGTTTATCACAAACTACTGGATGCGAAATTGATTTTAGATGCACTCTGATTTGATGCGTCCTGCCGGTTTTGGGTCTAACTTCCAAATATGCAAAATCTTTATTTTGATTTAAGACTTTATATTCCGTCACCGCTTCGCGTAATTCACCTTTTGATCCAAATTCTGCCGACCATTTACGGAAATCGCTAGCGCTCCTCCCTATCGGTTTATTTATCACACCCTCAAGTTTATCAGGAGAAAAATTCCCCCAAACTATCGCATTATAAATTTTTTGTATTTTGTGATTTTTAAATTGTTCTTTCAAAAACTCAAAAGATTCTTTGGTTTTAGCGACAATAATTACTCCGCTTGTTTCTTTGTCTAAACGATGCACAATCCCGGGTCTTTTTATTTTTTCTCCATTTTGGAGTTTTTGTAATTCCCCCACTTCGCTAAGTGTCGGATAATTTTCATTTATCCAATCTACCAAAGTTTTTTCTTTGCTTCGCCCATCACTGTGCACCAAAAGCCCAGCTGGTTTATCCAGCACCAATATATATTCGTCTTCGTATATAATGTTTATTTTCATACTATTTACTATGCCATAAAAAGATAATATGGTATATTGTTTTCACTTGCGCGGTTAGCTCAGTTGGTAGAGCAACCCGTTTACACCGGGAAGGTCGGGGGTTCAAGTCCCTCACCGCGCACATCCATTGCCTCTGTAGTTCAATGGATAGAACAACGATCTTCTAAGTCGTGAATGTGGGTTCGATTCCTACCAGAGGCGCCACGTTGGAAAAGTCAATACCTCGCGGCGCGTTCCGCGCCGCTCGGCTACCAAATCGTACGGATTTTTCGGGGCAAAAAGAAATTCCTGATTCCGTTAGAAGCAGAAAAGAAAAATTTTAATCATCTGATTTAAGAGTGAAAAATGGCCTGAAATAGAGCTGTTTTTGTTATCTTCGCACAAACCTTGACTTTTTATACTAGATATGCTACATTTTTGCTAAATTGATATCGGGTCATGACGGCTCGATACAGCACATTCCAAACAGAAAAAAGGAAACCTCGATGAAGAACGCAATGCTTGCCTTGACTGCACTTGTTTCGCTGGTAGTACTCGTCGGCTGCGACGAAGAACCACAGCATCTGTCGATGATCAACGCGGGGAACAGCGAGTATCTCTATGTGAAGCCCGACCAAAACGTCAAGGGTGCCGGCTTCAACGTCGGATACTCATTGAGAAGTACCAAGGACGGCAGAGTGGTCCACACTTTCCAATACGCGCCGAAAGAGGTGCGGTTGGAAGATTTCGATGGTGATGGTGTGAAAGACCTCATCTACATCGTACCCGACCAAAACGTCAAGGGTGCCGGCTTCAACGTCGGATACTCAATGCGTGTTGCGCTCGGGAAAAGCGATGGTAACTTCCAGCAAGCGAAAGTGGTGTCGACCTTCGACTCAATCAAGTAACACCCCCAGTTCATTACTTGGGTTTGCCAGTTGTCCCAAACAACTGGCATTTTCTTTTTTTGAAAGAACTAGAATTTGCCGCCAACCAATACATTTTTCAATAATTTTTAAATTGAAAAATGTATTGAAATGAGTTACTATTAACTCATTAGAAAAACTTGAAATTGTCATTCGTGCGGCTCCGCCGCCTTTCCGAATTTTCGCGGGGGAACTTCCTCACCGCCTGCGGCGGCGAAATGCGTTCGGACTAATTCAAGAATACTGCGCCAAACTCAAACAAAAACTGCAGTTTGAACTGCAGTTTTTTGTTTTTTAGAACCCAACTTGCGGTTATCCCAACAAGCTCCAAGCCAGAAACATGGGAGCAAGGACTAGAGTCAAAGTTGAAAGGAGTTTTATAAGAACATGAAGAGATGGGCCGGCAGTATCTTTAAACGGATCACCGACAGTATCGCCAACCACAGCCGCTTTATGAGTATCACTACCTTTACCTCCAAAGACACCCGTTTCAATGTACTTTTTAGCGTTGTCCCAAGCACCGCCGCCAGTATTAAGAACAAGTGCCAATATTACACCGGCAATTGTGCCCACCATTAAAGTCGCACCTACCGCCTCAGGACCCAAAATAAACCCGACTGCCGCTGGAGTAAGTACGGCCACAAGTCCAGGGGCTATCATATTTTTGAGCGCACCTCGGGTCGCAATATCAACACAGCGTCCATAATCGGGTTTTGAAGTGCCTTGCATAATACCAGGATTCTCTTTAAATTGGGCACGAACATCCCCGATAATATAATATGCAGCTTTACCAACAGCTTTAATAGCTAATGATGAAAACCAAAAAACCAACATGGCCCCTAAAAGCCCGCCGATAAATACTACTGGTTTAGCCAAATCTATCCTGATCAAGTGAGCATCTTGGAGATAAGCAGAAAAAAGAAGGAAAGCAGCCAAAGCGGCACTACCTACTGCGTAACCTTTAGTTAAAGCTTTAGTAGTATTACCTACTGCATCTAATCGGTCAGTTTTATCTCTGATTTCTTTTGGAGACTCAGACATTTCGACAATGCCACCAGCATTGTCAGTGATAGGACCAAAATTATCCATTGCTAGAATATAAGCAGCAGTAGCTAGCATGCCCATAGTTGCAACTGCCGTGCCGTAAAGTCCTCCACCATCTATACCAGTCAATTTACCGAGAAAATATGAACCAGCCAAAGCGGCAGAAATTACAATTACCGGTAAAGTGGTTGATTCAAGACCAACGGCAAAGCCGGTAATGATATTAGTAGCTGGCCCAGTTTTAGAACTTTCAGCGATATCTTTAACCGGACGATATTTATATTCAGTGTAATATTGAGTTAGAAAAACAAAAATTTGACTAGTTATGACACCAACAACTCCTGCCAAAAAAAGATAGAGCCAGTGCTCATGTAGTAAGTAATAAGTAGCCCCCCAAAGCCCCAAGATAGCGAGAGCAGTAGTGATGTAGTAGCCACGATTTAGAGATTTCATTGGGTCCTCATCGTTTTTAACTTTTACGGAAAAGATTCCAATAACAGAAGCCACCAAGCCCAATGCTCTGGCTACCAATGGAAATATGATACCGGCAATACCAAATACCGGGAAAAGGGCAATTCCTAAAATCATAGCGCCTATATTTTCTGCTGCAGTTGATTCAAAAAGATCTGCCCCGCGACCAGCACAGTCACCAACATTGTCACCAACCAAATCTGCAATTACTGCCGGGTTTCGAGGATCATCTTCTGGAATACCAGCTTCAACTTTGCCCACAAGATCTGCTCCCACATCAGCCGCCTTGGTATATATACCACCTCCGAGTTGAGCAAAAAGAGCTACAAAACTAGCACCAAAACCAAAACCAACAATCTCAAGAGGTACTATTAGAGAATTTTCTAAACCATTAAATAAAACAAAAAGGCCAGCAACACCAAGTAGAGAAAGAGCTACTACTAAGATGCCAGAAACTGCCCCGCCTCGTAAAGCTGTCCTCAGAGCTTCATTTAAACTTCTACCAGCTGCGGCGGCAGTCCTAACATTAGCTCTAACAGAAACATACATACCAATATAACCAGACAAACCTGAGGCAAAAGCACCTAAAATAAAAGAGAAAGCAGTTTTCCAACCTAATTCAAAATTACCAATAAGAAGATAAATTAAAAATATTAAAGCAGCTAAAACAAAAGACAATATAGAAATAGTTCGGTATTGCCTTCTGAGAAATGCCTCTGCTCCTTCTTGAATAGCTTTGGCAATTTCTTGCATTTTAGAATTACCAGTATCAAGCTTCAATAC
>JAFGCQ010000011.1 GCA_016932555.1 Candidatus Zambryskiibacteriota bacterium
ATTAAAACTGTAGAAAAAATAACCAGTATAAATTTAACAAAAGAAATGTTAGAAATAAGAGGTAATAATCTTAAATTAAATTGCAGCCCAGTTTTTAGAAATGAAATTTTTATCAACAAAGAAAAAATAGAAAAACTTTTAAAAAACCAAAGAATATTTCTAAAACTAATTTAAAATATAAAGATTATCATAATATAGATTTCTCTCTTCAGCCCAAAGTCGTACACTATATTCCCATCTTTCATATTGAGGATCCTTTTCAGGGTATTCGGGGTACTCTCCTCTTGGGCTATCTTTATTTACCCAACTTAGAATAGTATGCACTCCACCCTTAACAACTCTTTGATTTGTGGTTGAAGAAGCAAATTCTCCACCCTGCCAGATACCTTGAAGTACCGGCTTTAGATTTTCAGTATTTTCAATTAATGGGGTTTCAAATTGTTCAACTGGCAGATTAGCTAAGGCACTATCCATAAAAACTCGCCACATAGGAGAAACAATAAGGCCTGAAATCTTTTTCTCCATTGGGCTATTGTCGTTGTTGCCAGCCCAAGCGCCAATTACAATATTTGGGGCATAACCTATAGTCCATACATCTCTATAGTTGTTAGTCGTTCCGGTTTTTACCGCTACATCCCTATGAGGAAAGTAAAGAGCGGAACTGGGACCGTAAAGAGGCTGTCTGGCAACATTATCAGAAAGTATATCGGAAATTTTTAAGGCAATTTCTTTATCTAAAACTTGTTTGGGGCGCGACTCATGTCTTTCCAAAACTTTTCCAGAGCGGTCTTTAACTTCAATTATCGGCGAAACTTCAGTTTTAATGCCGCCGGTAGCAAAAACTCCGTAACCCGCAGTTATTTCAAGAGGAGTAACTTCACCACCTCCTAAAACTAGCGTTAACCCATAATCCCCTCTCTCACTAAGCGAAACTAGGCCCATATCTCTTGCTAGATTTATGGAATCTTTAAGGCCGGCCAAATAAAGGACTTTAACTGAAGGAATATTGACTGATTGAGCCAGAGCACTGCGAAGTGTCATGGGTTGATATGATATTCCATCATAATCTTCGGGTGCGTAACAACCATTTCCAGTAGAAAAATTGTTGGGCGCGCAAGATACTGAGAATTGGGTAGGGACATCAAAAAGTACTGTTTCTGGTGTGTAGCCTTTAATAAAGGCTTCGGCATAAACAAAAGGTTTGATAGTAGAACCTGGTTGTCTTTTGGCGGTGGCTATATTGTAAGCCCCGTCGATTTCTTCGTCAAAATAATTACGCGAGCCTACCATGGCCAAAATCCCGCCAGTTTTTGGATCAATGGCTACTAAAGCTGCATTTTCTGCATTAAATTTTTGCTCATTTTCTAAGGCATAATCATGGGCAATTTTTTCTCCTATATTTTGTAAAAGATAATCTAAAGAAGTTTTAACTCGCAACCCACCAGTTTCAATAGCTTCTTCACCGTATTTATTTTTTATGTAATCCAAAACATAAAATACAAAATGAGGAGCTTTAATATTCGAGTCTCCTTTAGCAACAAACTCAACATCTTCTTCTTTGGCAGCATTATACTCTTCTTCAGTAATAAAGCCGATTTCTAACATCTCTTTAAGTACCAAATTTTTCCTTTCTTCTAGTTCTTCTTTGTGTTTACCATAGGGGGAGTAATAAGTTGGAGCTTTAGGAATAGCCGCTAGATATGCGGCTTCGGCTAGACCTATCTCTCTTGAAGATTTACCAAAAAAAGCTTCACTGGCCTCTTCTACTCCATAAAGTACTCCGCCGTAGGGTATTTCGTTTAGATACATAGAAAGAATTTCATCTTTAGTAACAACTCGTTCAAGTTTTATTGCTAAAACCCACTCTTTTAATTTCCTGGATACCAACTTTTCGTTAGTTAAGAGGGAGTTTTTTACAACTTGTTGGGTGATGGTAGAACCACCTTGGCTAAAATCTAGATTTAAAAGGTTTACAAGAATAGCTCTAATAAAAGCCGTCGGCTTGACGCCTTTATGTTGATAAAATTCTTGATCTTCAATCGCGATAGTAGCGTTTTTGATATGTCTAGAGATTTCTTCTATTGAGATAATACTTCTTCTGACGTTACCACCTGTATCATATAAGAGAATTTCTCCTGTGCGATCGTAGATTTTAGTTGATTCGGCTACCCTTCTTTCTCGGATTGAATCTAAGGTGGGCACCCTGAAGGTACTGATCCAAAATAAAACCAGAGCGCTAATTATTAAACAAAACGAAACACCAAGCATTAAGAGTGCTTTTAAGGCTGATTTTTCCTTTAATTTTTTAATCATATTTATACATTATGCCAAAAAAACAAAATTATGGTAGCATTTTTATATGTTTAATAAAAGTAAAGTGATAGTAGACGAGAAGAAAATAGATGAGATCCTTGATAGGGGGACGGAGGATATTTTTATTAAAGAGCATTTAAAAGAAGCTCTGCTCAGCGGTAAAAAACTGCGTATAAAGTTGGGTATAGACCCTACTAGTCCAAACATACATCTAGGTCGGGCGGTTGCTCTGAGGAAATTAAAAGCTTTTCAAGATCTTGGACATCAGGTGGTTTTAATCATCGGGGATTTCACTGCTAAAATAGCTGACCCATCAGATAAATTAGAAAAAAGACCAATGTTAACCGATGAACAAATTCAAGAAAACCTCAAACATTATCTAAAACAAATAGGAAAAATAATAAACCTGAACAAAACAGAAGTACGCTATAATTCAGAGTGGTTAAAAAGTATGGATTTTTTGAAAACCGCTCAATTACTAGATTGTTTTACTGTTCAACAAATGTCTAAAAGGAGAAATTTCAGTGAGAGATTGGAAAAAAACCAAGATGTTTTTGTTGTTGAATTTATGTATCCGGCCCTGCAAGGTTATGATAGCGTAAAAGTTGAAGCCGATGTGGAGATAGGGGGTTTTGATCAACTTTTTAATTTGAAAGCTGGAAGAACTATACAGAAAAAATTTGGCCAAAAGGAACAGGATATAATGACTCTGTCGATGCTTCCTGGCACTGACGGAAGAAAGATGTCTTCTTCTTGGGATAATGTTATTTCTCTTTTAGATACACCTGAGGATATGTTTGGTAAGGTTATGTCAGTAAGAGATGATTTAATCTTAGAATATTTCAAACTCTGTACTGATTTACCTATGGGCGAAATTTCAAAGATTGAAGAAGAAATGAAGTCTGGTATTAACCCTAGAGATTTGAAAATAAGATTAGCTGAAGAAATAACTAAACTTTATCACAGTGAACAGGTTGCAAAAATCGCTAAAAACGCTTTTGAAAATACTTTTGGCAAAAAAGAATTTCCCAAAGACGCAAAAGTAATAGAAAGTAGGGCAGAAGATAAATTAATTAATATTTTAAATAATCAGGGAATAGTAGAGTCAAAATCAGAGTTTAGGCGTTTGATTGAGGCGGGAGCAGTATCAGATTTCCCAGATAAAAAGATTATTAATTTAGATGAAGAGGTAGGGCAAGCGGCAAGGAGGATAAAAATAGGTAAAAAAACTTTTGTGATTATAAAGCCAAAATAAAAAAACTCCGCTCTGGCGGAGTTTTTTAAATTATTTCTCAATTCTCAATCCTTTTAGTCATCGTAATCATCGCTGTCATCATCCTCGTCTTTTTTTACGACATCGTCATCTTCTATGTCGTCTTCTGGAGTTTTGATATCATCATCATCCATCATAATAATTTTTCTTATTAATAATTTCTGATTAAGCCTGTGGCCATCAGATACCGATATTTTTTCACAACCCAAAATTTTTGCAATAACTCTACAAGGGGTTTTCTGTGGATAATAAGATAGCAGATCCGGTCAGGGCAATGGCAATGGCATCGTATTCGTCATCATACCTTTTTTGTTTACGGGAGAGAGATTTAATTTTTACTAATTTTTCAACCATGTTTTTAACCTGTCTTTTATCGCTTTTACCATAACCGGTTATGGCCAGTTTGACTTGGTTGGGGTTGAATTCTCGCAAAAGGATTTTATATTTGGCGGCCAGAAAAAGAATTACTCCCCTAGCTTCTGCTACTTGAAGAGCGGTCTTCTTGTTTTTACTCCAAAGTAAAGTTTCGACGGCGATTTGATTCGGTTTGTGTTTTTTTATTATTTTTTCAATATTTTTCCCAATTAAAAAAAGTCTCCCTGAATGAGAAAATTGGGCGTTGGTTTCAAAACACTCGGAGTGAAGCAAAATATCTTTACTTCTTTCTTTCTTTATTATTGCAATTCCCATTCTGCCGTAACCTGGGTCTATACCCAATATTATTGAATCATGAATCATGAATCGTGAATCAAGCATAACTCTTAATTCATAACTCTTAATTCATTTTCTAACTCGCATTAGTAAAAACTTCTTGGACTTCGCCATTTTCTTCAAGTTCTTCTATTAAGTCTTGGAGCTTAACAATATCTTCTTTCTCTACCATGATTTTATTTTTGGGAATCCAATTATCGGCTTCTTTTTCAAAAGCCCAAGTAACAGAACCTGGGGCTGCCAATCCGAAGCCATTCTTGGAAAGAATATGTTTTATTTCCTGAGCGGCTCGATTACGATTTTCTGTCAGAGCCTCGATAACTAAAGCTGTTCCTCCGGGGCCGTAAGCCTCATAAGTTATCTGCTCCATAGATCTTGCTTCGTCACCTGCCCCCTTTTTAATCGCCCCTTCAATTTTGTCGTTTGGTAAATTGACACCCTTGGCTTTTTCAATAGCGGCTCTCAATCCGGGAGAATTTACATCACCTTTGACCTTTTTTGATTCTATGGCGATAAGTTTAATTAGCTTGCCAAAAACCTTGCTTTTTTGTGCGTCGGTAATCGCTTTTTTATTTTTTATTTTTGACCATTTATTATGTCCTGACATGTTTTCAATATAGCATAATTTAGAGCAATTTCTTCTGCTTCTCTTCTGGAATCTTTAGACCTAAATGTTTGTAGCCCAACTCAGTCAAAGCTCGGCCGCGAGGAGTGCGCTGTATAAAACCTAGCTGTAAAAGATAAGGCTCGTTAAATTCTTCAATGGTATTTTCTTCTTCAGCCAATGAGGCGGCTAAGGTGTTGAGCCCAACCGGTCCACCTTTAAATTTATGGGCCATAGTTTTAAGAAGGGCAATGTCTGAAGTATTCAGTCCCATATCGTCTACTCCCAAAAGATCAAAAGTTTTGTGGACTATGTCCTTATCTATACTTCTTTTTTGAATTTGGGCATAATCGCGCACTCTTTTCAATAAATAATTTGCTGTTCTTGGAGTGAATCGACTTCTTTGGGCTATAATTTCTGCAGCATTATTATCTAACGAGACTCCCAAAATCTTTGATGAACGTTTGACGATGTCTACAATTTCGTTCGTGTTATAAAATTCTAATCGAAATACTCCTCCGGAAAATCTAGAACGCAACGGAGCAGAAAGCATCGCTACTTTGGTAGTGGCGCCAATCAAAGTGAAGGCGGGTAATTCAAGTTGAATGGTGCGAGCGGAAGGACCCTTTCCGATAATGATATCCAGTAATTTTGATTCCATAGCAGGATAAAGGATCTCTTCAATGGTTTTATTGAGACGGTGGATTTCGTCTATAAAAAGAATATCACCATGAGAAAGATTAGTTAAAATAGAGGCTAAATCACCAACTTTTTCTATGGCTGGACCGGAAGTAGAGCGCATTTGACTAGCTGTATCTTTGGCAATAAGATGAGCTAGCGTGGTTTTCCCAAGTCCTGGTGGACCGTAAAATAAAAGATGTTCTGGGGGATGCTCACGCTCTCTTGCGGCATCTAGGAGGATACGTAAATTTTTCTTGATATTGGTCTGGCCTATGTAATCATTCCATTCCGAAGGCCGCAAAGTTCTATCTAAAAACTCAAAATCCTCTGTTTTTTTATTATTGCTTGACATGATTTGTATAGTATGCTATCCTCTTATTGAGTGATATCCCGCATTTGGTGGGATTATTAATTAGGGATACAAATCTCTAAGCGTCGTCCCGCCTTGGCGGGGTTAGACATTAAATCAAGTTTAAAGCCGGTGCTTGCCTTTTGCGGGTTAGACTACTAGCTCTATCCTCAGAATAATGTTTTGCTTTCGACTTAACTGCTGAAAGTGTCGCTTAGAGATTTGTGTCTCTAATTTTGTTTCTAAATTTCATTATTCACAAAACCAATCTCTCAGCAATTAAATTTTGTGAATAACAGCTTTTATTCCTCCAAATCAATAACTCGAGAAAGTTCTGAGAGGGAAGTGACACCTTTTAAAACCTTAATAATACCGTCTTGCTTCATAGAAAGAATGTTTTGACCCTCAGCGGCTTTATTGATTTCACGCTCGCTTGGGTTTTCGGTAACGATTTTTTCTATTTCTTCATCTGCTAAAATAGCTTCAAAAATTCCGGTTCTACCTTTATAGCCAGTAAAATTACATATCTCGCAACCCGTTGGTTCATAAACGTTTTCTATATCTAACTCTTCCAGATATTTCTTATCTTTTATTGTGTTCAGGGTGTTTTTAATAATAATTTTTTCACTATCGTTTAAGCTCGCTTTTTTCTTACATTTATCGCACAATTTTCTAACCAACCTTTGAGCCATGGCAATATTCATAGCTGAAGAAATAACCTTTGGGTTGACCCCTAAATCAATAAGACGGGGGAAAGTGCCGGCAGCGTTATTAGTATGTAGGGTTGAAAAAACTAAATGACCAGTTAAGGAAGCATTGATCGCAATCTCAGCCGTTTCTTGATCTCTAATCTCACCAACCATTATTATATCTGGGTCTTGACGCAAGGCGCTACGCAAACCCTCTAAGAAAGTATAGCCTTTTGTATCGTCGGTTTGGGTTTGAACTATGCCTTTAATATGGTATTCAATCGGATTCTCGATGGTGATTATTTTTATACCAGGTGTGTGTCTTTTTTTAAGAAAAGCATACAAAGTAGTAGTTTTGCCACTGCCAGTAGGTCCAGTATTTAAAATCATGCCATTGGGCTTGCTCATTTCATGTTTGAGTATCTCTAAGAGTCGCTCATTTATTCCAAGCTCTTCAAGTGGCACCGAAATGGCATTGGGGTTGAGAACTCGAAGTACTATTGATTCTCCATAACCACCCGGTAAAAGGGAAGTTCTGATTTCGATTTCTTCATCTGCTAATTTTATAGAAAAGCGGCCGTCCTGAGCTTTACCTTTTACGTTAAGTTTCAAATTGGACACTAATTTTATACGGGAAAGTAAAAGATTATAAGTTCTACTGTCTATTTCTGTAACATTGTTTAAAACACCATCCAATCTAAATCTTATTCTCACCGAAGAATCTTCCGGTTCTATGTGGATATCTGAAGCTTCAACAGAAATCGCTCCTGCTAGGATTATTTCTAAAATTCTAGAGATACGATAATTCTTTTTTTGGGAAATAAGATTTTCTATCGATTTTTTTATATCAGTGACATTTTTTACAGAAGCGGTAAGTTCTTCTATGTCTTCGTTTGAAATGTCCAAAGCACCACTTTTGGTTTCTAGAGAATACGATAAATCTTTGTATCGTTCCCAAATTTTTTCTAAGCTTTGTTGAGAGACTAAAAACAAATTTACGGTATAACCTTTATCTTTTAATTCTTCTACGAGTTCTTGAGTTTTATTGGCATTAGGAGTAAGAATTGCTAAGGATAATTTTTTGTTTATCAAATTAAATGGAGCAGCCCCAGCCTCTCTAGCTTCTATTTCTTTGACTATACGCAAAGCATCAATATTAACAGAGCTAATAGAAAAATCTTTATAAGGCAAACCATATTTTTGGGCCATCATTTTAGCTAAACCCTCTTCTTCTTGTTCACGTAATTCCTCAACTTTTTGCCTCTGTTTGTCTTCGTTAAATAAGATCGTCATGCAAATAATTATAGCAAAATTGGCTTGGAAAATAAGCAAATCTTAGGTATTGACTTTTTATTTACTATTTGATATAATTAGGAGTAGGTAAAGCATTCTAAGATAACAAATTTTAGGGGGTGTTCTATGAAAAAAATTAATGGAATTTTGTGGTTGATTTTAACCGCTGCCTTTTTGAGTGGTTGTGGTATGGCCAGAGTTGAAGTTAACGGTGTACCACAGGTTGGTGTTGAGGGAGGATTTTTCCCACCCAACAATACCATAATCGTCACTAACAATACCGGTGCTCCAGTATCAGTGACGATTTATGAGCCGAGACATAAGACACAGAAGGTGAGTTTGAAAAGTGGGGAACAAGCTAAATTCCCATTTCGATCATTTTTTAGGTCGGAGGCGGTTGTGATCGTTAGCCTCCATGATCCAGAGACTGGAGCGGTGCTGGACTCGAAGGATCGGTCATTTTATTTGACCGATAACGGGGGAAATCCTCAGGTTCATACCTGGACTGTGAGGTCTAGGTCGAGTCAGAACCTTATCTGGTAGTGATCCCGCCAAGAAGAAATTGAAAAATTTCTCTCTTGGCGGGATTTTTGTTTGCGTGGATTTAGAAAAGGCGGAATGATAGTATAAGAACATGGAGTTTTTGTCTAAAAGTTTGAAAGAAACTACTAAGATAGCTTCAGATTTTGCTAAAAGCTTGCAAAACAAAGGCCAAAAGGCGTTGGTGGTAGGATTATATGGTGAGCTAGGTAGCGGCAAAACTACTTTTATGAAGTATTTGGCAGAAGTTTTAGGATTAAGAGAGGTAATTCAAAGTCCAACTTTTGTCATTATGAAAAAATACCACCTCGTCCCTATAAGCTCTAAACTCTCAGCCCCTAACCTTTCACACCTTATCCACATTGACGCTTATCGAATAGAGAGTGGAGAAGAAATGAAAATTCTGGGTTGGGAGAAATTAATTTCTGATCCAAAAAATCTGATTTGCGTAGAATGGCCAGAACGAATTAGTGAAATTATACCCAAACATGTTGTGATAAAATTTGAACATGTCTCAGAAAATAAGAGAAAAATAAAGATTGAATAATGAATTAAGAATTATGAATTATGGAAAAAATAAAGAAAAACTAGTACTACTTGATGCGCACGCGATTATTCATCGGGCCTATCATGCTCTGCCGGACTTTGCGACTAGTCGCGGCGAACCAACTGGTGCTTTGTATGGCTTAGTAACTATGGTATTGAAAATCATTTCTGATTTAAAACCGGATTATTTAGTAGCGTGTTATGATTTACCCAAACCTACCTATCGCCATGAAGTTTATGAAGGTTACAAGGCCGGTCGGGCCAAAACTGATGATGATTTGGCTCTGCAGCTTGAAAAATCTAAAGAGGTTTGTGAAGCTCTAAATATCCCAATATATGCTAAAGAAGGTTTTGAAGCTGATGATATGCTTGGTACTATTGTTGAGCAAATGAAGAAAAAAAAGATAGATATCATAATTGCCTCAGGAGATATGGATACTCTACAATTAGTAGATGGTAAAAAGGTCAAAGTCTATACTCTTAAAAAGGGGATAAAGGATACGGTTTTGTATGATGAGAAAGCGGTTAAAGAAAGATTTGGCTTTGGGCCGAAACTTTTGGTTGATTATAAAGGTCTGCGAGGCGATCCCTCGGATAACATAATCGGCATAGAAGGTATAGGCGAAAAAAGTGCCACAGATTTAATAGTAAATTTTGGCAGTATTGAAAATATATACAAGGAGCTCAAAAGTCAAAAGTCAAAAGTCAAAAGTCAAACAAAGCCAAGGATATTAAAATTACTGGAAGAAGGAGAGGAAGAAGCGAAGTTTAGCAAAATGCTGGCCACAATTAGACGAGA
Source organism: Candidatus Zambryskiibacteriota bacterium (assembly GCA_016932555.1). Taxonomy (GTDB): domain Bacteria; phylum Patescibacteriota; class Minisyncoccia; order Phycocordibacterales; family WO2-35-19; genus WO2-35-19. The sequence continues at coordinate 9,799 of JAFGCQ010000011.1, forward strand.
TGCACCGATTGATTTTGTGTTGCCAAAAACAAAGTGGCAGGAAGGCTTGAATATAGAGAAGGCCGAGAAGCTTTTTAGAGAACTAGAGTTTAGGAATTTGGGCGAGAGGTTGGAAAAAGTATTGAAAGATGAAAAAAATGATAAAAACGAAGAGAAAAAAGAAAAAAACAAAAAAGAAAAAATAATAAATGAAAAAGACCTAGAAGAAACCAAAATAGCGCTTTGGGTGGTTGATTCCAATATTGCTAATCCTGATGAAAATGATGTTTTGGATTTTACCAACACTGATAGTCTAACCAAAGCCCAGAAAATTATTTTTGAAGAATTAAAAAAAAGAAATAGTGAGAAGGTTTTTGAAGAAATAGAAAAACCACTCATGCCGATAATTAAAAAAATGGAAGAGAGAGGAGTTTTGATTGATTCTGATTTTTTGCAAAAATTAAATTTTGATTATTCAAAAAAACTTGAAAAAATAAAAGAAAAAGTGTGGCAGGTAGCAGGCATAAAATTCAATATTTCCTCACCTAAACAGCTTGGAGAAATTTTGTTTAATAAGTTAGAGCTTAGTGTTAAATATCAGAAGAAAACTTCCACTGGTGCTAAATCTACCAAAGAATCAGAGCTCCAAAAAATGAAAGACTTGCACCCGATTATCCCACTTGTCTTAGAATACCGGGAGCTTTCAAAACTCATCTCAACTTATATTAGCCCTATACCAAAAATGGTTGATAGAACAGGGAGATTACATGCTAAATTTATTCAAACGGGCACGACTACTGGCCGGATGTCTTCAGCTGATCCTAATTTACAAAATATCCCCATTGGTTCTTCAAATGGTAAAGTTATCAGGAAAGCTTTTTTGGCGCCCAGAGGCTTCAAGTTGGCAGCTTTTGATTATTCACAAATAGAGCTCCGCATTGCCGCTTTTCTTTCTGGTGACGAGAAATTTATTGAAATATTTAAATCTGGAGAAGATGTTCATCAAAGCGTAGCCACCCAGGTCTTTGGTGTCAAAAAAGAAGAGGTAACCAGAGAAATGCGTCGCCGAGCCAAAGTTATAAACTTTGGAATTCTTTATGGAATGGGGGTTAATGCACTGATTCAAAATTTGGGCTCAGATCGGAAAACAGCTCAGGAATTCTACAATACTTATTTTGAAAAATTTTCTGGATTGGCTAAATATCTTGATGATACCAAAACGGAGGCAGAGAAATTGGGTTATACCAAGACTCTATTTGGCCGACGCCGATATTTTAAAGGTTTAAAATCTAAAATTCCTTATATTAAAGCAGCTGCTGAAAGAATGGCTATTAATGCTCCAATACAAGGCACCGAAGCAGATATCACAAAAATAGCTATGATAAAAATAGACGAATTTATAAAAAAAGAAAAACTGGATAATAAAGTTTATTTGATCCTCCAAATTCATGACGAACTCATTTATGAGATTGCGGATAATGTGCCGGAAAATACTTTGCTAAAAATGAAAGAAATAATGCAGAATATACTTACTCTCAAAGAAACCAATGGGGTGCCGATTGTCATAGATTTAAAAGTGGGCCAAAATTGGGGAGATTTATAATTATGAAACAAAGTAATTTATTTAAAGAGTATAAAGAAGTTTTTGAAAAGGAACCAGAAGAACTAAAAACTAAAAAAGAAAAAATTTTTAGTTATTATCCTTTTGCCTTACAAGATGCTTTAGGTGAGAGGAACGTGAAAAAAGTTTGGATAGAATATGAAAAGTTAAGATTTAATGGTGCAGAAGCAGAAGAGTTGGTTTATAAAATTATCAGTAAGTTAAAAAACATGCTGGCTATTAAATTGGGGGCTAGTAAGACAGACCTTGAGCTTAAGGATTATTCGTACAATAAATCTAAAAGTCACGCTAAAAACTGGGAAGCTGAAAAATTAGAGCATTTTTTTACTCAAACGGTATATGCTTATCATGCTTCAAGAATGGATACGAAAACACCCTTTATTAGAAACGATTTAAAGGGGGAATTAGATTTAGTTTTAGAAAAAATAATCCTTAGTATTTGAGTTTTACTAAGGTTAATTTGGGATGGAGGCTTTTGTTGATAAGTTTAACACTGCCAACAATAGTTCTTACGACAAAACCAACAATAAGGAGTTGGATAATGAAACTGGTGTTTTTTAAAGCTATTAACAAAAAATTAAAAACTGAAGTTAATTCAGTTTGTGATATATTACTCATAACATCTTTAAAAGATACCAACGTAAAAGATGTTGCCAGAAAAATCATAACCATAAAATAATCGGGATACCTCCTGACAATATCTTTGGTGTACTCAAGATAAATTCGAGCCATCACCTTCTTTTTTAATTTATTATTGTTCATATTTATTAAATTGCTTGTAAGCCTTTATAAATATTTTTTTTGACCGATGAATGCGAACCCTGGCTGTGCTGCTCTTGATTTTTAATATTTTACCGACCTCTTTAAACGATTTGCCTAAGACATACCTTAATTTAATTATTTCTGCTGTCATGCCATCAACTTTACCCAGCACAAACTGTATATAATTTTTGTTTTCCTTTCTTACAAATTCTTTTCGATCTATTTCTTCAGAAGTTAAAACTTTGTTCGACATCTCATCAGTTAGAGAGATGGTGTTATGTTTATACTCGTTAATTTTATCAGCCAAGCAATTTTTTAATATGGTATTAGACCAAGGTCTAAAATTTCCGCCATTACCTGGAAATTTTTTACCGTATTTATAAATTCTTATGAATGTGTTTTGGACGACATCTTCAGCGTCATCCTTCGACCTGAGTGTTTTTTCTGCTATTCGCAAGAATCTCATATAATGGCGATCAAACAATTCGCCAAAACGATTGGGTTTTTTGTATGAAATTCTGAGCAGTTCCTCGTCACTCATATTAATTGCTTAGACCATTAATGCTATGAAAATGTTACAAAGTAACTTTCGATAGAGGTTTGGGGTCAATACAATTGAAGTTTAATAATAGCAGAAAATCATGCAAAAACAAAAGCCCAAAATGATCTTAAAATTATTTATCATTAGAGCGCCGCCCCCGCGGGGGCGATCAAAAAAATCAATAACAGCAGCGTGACTCAATAATAATAAAAAACTAAATAAAAACTCCGCGCTATTGCAATTTAATATAAAAGGCGTGGAGTTTTTTATTTTATTTTGTCTAAATATATGTTATATTTTCTTGTGTTTAAAGAATCTGCCCATAGCTCAGTTTGGTAGATCCGTCAGCTGACGGACTTTAAGTAAATGTTTAAAGTTTACGTAATACAAAATTCGGATAATGGTAGAATATACATAGGACAAACAGAAAATCTGATAAAAAGATTAAAGTATCACAACGGAACAAAAACAAGTAAGAAAAAATCATTTACTTCCAAAAATACTGGAAAAGGTGTTTGGAATGTTGTATATTCAGAAGACTTCGGAACCAGAACTGAAGCAATGAAAAGAGAAAAAGAATTGAAAAATTCAGGAGGAAGAAGTTTTGTAAAATCAAAAATATACCGCCCATAGCTCAGTTTGGTAGAGCAGTTGCCTTTTAAGCAAACGGTCCCAGGTTCGAGTCCTGGTGGGCGGACATGATGGGAAAATATGAACTGCTTCATATTTTCCGATACATGTCCGAGACGGAGGCATGTTTCTGTAGCAACAGAAACAGCCGAGTCAGGGTCGTGAAATTTTGCGAGCGACGGCAAGCAAAATATTCCTGACGACAAAAAGCAAAAACCGCGAGGCGGGGTCGCGAGATTTTTCCGTCAGGAAAAATACTTGTGACGACAAATTAACCTGAATTTTAGACTTTGTTTTTCTCCAAATTTCAATTAAACTTCACAATATGGAAAATGGAGAAAAACAAGAAATTCATCAAAATTTCGCGTATATTCAATGTCCGAAAATATGTTTATAATATTATTATGTTCGGAGAACACTGAGAAATTTCATTATAAATTAAGGTTATGATCTATCTTGTTTGGGTATCTATTTGAATAATTTATAACCCCGTTTGCTTTTTCTTTGATTTTCAATAACATTAAATTAGATAAGGAGGATTTCTATGGATTTAAGGAAGAAAAAAGTTGTAGCAACGCTGGTATTCCCCATTAAAAGAGATGAGGTTTTGCTTGCAAGAAAAACCCGCAAAATTGGAGTTGGTCTCTGGAACGGCTGGGGAGGAATGGTTGAGGATGGTGAGACTATACGCCAGACTGCTGTAAGGGAGTTTGCAGATGAGTCTGGTTTGTCTTCATCTGCCAGCGATTTGCAATACTGTGGCAAAGTAACTTTCCACAACAAAAAAGCTGATGGTAGAAAATTTGATGTGGAAGTTCATATGTTTTTGCTCCGAAAGTGGAATGGTCAGCTAAAACCAAATCCCGAAATGAAAGAACCAACTTTTTGGTCTATTCAAAATTTACCGTTTGACGAAATGATGCCTTCGGATAAAGATTGGCTACCTTTTGTTCTTAGAGGAGAGCGTATTGAAGGGGAAGTTTGGCACGGAGAAAACCAAAAGTTCCTACTGAAACCGATCGAGATACAGCTTTCTGCAAAATTGGACGACATTGATTGAGTTCAGTGTCGTCTTTTGTTATAAAAAAGTAACGCTGGGGTTTTAGATCAAAAAATCTTTCAAAATTATAAAGGCAAATCAAAGGCAAAAGCGCCAGCGCCGGTGAGGAGGAGAGAGAGGAGAATGACGAGAAGCATTACATAAAAAATTAGGTCTCTTTTTAAAATTTCCGGTCGGTGGTATTCAATGTAGCCCGCGGCGAAAATAATAACGGCTAAAATCAGCACGACGATTTGAGTATAAAGCCCTATAATGAGCATGGCACCGCCGATAATTTCTACAATGCCTAGTATTTTGGCTGCTAATTCGGGTTTAGGAATCCTTAAAGTTCTGAAGGAATTAATCCAGGTTGCTTTTTCGCCTTTAAAAATTAAAATTCCCAAATCAATAAACACAAGCCCAGCTACTATTCTCAGGATAAAGGGGGCAAAAAACGAATATGTAAGAAGTTCTGGAAATGAATTTAACATAATGATAAATTAATCTAATTATTCTAGTTAACCTAATTATACTAAAAAATGTCAAAATCCCAAGCCCAAAATATTATAGTGATACTCAATAATATTAGAAGTTCAGAAAATGTAGGCTCAATATTTAGGACATGTGACGCTACGAGTGTATCAAAAATCATTCTTTGCGGCTACACGCCGGCGCCGATTGATTGTTTTGGCAGAGAAAACAAGAAGCTTACCAAAGCCGCCTTGGGTGCAGAGAAAACAGTTGAATGGGAAAAAGAAGAAAGTCTAGAAGTTGCAAGTTTAAAGGTTAAAAAATTGGGCTACAAAATTATAGGAATTGAGCAAGATAAAAATGCAATAAATTATCAAGGGTTGAAATCAAAACTCTTAACTCGTAACCCTAAGCCCGCTCTTGTATTCGGTAATGAAATAGAAGGGCTCTCCAAAGAAGATTTGAAACTTTGTGATATTATCGCGGAGCTCCCCATGCTCGGCGCCAAGGAGTCTCTAAATGTTTCCGTTTGTGCCGGTATTGTCCTATATTCGTTAATAACTAACTATATCAACAATTAAACCATTGCGATCATAAAGATTGATGCGGTCGGCGCGCTCGCGCCAAAGAGGGCCAAATTTACCAAGATAGATCCTGTATTCATTGCCTGGAAAATCAAAGTCGCCAAAATGGTTAGCTACGCAGGTGTTGTAGTTTATCTGAGTCTTTATGTAGTTTCTACAAGTGGTGTTTACCGTGTCGGGCAAATTTTTCAAAAACCAAGTATCTCTGGTTCTGCAGCGCGGGATTCTTTCTATTATTTCTAAGCACTCATCATTGGCGTCAAGATTAGTTGAAAAGGTGGGCAGATCTTCATCGATTGGTCGCGGGCAGTTTAGAGATAAATTTGGGGTAAAAGTGCGATTTTCTTCAAAAAAACCAGTGCATTTGTTAGTGCGAAAAGAAATACCAATGGGAGAAAAGCCCTTAGTCAGATAAACTCGGTCGCCGGGCCGAAGTATTATGTCTTCTTCGGAATGGGTAAAGGGGAAGGGTAAAAGAGAAGCACCGCCGATAACTGCTCCATAACCCGTAATTTCACTCTTGAGATACCAGCCGGTGATATTTACAGTCTCACCCTTATTTAAATTGGTACGGAGTTGAGTATATTCTTGATTAGGATCATCTTGATAAATACCAGAAATGCTGGACATCATAACTTTGCCGTAATAGGGTGAGCGCTGACTTTCCTCTATTTTTTTATTTATATTTTTTTCTAACGTTTTAATTTCTTTCTCGATATCTTTTATGTTGTCTGAAATATTTTTGTTATCTTTTTGATCTTGATTGTCATTAGTGCTAATTGTGGAAGCCGAACCTCCACTGTTTTTTTGAAGAGAAGTTTTTTTAAGTGGGCTATAAGCAAATCCGAAAAGAACGAATAATACTAAAATTATTAAAAGCGGTTCCTTAAATTCCTTAAACATTGGATTATTTATACATTATTTGGTGCTTTGGGCAAAAGTGAGCGCTCCTGCCCCCTATGGTTTGCCTCTTTATTATACCCGAGCATCCCCTTTTTGGACATTTTTTGCTTTTACGACCATAAACTTTGTGGAAGTTTTGAAAATTACCTTTTTCCCCAAATATATTCCGATAATCGGACTTGGAATCACCGCCTTGTTTTATGGAAAAGTGCAAAATTTTTTTCATTACTTTAAAAATTTCTTTATATTTTGTTTCAGGGATTTTGTCTGGATGTGAGAGAGGGTGAACCCCAGATTCCCAAAGAATTTCGTCAGTATAGATATTACCCAGTCCAGCAATTGATTCTTGATCCATGAGGACCGATTTTATTGGCCCTCTTTTGTTATACAGACATTCAAAAAATTTTTTGGAAGTTAATTTTGGATCTAAGGCATCTACTCCAAGTTTTGAAATCCTTTCGTGATTTTGGAGCTCAATAGTAGGAGAAATGGTTATTGAAGCAAATTTGCGCATGTCTGACAAAATCAATTTTTTGTTATTAGAGAGAGTAAATTTAAGATGAACAAATTTAACCTCTTTATCATAAACCAAGTTACCAGTCATCTTCATGTGAATAATTATTGAGTGTTTGTTGTTCAGGTGAATCAAAATATTTTTACCAATTCTTTCTGCGCTTTTTATTCTCGTTCCTTCAACTAGTTCCTTAAATTTCTTTAAATAACTTTCATTTTTTATGTTCTCTTTATTATTGTATTTTGCGCCTATGTGAAAATCCGACCAGACACTTTTAATCGTCTTGCCAATTATGAATTTTTTAAGACCTTTTACAGTCGTATGTACTTCAGGTAATTCAGGCATATGCTCGAATATTACAAATAAAATCGAATGATACGAATAAAGCCAAAAAATATCAATATTAAACTATGATTCTGTGTAGCTCTTCTTTGGCGACAGTCGCATCATCCCATTTTTGTTTAGTGCCATGAGGACCCATAATGTATGGATCAGTGCCTTTGCCGGTGATAATAACTGCAATTTTATCAGTACTGGAACCCTGAGCTTGTCGAAGGATGCAAGCTTTTTTGATCGCTTCATGTATAGCCGTGCGTCTATCCATTATGATTTCTACTTTTTGTTCTTCTTTTATACCTTGAAGCATATCCTCGATAATTTTTTTTGGATTTTCATCATAAGGGTCTTCGTTAGTAAGAATAATTTGATCACAATATTCATCAGCGATTTTGCCCATTTCCTTTCTTTTCCATTTGTCCCGCCCGCCGCCGGTATTACCCAAAACACATATTTTTTTATGGTTTTTGTATGCTTCATATGCGGCTTCGAGCGAATCCGGAGTGTGGGCATAATCAACTACTACATCAAAATCTTGTCCGGCTTTTATTTTTTCCATCCGGCCCCTTATGAAATTAATTTTTTCCAGTCCGGCTTTTATTTTTTCATCTGCAATGCCGACAAATTTGGCGTAACTCAAAGCTCCGAGCATATTGTAGACATTGAAGATTCCCGGCAGCTTGCTGTGAATGACAATCTTATCTATTTGAAAACTTGAGCCGTTTTCATCAGCACTTACACCAGTTACTTTATGCAAAGAATAGGGGACTTTATTTGGAATATTCAAATCCAAAAAAGTTTGTCCTTCATTATCATCGATATTAGCCACAATTGTTCGATTTTTTTGACCTTCTAATTCTCTGGCAATATCCAACTTTGCTTTAATGTATTTTTCGTAAGAGCTGTGAGATTCTATATGTTCTGGGGAGAGATTAGTGAAAATTAAAGCATCTAGATATAAAAACTTATGACGAAAAAGCTTAACACCCTCGCTAGTAATTTCTATAACTGCGTGGGTACAACCCGTTTTAACTGCTTTTCTTAAAAATTTTTGCATAAAAAATCGACCCGGCATACTCATTTTAAAGAGATTTCTTTTTTCTTGATCACCAATTTTGAAATGAATGGTATTTTGTAAGGCAGTTTTAAAACCCGCTTCTTCTAAAATGGAATTTACCAATTCAGTGGTAGTGGTTTTGCCCTTAGTGCCAGTTACTCCAATAACTACGAGCTTCTTACCTGGGAAGCTATAAAGCGCTGCGCCTAGAATTGCCAAAACACAATGATAAAAAGGCTGGAAAAATTTAAAAATCCTTTTAGGGATGATTTTACGACCCAGATTTAATATTTTTGCTAAAAATTTATTTTCTTCCATTACTCGAATTTATTGTTTTTATTCATATCTTCCGATCTTATTTTTGGTTGTTTGTAATATTTTTGAGAGCGTATTTTATTTTTTCGTTAGCACCTTTCAAATCTTCAGGCAGATTTTTGATAATTTCCTGGATTTCTCTTTCTTTGTAGCCCAAGGTTTTAAGAGCTTCAAAAACATCTACATCTTCACTAGCTCTGATATTACCTTTTTCTATAGCAGCTAATTTACCGTTAAGTTCCAAGACAATTTTTTCGGCAGTTTTTTTGCCAATGCCGGAGATTTTGGTCAAAGATGAAGTATCTCCTGAAGCCACTGCTTCTTCAATGGCTTTAGGACCAGCGATGGATAATATAGCCAAACCCGATTTGGGACCAACTCCAGAAACGGTTATTAGATGCTCAAAAATCCGCAATTCGTTCTCATTTTCAAAACCATAGAGGTCTATGGAATTCTCTCGAACGGCGGTGTGAACCCAAAAACTGCCTTCTTGTCCGATTTTTAACTTAGATAAAAAAGCGGGAGTGCTGTTTATAACAAAACCAATCCCACCTGCTTTAACAATAGCCCTGGTACCCTTTAGACTGAATATTTTGCCTGAAATGTGGCCAAACATAAAAAATGAATTATGAATCAAGAATTATGAATAATGGTACCGTAAAAATCATAAATCTGCATTGTTGCAATAAATCATCATTTATGGTAATTTACATGACATGCCTATTACAAAATCAGCAAAAAAAGCCTTACGTTCTTCTAAAAAGAAGAAAGTTTTTAATTTACGTAGAAAGAATGAGATGCAAAACGTGATGAAAGAATACAAGAAGTTGGTAGTCAACAAAAAACCTGAAGAAGCCAAAAAACTTATCCCCAAGATCCAAAAAGCGATAGATAAGGCAGAAAAGAGGGGAATTATCAAAAAAAATAACGCTTCTCGCAAAAAGGCTCGCCTAATCAAAATCACTCTCAAAACGGCCTAAGGCCGTTTTTGTTTTCTCGCAAAGAGTATTATTTTCTGGTATTGTTTTTGTGATATTGCTCCCGTAGTTTAATGGATAAAATGGACCCTTGCGGAGGGTCTGATAGGGGTTCGATTCCTCTCGGGAGCACCAGAAAGGAAAAGTCAAAGAGTTTTGGTTTGCCTCGCTTCGCTCGGCGACTAATTTGTATTCAATTTTGGGGGTAAAAACGAATTCACGATTTCGCAAAATATGGTTCGAGCCGATGTTTTTCAGAAATGTTGTCATTGCAATCGGATTGGGAGAGAAAAGCAGATTTGCGGCTTGATTTAATGACTTTACGAACTCACGAGCCGGTTCGAGCCAAGACAGACCTTTTGTCTCAAAGTCGGTGATTTTCTCTCTCAACGACATTTTTTGAGATAGCAAACTCTGTTTTTTGGCGGCGTATTCTTCTGTGGATAAAGCGTCGGCTAGATATATGTCCAACAACTTTTGAAGTTTTGCTTCAACTTGCGCTAACTGCTCTTTCAAAACGCTAACCTCGCTTTGTGCGCCCTCTCGCGCTTTATCCTGTTCGCTGTCCAACGCCGCCAAAACTTTCTCGGTGTCTTGGCTCGACAAAGAAACTTTTTGAAGATAAGAAGTGATTTGTTCGGTTAGTGCTTCCTCGCGGAGATAGTGCTTTTCTTGGCATAAACCTTTTTTCTTGGTGCAACGGTAATAGTTATGACCTTTCTGTTTTTCGGCAGTAATACTTGCTCTACACGAAGCGCATTTCAAGAGGCCAAGAAAAGCAAAATCATTTTTATGTACTTCGTGAACTCTGCCACGCTTACTCATCACTTCTTGGCAAGAATCAAAAAGTTTCTTTGAGATTAACGGCTCGTGCTGTCCCTCATGAATTTCCTCACCATATTTCATCAATCCGATGTAGAAAATATTTTGTAGAATACTTTGCACATTACTTAACGCTATCTCTTTGCCGAGGTTACCGCGCAAATCGTGTTCCTTGCACCAATTTGCGAGAGACTGAAGCGTATATGCTCCGGTGGCATACATCTCAAACAATTTCTTTACTTTAGGGGCTTTCTCTCTATCAACATCAATACCGCGAGTTTTTGGATTGTTGGTATAGCCCACCGGAGCCCAGCCGGGCCAAACACCATTCCTGATTTTTTGTCGTAGTCCTCTTTTTACATTCTCTCGCAAATTATCTACAAAATATTTTGATTGTCCGAACGCAATATTCAACATGAACAAACCTTGTGGTGTCGCTTCAAACCAGAAGGTGGGAAATTTGAGGGACTTAATCAAGCCGCGATCTACTAAATGAATTATCTTTCCACCGTCCACAGAATTGCGCGCAAGGCGGTCAGGGTGCCATGAGATAATGCCATCTGCTTTTCCTCTTTCAATCAACGACAACATTTCTGCGAATTTCATTCGCCCGGGTTCTTTTGCGGTTTTGGCTTCCTGAAAGGAAGCGACAATTTCTAGTTTTTCTTTGGCGGCATTAGCTCTTTAAAAAATTATAAATAACCACCTTGTGGTGTCGGCAATTTCTTGTACTCTTCTTTCGATTCAATAATCTGAAGAATATAGCTTGTGAATTGCTGAAATTTATCACTAATTCTCCCTCGACAGTCATTCCAAGACAATTCTTTCTGTTCAGAATTAATCTGAACTTTTAAGTAATAACTTGAGCAAGGCGTAACTATTACATTTCCTTCAATCGGTTTCGTGCTCTCGTTAAGTAATGTTAAGTCGTTTAATTTTTGGTAAATGCCCGCAAGTTCGTTATCTGTAAGCTTAAATTTTATTGTTACAGACGGGTCCATTACCATATCTTTAGTGTAAGTTTGGTCAAAAGTATTCAGTTCATTTTTTGCTCCAACTCCATACTTAAAAATCAAATTGAAACTGGTCGATTGTGGAGTAGGTTTTGGACTTGGCGAAGCGGTTGGACTCGGAGTTGGCGAAGAAGTGGGTGTAGGCGAAGGTCTTTGCTGACTAACAATAAAATAACCTGCGACGCCAACAAGTATTACAACTCCAATGATTACTAAAATATTTACAAAACCTTTTTGATTGTTCATATTCATAAATTCATTAGTTAATAATTTTCGACTTATGATTAAAAAATTTTCTTCCCCCAAAATTAAAATATGGTTCGAGCCGATGTTTTTCTCCGGGTTCTTTTGCGGTTTTGATTCGTGCGGCTCCGCCGCCTTTCCGAATTTTCGCAGGGGGAATTCCTCGCCGCCGCAGGCGGCGAAATGCGTTCGGACTAATTCAAGAATACTGCACACTATTTCGCCAAGAGCTTATCAAACCATTTATGAACGATTGATTCGGAGATAGGTTCTTCTTCTAAAAATTCTAAAAGAATATCTCTAACATCATTTAAATCAACGTTTTCATTTATAGGAATGATAACTAAAGGTAAAAAGTTGTTTGTAGGATTAAGTAGAATTCTGGCGCCGTGGATATGCTCGTCTTCTATCCAGAATGACTTATAAGAAAGCCAGGGGTGTAGATATCTGCCGAAAGTTATGCCGCGGGGAGAAATCCTGACCTCAGTGACGCGGGTTTCCTTATAAGAGAAAATACCTAAAGTAAAGCCGGCAATAATAACAAAGACTCCAAAAAGAAAATTGCCGAAATAAAAGGCTAGAAATGAGATGGCGGCGCAAACCAGAGCTAATATCCAATACCAATCTTTGCTTTTTTTATCAAAGTGATGCTCGGGCGATTGCCATCCTAAGATAATTTCATCTTTCATTAAATATATTTTACCACAGCCGATTATTTAACAATACTGCCAGGTGGGATATCTGAGTCTATTTTGAGCAAAGAAAATCTATCATTGTCAGTAGAAATAGCAGCAATCATTGCTTGGCTCTCAAGTCCCATTATCTTTCTCGGTTCCAAGTTAGTTATAAAAGCGCAAGTTGTTCCTGTCAGTTCCTCAGGTGTTATATATTTGGCGATACCTGACAAAACTTGGCGGGGGTTTTCTTCATTGAAGCTTACGCTTAATTTCAATAACTTTTCCGATCCTTCAACATACTCAGCACTCAAAATCTTCCCAGCCCTTATTTCTACTTTATGAAAATCATCTATGTTTATCATTTTTTCCAATCAGAAATTATAATTTTATTTTTGCCGTATTTTTCTACAACCACTTTCTGCCGTTCTTTCCATTTGAGTTCTTTAATTATATCTATCGGCATAGTCACATAATAAGTACTACGAGTTTTTTGGATATTCCTTATATTATTTTTACCGGTTTTTCTCATGGTTTTTATCTTATCTTATGGCTAGTCAAATGACTAGTCATCTGACTAGTGATTAAACTTGGCGGTGTATTCTTAAAATAGCTCGAACGGAATTCTGTCCTCGCCCGCCTGCGGCGGGCTCGGGTCGGGAGGGCAAAAAATCTGG
>JAFGCQ010000012.1 GCA_016932555.1 Candidatus Zambryskiibacteriota bacterium
CGGGGGGAGAGGAAGGATCATCAGCGACCTCAAGTGTAAAGGTAAAGGGGGAGACAAATGTGAGAGGAGGAGTGGAAATAAGATAGGTAATTAATATTCAATATCCAATATTCATTGATTATTATATGTTATCTCATATCCTTCTTCCGTATCTTTAATTTCAAAACCCATTTCTTCAATTTGCTTGCGCAGTTTATCTGACTCTTGCCAGTTTTTTTCTTCGCGAGCTTTTTGGCGCTTTTGAGTCAATTCTTTAATTTCTTTAGGAATCTCTCCACTAGCTGACGGATTTTCTGGTTTAATCTCTGAAAGTTTTAGGCCTAAAACCTTATCAAAATCTAGAGCCGTGGCGAGTTTTATATCATCAGCCAGATTTGATTTCAAAAGTTCTTGCAAGACGGCTAGAGCTTTAGGAATATTAAAATCATCGGTGATAGCATCAAGAAATTTTTGCTTGAAGTCATTATCTTTGCATCGTTGGGTAATCTTTTCACTCTCAAGAGGTTTCGCATATCTCGCTTCGAAAGCACTCACTGTCGCTAATTTTCTGATCTGTTCCCTTAAATTTTGCAATCCATTTCTTGCCGCTTCTAGAGCTTCCCAAGTGAAGTTTTGCTTAGAGCGATAATGAGCGCCAAGGAAAAAATAGCGCAAAGCCATAGGATCAAAGCCCCTCTCTTTAATTTCCGCCAAACTGTAGCCGGTGCCTTCCGATTTTGACATTTTTTTGCCGTCAACCAGCAGATGCTCATTGTGAAGCCAGTAGTAGGCGAGGGGAGCGTTGTTGACCGCTTCAGACTGGGCGATTTCGTTGGTGTGATGAATAGAAATATGCTCTATGCCACCCATATGAATATCAATGGTTGGGCCTAAAAATTTCCTTATAAAAGCTGAGCATTCAATATGCCAACCGGGGAAACCGGTCCCCCAAGGAGAATCCCAAGTTTGGATAGCATTCACATGTTTGCCTTTTTTGAAAAACCAAAGAGCGAAATCGGCTGGGTTTTTCTTACTACTATCACTAACTTCACCACTACCAGCACCCTGCTTTTGTTCCGCCAGTATCTGATGTGAGAGGCGATTATAATCTCGAGCTTTAGTAATATCAAAATAAATAGCCAACTCGGTCTCGTAAGCAAAACCTTTGTCCAACAAAATCTGCACCATGTCTAAAATCTCATCTATATTTTCGGTAGCTTTGGGCTTAACAGTGGGTTCTAAATTATTTAAAGCTCTAATATCTTCCTCAAATATTTTTATGTACTTTTCAGTGATTTCTTTAGGAGAAAGACCCTCACGTTTGGCGCTTTCTTCTATTTTGTCTTCACCTTCATCACTATCGCTAGTCAAATGGCCTACATCAGTATAATTGCGGACAAAATTTACTTTATATCCTAAATATTGAAAAGTGCGATTTATAAGATCGGCCATTATCACCGCTCTCATGTTACCAATATGCTGGGTCCAGTAGACTGTCGGTCCGCATTGGTAAAAGCTAACCATACTGGGTTTGATCGGCTTAAAGATTTCTTTTTTGCTTGTTAGAGTGTTGTGAAGATGTATTTCCATTAGATCCAATCTTTATATTTAAAGAAGATAAACATAATAATACTCAACATTGACATAATACCCATCACAATCCAAAAATCAAATTGTGAACCAACTATTGGTAAATAATTGGTATTCATGCCAAAAATCGCAGCAATAAGGGAAAGTGGAAAGGTAACAAAAGCCATGATAGTTAGGACTTTCATAGTTTCGTTTTGTTTAGTAGAAAGCATAGCGTTATTCGTTTCTCTAAGTTCAGCTGTTAATTCTAATTGGTTATTTATAGTCTTAATAATTCGACGCCATTCTTCTATCAGAGTTTTCATCTGGTTTTGAAAATTTTTACCAAATTTTTCTTCGCTAATCTCTTTTAATGAATCAAAAACAGCACCATGAGGATCAAGAATTTTTTTGAAATTCAAGAGATTTCGACTAGCACTAGAGATCGAAAAAACCATAGCTTTTTCTTGACCTTCAAATATATTTTTTTCTATTTCTTCAAGCCAATCGTGCATATAAGCTAGTTCATCGATGACTGATTTATAAATCTCCCGTATGATTCCAAAAAACAAATGTATATTTTCACCACGGTTTAATATCTCACTAACTTCTACTTGTTTGGCAAAATAATGTAGAGCATCTATAGAATCATACCTAGTGGTTATAAGACTATTAGGAGTAATTACGAAATCTATTTCTTTAACATCACTTAAAGCGTTAGGTTGTTTAATTGATGGCAAATGTAATACGGTATAAATCATGTTGTCTCGAGTTTCGGTATATTGAGTGGGGGTGGGTAGAAGTAGATCTTTGGCAATAATCGGGTCTAAGTTTTCAGTAAGTATCAGAGAATCTATCTCTTCTTTGGTTGGAGAGTTCAGATCAATCCATTGTTGATCCATGAAAAATCTAGTAGTAATCATTTTTTATTAAAAGCTAAAGTATGATATATTATATCAAATAAAATAATGAATAAGGAAAGATATACACAAATAATCTGGTCAATTGTAATAGCCGGAATTTTATTTTCTCTTGGTTATTACACTGGTAAAGGGGATTCTTGGCAGAATCCACCCCAGATCTTAAATGCTACTAGTACCGAAAGCGCAGATATGGGATCTTTTTGGAGGGCTTGGCAGCTTTTGGATGAAAAATTTGCTCCCTCATCTTCCACTACTCCTCAAATTTCCAATAAAGAAAAAATCTGGGGTGCCATACAGGGCTTAGCCGCTTCTTACGGTGATCCTTATACTGTTTTTTTTCCACCGGAAGAATCAAAAGCTTTTGAAGAAGATATCAGTGGTAGTTTTGGTGGTGTCGGAATGGAGATAGAAGTCAGAGATGGGCTTTTAACTGTGGTCGCTCCTCTCAAAGATACACCAGCAGAAAAAGCTGGAGTCAAAGCGGGGGATAAGATTATCGCTATAGGAGACACTCCGTCTATCAGTATGAGCTCTACTGAGGCCGTAAAAATGATAAGGGGTAAGATAGGCACTCCAATAGTTATTACTTTTAAAAGAGAGAATATTGATGAACCTTTGACAAAAACTATTATCAGAGACAATATAAAAATACCGATTATAAAAACAGAACTTCTGTCAGAAGGAGTTTTTGTAATATCACTTTATAGTTTCTCAGCCACTTCACCAAATGAATTCCGTAATGCTTTAAGAGAGTTTGTAGAATCGGGTTCCGATAAACTTATACTTGATCTACGCAATAATCCTGGTGGCTATTTGGAAGCAGCTTTAGATATAGCTAGTTGGTTTTTACCGACAGGTAAGGTGGTTGTCTCTGAAAATTTTGGAGAGAAGGGTAAAGAACCAAAAATATATAGAAGTAAGGGCTACGATATATTTACTGATAAGCTTAAATTTGCTATTTTGGTAAATGAAGGTTCGGCCTCAGCTTCTGAGATATTAGCTGGCGCCTTAAGAGAATACAATAAAGCTACTCTAATTGGTAATAAAACTTTCGGTAAGGGTTCTGTTCAAGAACTTGTGTCTGTTGAAAATGACACTTCACTTAAGATAACAGTGGCTCATTGGTTGACACCTCTAGGTAATTCTATTTCCGAAAACGGCTTAATTCCTGATATAGAAGTAGAAATAACAGAGGAAAATACTAAAGATGGTCGAGATCCAGTATTAGAGAAAGCGGTGGAATATCTGTCAAGTCATTAATCTAATTTCTAACGGGATGAAAATTATTTTAAAAGAAAATGTAAAGGGGATAGGTCAGAAATATGAAGTCAAAAATGTGGCTGACGGTTATGCTAATAATTTCTTAATACCTAAAGGTTTGGCTGAATTTGCTAGCCCCAAGACGGTTAAAAAAGCTGAAGAATCAAAAGCTTCAGTTGAAGCTGAGAGAGAAATAAAAGAAAAGCTCACTGAAAAACAATTGGAGATGCTTGGAGCAGTAACTTTAACAATGCAAAAAAAAGGCAATGAACAGGGGCATTTATTTGAACAGATTCATATAAAAGAAATATCACAAACCCTAAAGGAGCAAGCAAATATTGAAATAAATCCGGAATTTCTTTCAGTTGAAAAACCGATAAAAGAAAAAGGTGAGCATACCGTACTCGCGCAAGTGGGGGACAAAAAAGCCAATTTCAAATTAGAAGTTGAAATTACTTAAATCACACTAGCGATTTTTTTGGTAATAGTTTTACCATCAAAATGAACTTTCCTCTTAGTATTTATTTTTACTTTACCGTTTTTTAAAGCAAAAAGAGTGTAATCTTTGCCTATTCCGACACCTCTACCTGGTAATATTTTAGAACCTCTTTGGCGAACGATAATAGAACCGATATTTACCGTACTACTATCACTAAGCTTCACTCCCAAATATTTGGGATTTGAATCTCTACCGTTTTTAGTTGTGCCCGCAGCTTTTTTATGAGCCATATTGGTTGATCATCAAATTTGATATAATAATTTAACTAGCAAGGTTAGTATAGCTTATTTTTATCAAAAGAGCAAGTACTTGAATTTCAAATTTTAAAATCTAAATTTCAAAATAGTGATTAAATTTGAAGGTTGAAAAATTAGAAATTAGGATATTATTTAAAAATTTGATGAATATTGAAGAGTATACAACAGAGATAGAAGAAAAACAAAATCGGCTGAATAAGTTTACAGACTTCATAACTGGCCGGCATTTTTTGCCTATTACTGTTATCTTAGTTGCTATTATAGCTTTCTCATTAGGGCGAATTTCAGGATTGCAGGATAAGAGGGAATCGGTGAAAGTAATTACTTCATCCTCTACCTTCGCTAAAGTTTCGGACGGACAGGTTCAAACCCTAGATAATTCTTCGACGAATCTTCAAAATACCGCAGCTGCTTCTGTTTCTGCTGGCGTTGTTGTTGCTTCAAAAAACAGTGACAAATATCATTACCCATGGTGTTCAGGTGCTAAGCGCATTTCTCCGCAAAATCTCGTAACTTATGAATCTGTTGAAGCCGCTCGTGCCGCTGGTCTCATTCCTGCCGCCAACTGTCCCGGCCTCAAATAAAACTTCACCACATTTTTTATAAACAAGAGGGTTCCCCTCTTGTCAAAAATTTTTGTGATATAATTTAAGTACAATTTTCCAAAAAATCTTCGTCAATAAAAAGATCTTGAAAAGCCAGCATTTCTCTTTGAGCTTCTTTATTTTCTTTTGGATTTTTAAAATATTTTAAATATGAGTCTGGAGAATTAAATTGGCCAAATAAAATTTCTCTTTTACATATACTATTGCGTGAAGGATTTAAATAGTCCAAAAAACTACTCCATTTATAGTTCTCTGGCTTTTTCACCAACCCTAACTTTTGAGGATTTTCGTGGATATAGAGTGATGTCCAAAGCATTTGTTCGTTGTTTTCAATTGATACCGCTTTGAATGCATCTTGAAAAAGCGAACCTACGCGGTCTCTATCTCTATTAAAATACATTGAATATCCTGTGCTGAATTTTGAAACTAGTTTACTTATTGATAACTCTGTTTTTTGTTGTAGCATTAAATGGAAGTGGTTTGGCATTAGACAATAACAAATTAAATCAAACGAATCAGGAGGTAGAAGTTTTCTTTTATATTCTTTTCTTTTATATACAAAACTATTAGTGTGTTCTTCAGGATATAAATTTTCTTTTATGCGATACAAAAAAACTTTAAAATCTTTTTCTTTTTCAAATATATTCATTTTACCAACACCTCTGTTGAAAATGTGATATATCCCTCCCTTTTCGAATAATTTATAGTCTCTTTTTCTCATTTTTATTTGTTACAAAAATTATAACACAAAAACAAAAGGAAAGAGGGGAACCCTCTTTCCTCTTTCCTTGCAAGTAAAAAGGAGAAGGGAAATCCCTCTCCTTTTTATTAGGAAGAAGAAATTGCGACAAAATCGAATGATTTTTCTTATAGTTATTTTTTAAAAATAAAAAATAAAAAAATAAGGTATGATATGATAATAAGTAAAATGGACAAACAAAAATCTAGAATTTCGGACTTTTTGACTTCACTTAAAGTGGGGTTTTTCTTAGCTTTGCGACAAATTAAGCGTTCTAGCAAGGCGACCACCGCTCTCATTATCTTTGTAATGACTTTAACTTTTTTGAATTTGGTCGTAGTACGCGGAGTTTTAGTTGGTCTCATTCAGGGTGTGGTTGATGTACAGAAAGAAATATACTTTGGAGATATTTTTGTTTCTACTCCTCAAAAAAAAGATTTTATAGAAAACTCACCTAAAATAATTAGTGTCATTGGAAATCTACCATGGGTAGAAAATTTTTCTGCCAGATATACGGCCAGTGGTAGAGTGGAAGGTACTTATAAAGATAGAATTGATTATACCGAAAAGGCTAATGAGGCTGGGGCGATTATAGCCGGCATAGATCCAGAGCAAGAAGATAGCGTCTCTCGTTTATCAGAAAAAGTGGTAGAAGGTTCCTACTTGACAAAGGACGATACAGATTCGGTACTGATTGGCGCCTATCTCTTAAAAAAATATCTAGAAATAGAATCAAGCGCTTTCCAAACTTTGGAAAACGTTGATGTGGGTGATAAAATCCGTTTGACTGTAGGAGGCAATACCCGGGAATTTACTGTAAAGGGAGTAGTGAAAACCAAAGTAGATGAGATCGATTTAAGGGTTATGATGCTCGATACTACGCTCAGAAACATGATTGGCAGGACTGATTATAATGTCAATGAGATTTCTATCATGATAAAAGACGGTACAAATCCGTATTTGGTAAAAGACGCTCTTGTTAAAAACGGAGTAGATAAAACCGCTAAGGTCCAGACTTTTGAAGAGGGAATGCCTAAATTTGTAGAAGATATGATAAACACTTTTTCTCTACTTGGTAATATTATTGGCTCTATTGGTTTGGTAGTAGCTTCTATCACTATTTTTATTGTTATTTTCGTAAACGCAATCACTAGAAAGAAATTTATCGGCATTCTCAAAGGCATTGGCCTGAGTTCTGTGTCTATTGAAATCGCTTACGTTTTTCAATCACTTTTTTACGCTATTTTGGGCGTCGGTGTCGGACTTCTAATTCTTTACGGATTTTTAGTGCCTTTTATTGAAGCCAATCCCATACCATTTCCGTTCAGTGATGGTATTTTAGTGGCTGAGGTGCCGGCAACTATGTTTAGAGTCTTGCTTTTATCTATTGCGACTATTATTGCCGGATATGTGCCAGCCAGAATTGTGGTCAAAAAAAACACATTGGACTCTATATTGGGAAGATAATTTTATAAATAATATTCAAATTTCTAATTCTTAAACATTAAAGCATTAAAAATTATTTAAAAATTAAAAATTGGAAATTAAAAATTTTGAGAGCATGAACACAATCATATCAGTAAACAACCTTACTAAATCATTCAAAACAGGTGATACAGAGCTCGTGGTCTTAAATGGTATGTCTTTTGAAATTGAAAAAGGAGATTTCTTTTCTATTACC
>JAFGCQ010000013.1 GCA_016932555.1 Candidatus Zambryskiibacteriota bacterium
ACATCTTTTTGAACAAAAGTAAAAACAACTAACATTAAGTGTGATTAGAACACATATTTGGAAGATAAAAAGGTGGGATGGGCGGGTGATGGAGGAATCGAACCCCCGAATGCGGTTTTGGAGACCGCCGGTATGCCACTTACCTAATCACCCAGACAAAATAAATTTAACAAAAATTCGCCTTTTTGGCGAATTTTTTTGAGTTCTTAATAAATTTTAAGATTGTTTCTTTATTTTCTTAAGAGGTAATTTAATCTCACTAAAAACTACTCTCTTGCGGAGCTTTTTAGAATATTTTTTAAGCTCAATTTTACGCTCTACTTTGCGCTTATTTTTACGGGTCCAATAAACTTCGCCTGTTTTCTTATTTACCAATGCTATAAGTTGATCTTGTGACATAATAGTTAAATTTAGCATAAATTTAATAATAAATCAAATCGCTACAACCAAATTTTGATTGTAGCGATTATAAGAAATATCAGGATTGCCATGGTTCAACAAAACCTTCATTTATTGATGCATAACCTGTACTGCTGAAGTGGATATCCTTTTGGGTGTTAGGATCCGACAAAACTACACAATCCGGATAACTTCTTCTGCCTATAAAAGGCCCTCTCCCGTAAGTCTTTATCCACCTATCAACAAGCTCTTGTGCATCAGGATCATCCATTTTTTCACGCAATCCAAATAACGCACCGTCTTGAATAAACATAATTTTCCCTCCTGATTATCTAGGTACTTTTATATCACACATATTCTATAAAATCAATCTAGATAATTTTTTCAATATTAGCACCAATTGAGTTTAGACGATCAACAACATCTTCGTAGCCACGATTTATGGAATAAACATTGCGTAAGATAGAAATACCTGGCGCAGCGAGCATGGCAATTAAAATTATCATGGCTGGACGTAAAGCTGGCGGACAGACTACCTGGGCTGATTTCAACACAGTAGGCCCATTTATAAAGACCCTATGCGGATCAGCTAGGTTCACATTAGCTCCTAAACGATTGAGCTCAGTAAAATAAACAGCACGATTTTCCCACATCCAATCATGAATTAAGGTTGTGCCTTCGGCTTGAGTGGCAATTGGCACGAAAAACGGCAAATTGTCAGAATTTATGCCTGGATAAGGTAGGGCGTGGATTTTATCTTTGGGAGCTTTCAGTTTTGACGGCAAGACGGTTATATCTACTAATTTAGTCCTTTTATTCATTGCTAAATACTCTCGGGATATCTTGAATTTGAGACCCATAGCTTTGAGTTTAACCAATTCTACAGACAAAAAATCTATAGGGCATTTCTTAATAGTCAATTTCGAATTTGTGGTGACTGCTGCGCTTATAAACATCATGGATTCTATTGGATCCTCACTATTGTAATATTCCACATTCTTATTAATCTCTCTCACTCCATGCACAATTAAATTGGTAGTGCCAATACCTTCGATTTTTACACCTAATTTTTCCAAAAAGAAACAGACTTCCTGGACTTGATAATTAGGTGGAGCAAAGTGGATTTCAGTTTTACCTGGAATAAGCGCTGCCGCCATAATGGCGTTTTCGGCAGCCGTATCACTGGCTTCATACATTACAATCTTGGCCGGTCTTAGGTTTTTGTGATAAATATTATATCTATCATTTTGAGTTTCTATTTTAATACCAAGTTCCTCAAGAACAAAACGATGGGCGGCTATAGTTCGCTCTCCCATTTTACAGCCACCAGAATGTGACAATGAAAATTTTTCTCTGCTATGAATCATGGCCGGGATAAGCATGAGACTCGATCTCATAATAGCTATAGAGGGATGCTCCAAACCTTCAAAATTAAATTTTTGCGGAGGAATAATTTCCAAATCTTGCTTTTTTATCCAGCGGTATTTCACTCCCAGCGCAGAAAATACCTCAAGCATTCTGTTCACTTCTTCTATTTTGGGAATATTACACAAAATAGTTGTGTTTTTATTCAAAAGCGAAGCGCATAACAGTCCCATGGCACCATTTTTGGAAGTGTTGGTTTTAATAGAACCCTGGAGCTTGTTGCCGCCATAAATCCTGAAATCCAACGAATCAGATAGGGAAATTATTTTATGGTTTAATGCTTCACCTATTTTTAAAAGTTCAGCTGCCGTCAAATTTTGTCCGCCCTTTTCAATTCTAGCTATAGCGCTTTGAGAAGTTTTGAGTTTATTTGCCAACTCTTCTTGGGTTAGTAAAGCTTTTTCACGCAATTTTTTTATGAAGCCACCTATAGCTTTTTGGTTATCCACTTTCTTCATAGTTTTATTATATCATATATGATATATATTAAAATAGAGTTATGAACATTATAAAAATCTAATACACGGAGTTGAATATGAATCAAATCGAGACAATGTCAAAAATCACATTCTCAACAGCCCTTAACTGTGTTGCTTATGCTAAAAACAGCATCGGTTCAAACATATTTCGAAATGTTTATTTCGATGTAGATGGTCAGAAGGTTGATTTGACTGAAGATGGAAATCTTTCTTGCGCGGTTTTTGTGTCTTCTATTCTTTATTTACTCAAACTTATAAAAGATACCCACATCACTGTAGCCAGTACCCTCAAAGATATGCAAAATTCTGGTTGGTTTGAAATACAAGAACCGAAATTAGGGTGTATCTTAGTTTGGGAAGAAAAAGATTTTGGAGACGGTAGAAAACATAAACACTTAGGCTTTTACGTAGGAGACGACAAAGCAGTAAGCAATAACCCCGAATCTGGTTATCCCACTGAGCATGACTGGGATGAATACGATAAAAGAAAAGTAGAGATGATTTTTTGGAATAAAAAACTAGATTGACAATTAAAATTCCACCGCCTAATATTCAGGTTAGAAATGGGGGTGAATAATGGAAAAACATCCAACGATTTTAGCAGCACCCGATTTGTCAGAAGTTTTTGCTAGAATAACTACCGGCGCTTTTGCTATTATAGTAATAGCAATCGGCGCTATTAGTATAGCTAAATGCTTCCTTGCACAAGATCCTAGTTGCTTTAACTGGATCTTGGCGATAATTTTAGTGATTGTTGGATTTCTGGTTTTTTTAAAATCTCTCAGCTGGCATTCAAAAAAATTTTAAGTTGTAATGGTTTTTAAGCCGGTTCAGATTTCTAACACCTGAGCCGGCTTTTTGTTGGTAAAAAATATGTTTTTTGATATAATCTTTTTGTAAATATGCGTCGGTGGTAGAGTGGTCAATTACAACAGACTGTAAATCTGTCGGCTTCGGCCTACGGGGGTTCGAATCCCTCCCGGCGCACCAATTTAATTACATCATATTTTTAAATTTACAAGTTTACAAGGGCGCCCCTTGTTAGTTTATATATACGAATGTAATCACGTTTTGGCTATTTCTTTTAGCATGGAGGCTTCGATGATAGCTCCGTGGCGACCTTTTTTGATATTAAATACAAGTTCGTCCGGCTTGCCAGCAATACTTTTATCCTGAGCCTTGTCGAAGGATTTCTTAACTGAAATCGAGACTATACCACCTTTGACAATTCTTTTAGAAAGAATGAGAGAAGCTATCGGATTTAAGATTTTGTTTTGAATAAGACGCTTAAGAGGTCGAGCGCCATATTGCGGATTGTAACCTTCCTTGGCTAGATATTCGAAAGCTTCATCGGTGAGTTCCAATGAAATTTCTTTTTCAATTAAACGTTCGCGCACCAAATCAATCTGGATTTTAACAATCTCTCTAATCGCCTCCATGGATAAAATATCAAACACAATAATATCATCCACGCGATTCAAAAATTCCGGGCGGAAATAATCTTTCATAGCTTCCAGAACTTTATCTTTTACATTATCATATTCCTTGCCTATCGTTGCTTCTCTGTCGCTGAAACCCATTTTCTCCATTTTATCTATATATTGAGCGCCAATGTTTGAAGTCATAACAATGATAGTATTTTTGAAATTAACTGTTCTACCTTTGGAATCAGTCAAGCGACCGTTGTCCAAAACTTGAAGAAGCACATTGAAAACTTCCGGATGAGCTTTTTCGATCTCATCAAAAAGAATGATGGAATACGGTCTATGTCTTACCATATCTACTAACCCACCACCATCATCAAAACCAACATAACCCGGAGGTGCACCGATAAGTTTGGAAACTGAGTGTTTTTCCATAAATTCTGACATATCAACCCTGATTAGAGCCTTTTCATCATTAAACATAAATTCTGCCAGAGCTTTGGTAAGCTCAGTTTTACCTACACCAGTCGGTCCTAAAAATATAAACGAGCCAATTGGGCGGTTAGGGTCAGAGATGCCGGTGCGACTGCGTTTAATCGTGTCAGAAATTTTTTGAACAGCTTCATTTTGACCTACAATACGCTTTTTAAGTTCATCTTCCATTCTTACAAGTTTATCCGCTTCTTCTTCAAGCATACGAGAAACTGGAATATGAGTCCATTTAGCGACAATTTCAGCAATATTATTTTCGGTGATTTCTTCCTGCAATATCCTCCTTGAGCTTTGTAATTTTTTAAGTTTGCGAATTTGTAAATCAAGGGCTTTTTCTAATTCAGGTATTTTACCATAGCGAATTTCAGCTGCTTTACTTAAATCAACTCTGGTCTCAGCAGCTTCAGCTTCAAGACGAGC
Organism: Candidatus Zambryskiibacteriota bacterium; assembly: GCA_016932555.1. Taxonomy (GTDB): domain Bacteria; phylum Patescibacteriota; class Minisyncoccia; order Phycocordibacterales; family WO2-35-19; genus WO2-35-19. The sequence goes on from JAFGCQ010000013.1 coordinate 4,640, forward strand.
CGTTTCAAGCTCTTTTTTAATTCTTTTGATTTCACTGACACTTTCTTTCTCATTTTTCCATTTCAAATCAATCTCTGAAATTTTTTCTTTAAGATCAGCAATTTCTTTCTCAATTTCTAAGAGACGATTTTTAACTTTAGTATTTTTGCTTTTAGATGATTTCTCTTTTTTCAAAGCTTCTTTTTCAATTTCTAACTTGGTTATTTTAGAATTAGTTTCTTGTAATATTGGTGGCATATTTTCCAAAGAAATTTTAAGCTGACTAGCCGCTTCATCAATTAAATCAACAGCTTTGTCTGGCAAAAATCGATCAGCAATATAACGAGCCGAAAGATTAACTGCCGCTTTTATAGAATCGTCAGTTATGTGAACTCCATGATAAAGTTCGTACTTTTCTTTAAGACCACGTAAAATGGTAATAGCGTCTTCTACTGACGGCTCAGAGATGAAAACTGGCTGAAAACGGCGGGTTAGAGCTAGATCTTTCTCTATATGCTTTTGATATTCCTTGATGGTGGTAGCGCCAATAGCCCGGAGTTCACCACGCGCCAAAGGAGGTTTTAACATATTAGAGGCGTCTAGTGATCCTTCTGCGCTACCAGCACCAATAATAGTATGAATTTCATCTATAAAAAGAACAACCTTACCTTCTGATCTTTCAATTTCTTTAATAATATTTTTCAACCGCTCTTCAAATTCACCTCGATATTTAGTCCCAGCTATTAAAAGTCCCAAATCTAAAGAAACCAGTTCTTTATCTTTAAGTGATTCAGGAGCATTGCCAGAAACTATACGCATAGCTAAACCTTCAGCAATAGCGGTTTTACCAACACCAGCTTCGCCAATAAGAATGGGGTTATTTTTAGTGCGTCTAGAGAGAATCTGAATAATACGGGAAATTTCTTCATCTCGACCGATAACTGGATCGAGTTTATTTTCTCTGGCTAATTTAGTTAGAGAACGAGTATACTTAATTAAATTTTTATTTCTTTTGGGGTTTTTATCACTAACTAATCTGCCCTGTCTAATTTCTTGTATTAAAAACAAAACTTTGTCTTTTTCAATTTTAAAGCGAGCTAAAATATCTCTAGCCTGACTGGGCACATCAAAACAAGCTAAAAACAGATGCTCGGTGGAAACAAATTCATCACCCATGCTAGAAGTAATTTTTGAAGATTGATCAATTATATGAGCTAGTTCGGGAGTAAGATAAATTTGATAAGAAGGCGCCATAGTATTACCAGCATTAGCCCCATCCATAGCTTCAAAAAGAGAATCGATCATAAGAATAGTATCAATTTCCATCTTATCAAGAATAGAAATAACAACACTTTCTTCTTGTAAGACCAGAGCCGCTAGGAGATGTAGAGGTCCAACATGATCTTGGCCACGTTCAATCACCAGCTCATGAGCTTTTCTGATTGCTTCTTTGGCTTTAGTAGTGAAATTGTTAAATGGTGTCATTCCATTAGAGATAGGAAATTTTAATTTCCTATAATTAATATTGATAATTTGATCTCATTAGAATGTTTCTAATGGGATCATAGTGACGCTATTATAACATAAAACGCATTAAAACAAAAGCACACTTTTTAAAATTAGTAAATTATTCAGCTAGTTTAGTTAGATTTTCGTTTATTTTGGTTTTTATAAAATTAATTGGCATATATGAATATTCCGTGTCAGATGCTGCGACAGGAGATTCTAAGCCGATAATTTCTCCTGAAAGATTTATTGCCGGGCTGCCTGGGTAACTTCTGGAAATTTTGATGTCAGAATAAATGCTGGTGACTGTTGTTTTGTCATCATCGTATTTTAATTGGAACACCCGACCGATAGAAGCAGCATTAGAATCTCTGCCAGTTATAGCGATAAGACTTTGTCCGATTTTTAAGACATCAGAGTTGCCAAATACCGCGCGGCTAAAAACATATTTGCCAGACTCGACTTTAGGTACAGCGGCCTTTATAAAAATCAAGCCATTTTCTTTATCAGAAATAATCTTTCCAGATGAATAAATCTTATCATCATAAAAAACAATATTGAAATTCTTAGAGATGTTTAAGCTACGAGCATCAGCTATAATAACCCCATCATCCGAAATCACTAATCCAAAACCAGCAAAAATTTCCGAACCGTCAATTGCTATAGCCTTGAGTCTAACGATAGATTTTTTATTTTTTTCTATAGCTTCCAAAATTCGATCTTCTTCATTGATTACTACTGTCTCTATAACTTTTTCAATATTACCATTTGTTTCTTCTGGCACTACTTTTTCAATCGTTCTCTCAACCACTCGGTTGATGTTTTGAGTTACTTCAACTGGCGCTTCTTGAAGTAAGGTAAAAGAAATAATACTTGTGGCAATAGAAGTTACGAAAGTAATAAGCAATACTATAAGTATGAGTTGATGTTTAGATAAATCTTCCATTTTCTAAATGATATCAAAATAAAAAATCGAAAGCAATTATTTAATAACTTTTTTGAGAACAGAGATGAATTTATCTAAGTCGCTCTTTTTAGTGTCGCGGCCGAAGGTAATACGTAGAGACGAATTAGCACATTTAGGATTTAGGGCTTCGATTACATAGGAGTCACTTTTGTTAGATAAAGCGTGACAAGCCGAAGCACTGGAAACAGCAAAACCTAAAGTATCAAGTTTAATAACTAAAAATTCTGAATCCCAAGGTGACACCTTAGGAAACTTTCCTAAGGTGTCACCTTGGGATAAGCAGATGTTAATATTATTTGGCAATCTTTTTTTTGAATCACCATTTAATGAAGAATTGGGAATTTTATTTAGCATTTTTTTAATAGTCCAATCACGTAACTTCGTTAATCTCTTTATTTCCTTTTCTCTTTTCCCCACTGCTAACTCCAGAGCTTTTGCTAAACCAGCCGCATTAGCCACATTTTCCGTACCGCTACGTAAACCTCTCTCCTGCCCACCACCAAAGATAACAGGTGAGATTCGAAGGTTATGTTTTGAGATTAAAATTCCAGCACCTCTTGGTCCGTACATTTTAACACCATCTAAAATCAAAAGATCAGCACCTAGTCTTTCGATAGAAATATCTTCATAAAGCGCACTCTGACAAGCATCAACAAGAAAGTAGGGATACGAGTTACGAGTCGCAAAATTAGAGTTACGAATGATTTTGACAATTTCTCGTATGGGTTGAATAGTGCCAATTTCATTATTAGCATGCTGAATAATTATTAAAATCGTGTTTTCTTTTATTTCTTTTTTTACAGATTTTGGATTTATGATTCCTCTCCCATCAGGTGAGATGAAAGAGACTTCGGTCTTTTTTTCATTTATTAAATTTTTTATCAACTCCAGAACAGCCGGATGTTCAATGGTTGAGCAAATAATATGCGGTAATCTTTCTTTAGATGCTTTAATTACTCCTAAAATCGCCAAATTTATAGCTTCGGTGCCACCGCTAGTGAAAAATATTTCATTAGCTCGACAATGTAAGATTCGAGCGATTTTTATTCTCGATTCTTCAAGTTTATGATTAGCTTTCTCACCTTCAGTATGCAGGGAAGATGGATTACCCCAAAATTTTTCCTGCACCTTATCCATTTCCTTCTTTACTTCCTTATCCAAGGGTGTAATAGAAGCATAATCTAAAAATATTCTTTTTTCCTTTCTCTTCTTAATCACAGCATCTTGGATAATATCATAATTTAATGTATAATGCGGCATTATGGCGTTTAATTGGGATTTAACCTTATTTTTCATATCTCTTGTCGCCATAGTAGTGGCTCTAATTGCTCTTATTATAGCTATAATAATGCAAGTTAAAGTCCGCAGAATATTCAGGAGTGCCAATACTCCGAACTTAGAAAGATTAATTGGTCTCCACAGCAAAACTCTGGAAAATCTCTTAAAATTCCAGACAGAAGCCACTGGATATATAAAATCTTTGGATAAACGAGTTAAGACTAAAACCAACAGCGCCTATACTCTAAGATTCAATTCTTTTCAAGGTGAAGGTATTGGCGGTAATCAAAGTTTTAGTAGTGTTTTGACTGATGAAGAAGGTAATGGAGTAATAATAACAAGTATGCATACCAGAGAAAGAACCAACGTTTTTGCCAAACCCTTGAAAAATTGGTTAAGTGAATACCAACTCTCTGAAGAAGAGAAAAAAGCTCTAAAATGGGCTGAAGAAAAATAAATTTATGTCAAAAGAAAAAACAAAAAGACCCCCAATAGTGGTTGTTATGGGTCATATTGATCACGGCAAATCAACTTTATTGGATTACATAAGAAAAACTAATACTACTGAAAAAGAAGTTGGCGGTATTACTCAACATATCTCTGCTTATGAAGCCACTTGTGACGTTAGTGGTAAAAAGCGAAAAATCACTTTTTTAGATACTCCTGGGCATGAAGCTTTCTGCGCTATCAGAGCAAGAGGCGCCAAAGTAGCCGATTTGGCTATTTTAGTTGTATCCACTGAAGATGGTGTAAAAACTCAAACCATCGAAGCCTTGGATTGTATTAGAACTGATAAAATACCTTTTATTGTAGCTCTAAATAAAATAGACAGCCTTAAAGCTGATCTAAACAAAACCAGGCAAGATCTGGCTGAACATGAAATTATAGTTGAGGGTTGGGGTGGTATTATCCCAGCAGTAGCTATCTCTGCTAAAACCGGAGAAGGCATTCCAGAACTTTTAGAAATGGTTACTCTGCAAGCAGATCTTGAGGAATTTTATGGAGACCCAGAACTTCCAGCAGAGGGTTATGTAATAGAAAGCAATTTAAACCCCCAACAAGGTATCTCAACAACTTTAATAATCAAAAATGGTTCACTTAAAATCGGACAGTTTCTCGCCGTGCCAAGTGCTTATACACCAGTAAGAACAATAGAGGATTATAAAGGAGACAACATAAAAGAAGCTGGACCATCTTGTCCTATTCGTATTATGGGTTGGAATGCTGGGCCAAAAGTTGGTAGTCATTTTGTAAGTTTCCAAAATAAAGAAGAAGCTATTAAATATGCTCAAGAAAATAAACAAAAAGAATGCAATAGTAAATGTATTGTTCCTGAAGGTTGCCAAGTCTTCAACGTAATAATAAAAGCAGATACTTCTGGTTCATTGGATGCAGTAGAGCATGAACTGCAAAAATTGAACAACGATAAGACTGTCATTAAAATAATTTCTAAAGATGTCGGCATCATTACCGAAAAAGATATAAAAATGGCAACCATTAAAAATAGTTTAGTCTTAGGGTTTAATGTTGGTACCGATAAAAGCGCTGAAGTTTTAGCAATGAGAGACAACACTGAAATAAAAACCTTCAGAATGATTTATGATTTAATAGATTACGCCAAAGAAAAAATGGCTGAAATAACCCCAACCGAAACCAAAGAAATTATATCGGGTATCGCCAAAATCTTAAAAACTTTTAGCCAAAATAAAGATAAACAAGTGGTAGGCGGTAAAGTAGGAGAAGGGGTAATTAAATCTGGAGAAAAAGTTAAAATATTTCGCAAAGAAGAATTTTTAGGTGAAGGCAAAATAAAAGAATTGCAAATTAAAAAGACAAAAACCGGTGAGGTAAAAGAAGGACAAGAGTTTGGTATGATGATTGAATCAAAAATAGAAATAATAGAAAAAGATACAATCAAGTCAGTATTATTAACAAAATAATAAAATGCATCAGCCAGTCAGATATAAAGATGAAAAAACTTCTTCCCTGCTTAAAAAATTCGCCGCGGAATATTTCGAATCAGAAGCCAGCAACCAATCGCTTATAACTATCACCAAGGTAGAAGTTTTTGAAAGGGGCAGAAAAGCTTTTATATTTTTCACTACTCTGCCGCAAGAAAAAGAGGCAGAAGCTCTAGATTTCATGAAGCGCCGGGCAAAAAATTTCCGACAATTTGTTATGACAAAAAAATCTTTTGGCTTTACTCCTAAAATAGACTTTTATATTGATCAGGGTGAACATAATCGCCAGAAGATAGATGAGTTAATTGAAAATGAATATAAAAATTGATAATCTTTAAATATTCGGCCTAGTCGCCAAGTGGTAAGGCAAGGGTCTGCAAAACCCTTATACGGCGGTTCAATTCCGCCCTAGGCCTCATTGCTCGGATGGTGGAATGGTATACACGAAGGACTTAAAATCCTTTGGTCGCAAGACCTTGTGGGTTCAAATCCCACTCCGAGCACAAATTTATTTTTTAGAAATTTTGTAGTATATTAAACTTATTCCGCCCATAGCTCAGCTTGGTAGAGCAGTCGCCTCTTAAGCGAACGGTCCTAGGTTCGAGTCCTAGTGGGCGGACATGATAAAAAAATGTGAACTGCTTCACATTTTTTGATACATGTCCGAGACGGAGGCATGTTTTTGCAACAGCAAAAACAGCCAAGTCAGGGTCGTGAAATTTTGCGAGCGACGGCGAGCAAAATATTCCTGACGACAGAAAGCAAAAACCTCGAGGCGGGGTCGCGCAAAATTTCCGTCAGGAAATTTATGTGTGACGATAAGAATTTTCCACTGCAGATCTTACAAATTCAGCCCGCCATATGTAGAGGGTGGGTATTAAAATTCGGATATTGACATTAATATCTCTTATGGTAGTTTTATACCAGAAAATTATCCCTGAGAAATCAGACCAGAAAGGAAATCTGATGGAGATAAAGGACAGAATTATCGTTGCCTTGGATGTGAGCAGTCTAGACAAAGCTCAATCCCTGGTTGAAGAACTCGTTCCCCATGTTGGTTGTTTCAAGGTTGGTTTGGAACTTCTGACAGCAATTGGGGCTCCGAAAGTAGTGGAGTTCTTACATAGTCTAGGAGGAAAAGTCTTTCTGGACAGCAAGTTTGACGACATCCCCAATACTGTAGGCAAAGCTTCAGCAGCTGCCTCCGGACTGGGAGTATCCATGTTCAATGTCCATGCTTCAGCCGGCGTGGAAGCGATGATGGCAGCCGTGGAGAACAAGGGGTCTTCCCAAGTTCTGGCTGTCACCGTTCTCACCTCATTGGAAGAAAACAACGCCCACCTCATCTTCGGGGGTCCGAGCAAGGCAAAAGTTCTTCAGTTGGCTCGCGACGCCAAACTCGCTGGAGTAGATGGCATCATCTGTTCTCCGCAAGAGCTGGAACTTCTCGGCAAACAGAAGGAACTCGCAGACTTGTTGAAGGTGACACCTGGCATCAGACCGGAATGGGCTGCTGCGGGAGATCAGAAACGCATAACAACGCCTGTTATAGCAATCAAAGCCGGAGCGACAGCGTTGGTCATTGGTCGTCCCATTACCAAGCCTCCCGAAGAAATCGGTAAGCCCGCGGAAGCAGCAAAGCGTATCGCTGAGGAAATCTCCACGGCATTGGGTTAGAAAGGAGACAGAACAGGTTATGAACGAACAGGCCGTATTAGAGGTGTTGGGTCGTGTGGGAGCTGTCATCAAGGATAGCCACATCGTCTACACTTCCGGTAAGCACGGGACAGCCTATATCAACAAGGATGCGGTATACCCGCATACTGGTGAAATATCAAAGCTGTGTCGGGTAATTGCCGAACGATATACTGGAAACAACATCCAAGTAGTCATTGCCCCTGCGATTGGTGGAGTCATTCTTTCGCAGTGGACATCTCACCATCTGACCGAAATCACTGGGGTTGAAGTGCTCGGTGTTTACGCCGAAAAGACGGAAGACGACACCTTTGTGATTAAGCGAGGCTACAACAATCTCGTCCCTGGTAAGAATGTCCTCGTGGTTGAAGATGTTCTTACTACTGGCGGTTCAGCAAAGAAAGTTGTGGAAGCTGCAAGAGCTTTGGGTGGTAATGTAGTTGCTCTTGCTGTGCTCTGCAACCGCGGCGGAATTACTCCGCAAGATGTCAGCGATGTTCCGGAACTTTTCGCCCTCGTTAATGTTACGTTGGACGCTTGGGATGAGGATCAGTGCCCTCTCTACAAAGACGGCATACCCATAAACACCGAGGTCGGCAAGGGAAGGGACTTTCTCGCTCGTAAGGGGTAACCTCTTGCAAACAGTTCTTATTTTAATATCAGAGAGTGGAACTGGTAGTTCCACTCTCTCTTTTTTATGCTAAACTACTCACATACCGCAGTTTCTCCCTAATTTCAGCCATATATTCCATATCGGAGAAGACCGAGATAATTGGAATAACGAACAGTACGGGGGACAGAAATAATTTTTATTTAAATTAACTCATTTTAAACCATGGTGTTGAATAAGTAACGTATTAAATTTTAAAAAATTTTTTAGCTCCTTCATCTCTCTCTATTTCTTTTGCTATTATGAATCGTACATACTCACGAACTTCATAAGCTTCCGCTACTTTGAGTACATTTTCTTTACATTTATAAGGATATATATAAATAGATTTTTCAAGATTGTACATACCTATAAATTGCAGAGCTCTTGATAATTTGCGTCTAAAATTACTTTTTTCTTCGGGAATATCAAAAGTAATGATTCTCCAAAAACCATCCCATTTTTTGCCTTTAATTAATTTAAATTTTCTTATGTTTTCTCTTAACCAATAAGATTTACCTTTTGTTGTAATTTCCAGAAAAAAATATCCATTTTTACCTTTTTTATATTTTATGAGACCCCTTTTTTCTAATGTGTTTAAAGATCTTTTAATTCTAGTTTTAGCACGATAATCAGGCACCATTCCCAACAATTTCATGATATGACCTGCAGCATTAGGTACAGTTATCATAAGAGTCAGTATGAATCCAATTTTTGCTACACATTCCAAAATTTCTTTAGCTCGTTCGTTTTTCTTGTATTTTTTTAATATCTTTTTCATTTACCTATACCTATTTTACACTATGGTGTTGGGTAGGTTATTAAGAAAGTGAATAATATAATTTAGTAATTTATGGTAATATTGTTCAATATAACAATAACAAATAACGATAGTGTAAAGTAACATAAAATTTTTAAGTCTTTTTGATAATTTGGGCGGGTGGCGTAATGGTAGCCGCGCTAGTTTTAGGAACTAGTTCCGTAAGGAGTGGGAGTTCGAATCTCCCCCCGCCCACCAATTTGCTTTTTATTTTTTAAATGATATAATTATTAAAGATTTTCATTCCGACAGCTACTGTTGTCTGCTTTCGCTAAAGCTATAGCGGATAACAGAGGAAAGTCCGAACACTCACCGCGTAAAATTGCTTCGCAATCACGCGGTAACAGAGTAGCGGGTAACGCCCGTCTAGAGCAATCTACGAGGTGCGAACAGAAACGACCCGGTTAAGTCCGGCTGAAACGTGCTAAATCCTTACTTGTGTGCAAGGCCGTGTCCGCCTTGGGCGGAAGTGCCGCTTGAAGTTATTGGCAACAATAATTCCAGATAAATTGCTGGAAACCCTTAAACTTTGTTCAGGGTAAACAGAATTCGGCTTACGAGAATGAAAATCTAAAAACATGCAAAAACTGCCCTAACCGGCAGTTTTTGCTTGCTTTTTTTATATATTATGATATAATATCGCTAGATCAGTAATTTTGACATTCAATCTTAGGAGGAAATATGGAAAACATGTGGATTTTTGTTTTGTGGGTAGTGAGTGTGATGTCTGTGCTCGGCACAGCATTTCTACTCTGGAAAATTTGGGACAAGAAACAAACAAAAAGACAAAGCCCCCAAAAAGGTATTCTGGCTCAATATATTGGGTCAGGAATTATTTACTTGTTTATTTTAATCTTGGGATTCCTGAATACTCAAGATAATGGCATTGATTGGCGGATTATAGCCTCAGTATTTGTTGTATGCCATATCTTTCTCAGCATAGTAATAATTAGAGAAAGAGAGTTGGGTGCTTTGTTTTTCTTAGGTAAACCCATAGCTGACATATCTTCTGGGCCTCATTTTGCCTTTTGGCCCGCAGTGTATGTTCGTAGAGAGACCCGCAACATAATTCAGATCGAGATCGGGGTCTTAACACCAGAAGAAAGACAAAAAGCCGAGGCTTTGAAGAGTTCGGAATCTGTCTATCTTTTTGAAGATCCATTTTATGTCAACTGGGGAGATATAGATTCTGCAGAAAATGTGACTGAAAAAGAAATAAAAAGATTTAAAGACAATCCATATGCCAAACCTTTAGTTACAGCTACTCATCTAACTATCAGGTTTGAAATCTTCAGTCTAACCAGCTTGATCATGAAAGCAGGAGATTTAAACAGTGCAATAGAGCTCATACGCAAAGTTGCAACTTCTACACTCATAAGTTATGCCGGTAAATCTTTTGTAGGCAGAGCCCTATCACAAATGGATCAAGTAGACGAAATGCTCAAAACAACTATTGAAAATTTCGTTGTAGATCCGGGAAGTGAACGCTACCAGAAAAAGCCTGAGCATTCTTGGGGTGTTAATATCAGAAGATCTCAAATCACCCGAATGGGAACAGCCAAAAGATTAAGTAAAGCTATGGCAAATCGAGGGAAAGCTATATATGATGCCCAAGCTGAAAAATTCAGACTGGCTGAGACTGCCGCCGGAGAAGCCGAAGCAATTAAACTAAAAGCTGAAGCTGATAAAATTCGGCTTGAAAAAGAAGGTGCTGGCAGAGCAGAAGCTGAGAGATTGTTATTTGTGGCTCGGAAGAGAGGTATTAAAGAATTAGCAAAAGCTCTAGAAACTGAAGAAGGAAAACTCGCTTTACAACTTGAGACCCTTCAAACGGGTTTGAAAGAAGGAAAAGCGATAATTCTTCCAATAGAATTGCAGAAATTAGCCGGCGCTTTGAGCAATTTTGTTTCTCCTAGTAGCTAGTGTAATTAATGCACAAACAAAAGCCGTTATTTCATCAGTGAAATAACGGCTTTACTTTTGATAATGTATATGATATAATATAAAAAGATAGTTATTTTAAAATTAGGAGGGTAAGATAATGGATTGGAAAACATGGTTGATAGTCATAGTGCTTATCTTGATTGCTACCTTGTTTAAAATTTATTCTGGCAGTCCAGAATTGATCAATAAGATCAAAAGCAGTTCAAACAAGATAGGAAGTTACAAAAACAAATTAAAACGCGCGACATCTATCATCCTCGTGATAATCGGTGTTGCTCTGGCAAATTATATTGCCTATGTATTGTCCAGCGACTTTTGGAAATCTCTTTGGGATAACCAACAGCACTTTTGGACAGTTAATGGCCTGCTGGTGTTAGCTGTTTCTCTGCGCCTCATCAAGAAAAAAGATGATAAAGATAAAGAGATGGTTCAACCAGTAGCGAAACGAATATCGACAGTTTTAATATTCGTTTCAATCATTATCGCTACATTACATTTGAACATAAATCAACATAAAGGAGTGGAACTTAATATCACAGAAAGAATTGCCATTCCATCTGAAAGATTACCCTGGGAAATTATCGCACCAATAATTTCAGGTTGTGAATCGGGTAATGGTACCCCGGGTAGTGGTAGACAGTTTGATGATGAAGGAAATCTGATAAAGAATCCTAACTCATCAGCTGTTGGTAAATATCAAATCCTTGCTTCAAAGCATGAAGAACGTGCTAAAAGTTTGGGATTCGATATTAAAACCCTACAAGGGAATGAGAATTATGCTAAATATCTGTATAACGAATCTGGAACAGAAGATTGGGAAATTGATCCGAAATCAGTTGCTTGCTGGAGACCTAAATTAGCTAATTTAGGTTTTTATCAAGAAGAAATCCCTGTTTTTGTTGAAGCTCCAATCGGAGCTTTTAGCAAAGAAACTCCTATCCCTCTGGGTTTTAAGGTAAGCTGGGGAGAATCCAAAGATCCTTTTGTCGTTATAAATGACAGAGGAATTTCCGCGAAATATGATCCTCAAAATGGAATCTTCGAAGATATTCCCCCACCTTCCAAAAGTTTGAGGTTTAAATCTCTCAGTCAAGAAACTGCTGAAGTAAAATTGAAATATGTCAAACTTTGATGTATCTCAAAATCAGAGAGGGGACGCATAGCGTCCCCTTTTTTATATTAAATCAACAAAAAAATCCTTGGCAAGGAATCCCTAAAGTTCCTAAAACCAGACGCAAAATACCAAAAACACTAAACATTACAAACATACCAATAACACCATACATTACATTTCTTTTACTTTTTGCTAAATCAGTATCATCAGCTTTTGCAATGAGTTCAATAATGCCCCAGAAAAAAACAATAGTAGCTACTACAAAACCCAAAACAATTAATGGATTTAAAATAAAAGTAGCTATTCTGCTCAAAAGCAAAGTTATTGTCATATAAATATTTTACTCCCTTAATTTTTTTTGGCAAACAAAAACACAAGGTTTGACCCTCGTGTTTTTAAGTTCAAATTTCAAGAGATTAGTTTGGAATAAGATTTTGAACATCAGGAGCAGCATCATCATCTACACCTACGGCTGACTGGATGAAATTTACCAAGCCCCAAACCGAAGCCATAATAAAGAGAGCGATAATTCCCCAGATCATAGTCTTTTTCGCCTTAGATTTATCTTCATCTGATGAACTAAATATGTATTTAACCAAGCCCCAAAAGAAAGCTAGTAAAGCTAAAGCAAATAGAATTGGAATAATCAGATTAATTATATTGCCAATAGATACAGTTAAATCTTCAATATTCCCCAACGCAGCGAAAGATACTAGAGGAAAAACTAAAACTCCAATAGTTAATGTTAGTTTTTTCATCCCGTTAAAAGTTTTCATACTTTTTCTTTTTCGAATCTCGTTAGTTGGCTGAACTTCTAACGGGATTCATATTTTTAAAATATTAATAAATTAAACGACCATTATTCAAACTTAATAATACAAGTGTTTTATTTTGAGTTCAATGGACTATCCACAGCTTAAAGATTAATTAGTTGCCAATCGTCGGAATCGGCATATTTTGTTCACTACCAATATTTAATTCTATCCTAAGAAATGCTACCAAACCCCAGACTGATGACATCACAAAGAGAGCAACTATGCCCCAAACCATTACTTTTTTGCCTTGTTCCTTCTCAGTTCCCACAGACCAAATATATTTAACCACCCCCCAAAAGAAAAGTAGCAGAGCCAGAGTAAAAGCAATAGGGATAAGATATATAGTTATCAGGTTTTTTATCATCATTAGTAGCGTGCCAGTTTGAATAAGTTGAGCCGAAGCAAAAAAGGGCAATGCTAAAAATGTAAAAATAAGTGCGATTTTGTAAATTTTACCTTGCATATATTTATTTATTAATGATATTAATTTTTTATTTGTTTCCAGTGACCGGCCTTTCTATTTTTTCTATATCCGGAATAACCAGTTCGGTTTGTATAAATTTAACTATCCCCCAAATTGAGAAGGCTATAAATATACCGACTACTCCCCAAATCATTACCCTTTTACCTTCCTTGGCAGCTTCTTCGTTAATTGCTCCCTTATTTATATATTTTACCACTCCCCAGAAAAAATATAAGAGACAGAGAGCGAAAGCTATCGGTATTAAAATTTTGGTTACAATGTTCAAGGCAGAATCTAAAAGATCAACCGCACTGGCAGCAAAAATTGTATTTGGTATTAAAAATATAATAAAAATTAACTTTTTCACGATAAATTAAGGATTATTTGAGGAATTAGTGGTTGATTACCGAAGCCAAACTCACTGGATAGAAAAGCAATAATCCCCCAGATGCTAACCATAATAAAAATTCCGATAACCCCCCAGATTATTAAATTTTTACTGTCCTTGATTTCCTTTTCACTACCAGCCGCCCTTATAAACTTGGCTATCCCCCAGACAAATACTAAGAAAGCTACTGCCGCTAAGAAAGGTATCACTCTTAGACCGATATCTGTCAAAAATTCTATCAAACCTCTTAATCCTTCGCTCGCTTTTAGTTGCATACTAGTTGCCAGTTTTTAAGCTGTTAATAGTGGCCTGTATCGCTTCCGATATTACCCAAGCGCCGAGTAAAATAGCTGCACCAATAACTGCCCAGGTCAAAGCTTGGTGAGCTTTTTTAATTTGGTTTTCATTACCCCTGGCCGTCACATAAAGGAAGCCGGCAAAAATAATCATAACCACTGCTATCACTCCGCCAATCGGCATTAAAATATCGTTGACGATAACTTTTATAAGACCTTCAATACTATTCTCTTTAAAAGGATTTTTTATGGTTATAACGCCATTATTTGAAGATGGATTGCTTGTACCAGGATTTGGGTTCAAAGTACTTTGAGCCTGAATCAAAACAGGAGATATAAAAACTGAAATAATAACAATACTAAACAAAATTTGGATAACTAGTGTTTTATTTTTTTTGCTCATAATATGATTATATATTATTTTTTTAAACCGGAAGACTGTTCCTAATATTCGGATTTACTAAAACATTTAAGATGGTAGAAACAATGATCCAAGCTGAAAGGATAGCTACAAATCCAATAAATACTTTAATAAGCATAGATTTAGCTTGAGCTTTTTTATCGGCAATACCGGTGGTCATATAAATTATACCAGCCCACGCCATGACGCCTGCTGATATCGGTACAGATATCATTATTAGCCAATTAATTATAGTATCTACCATCTGCAAAAGATGCTTATAACCACATTCCGGCTGGCCCACTCCTCCACAATCAGTAGGCACCAAAGGCTGGGCAAAAGCCACTGTTGGAGAAATTAGAACTAAAAATATAACAAAATATTTCATCATTTTTGCAATAAGCTTGAAAGTTCCCGATGGGTCCTAACTACTGCCTCGCTTGTTCTTGATCGCCCACTAGTAATAGATTCTATCATATCTTTAAAAATAACATTTGTATCTTTTGGAGAAGGATCTAACCATGTCCTAGCTCTGATAGCGCTGTCATAAAATACACTTTGGTAAGCATCAATAGGTTTAAAACTTAATAAATCTCTTCTAGCCGGAGCCAATTTAAGATTTTCACTAAAAGCTTTGACAGCACTATTACTTGTTAATATAGATATAATCCCAAAAGCAGCGCTGCGATTTTTTGATGATTTAGTAATAGCAAAAGCTTGAAATTCAGCGAAGGAAGTGTCATTGTTTCCCTCTCTAGATACCGGTACAGAAGTCACATCAAAATTAAGATTTGGATTTTTTAATTGGATATTAGAAATTTCGCTAGCAAAACCAAGATAAAGAGCCAGATTTCCACTCAAAAAGTAATCAAATGAGCTAGGCAAAGAACGATTCCAAGAATAAGTTGGTTTTACTGGATTACTAAACTCAGTATAGAAATTAACAGCAGCTTCAGCTGGTATTGGAATTTTGTTAAAGGAATCTGAAAATACGCTCTTAGCATTACCTTCATTCCAAATAGTCACTGGGGTTCCAGCTTGCATGGCTAGATTAAGTATTATCTCTTTAGCATGAGAAATATTTTCAAATTCTCCAAAAGCTACTAGACTCTGTAAGATATTTAAAGCACCATCTTTTTGGGATATTAAATTTGCTAGATTATAAAATTCATCCCAGTATTTTGGCGGTTCGGTAATTTTGACTTTATTGAATATCTGCCTATTCCAATACATAACCAGCGGATCTACAATAACAGGTAAGGCTAAAATGCCTTCGGGCGCCATATAAATTTCAGTACCTTCTATAAAAGTATTTTTAAATTGCCTTTGATTATAAACTTCATAAGGTACAGGAAAAATTTTATTACGATGCTTTAAAATTTTACTACTTGGTAAGAGAAATACATCAGGACCACTATCAGAAGCTAGAGCTTCTATAAAATCATTATCAAAATCTTCTTCGGATTTTTCTATGTATTGAACGTTATATTCATCATTATTATAAAGAGAAGTAGATTCAATAATATTATCAAAAGTATATTTGGGAATAGTACCCCAGATTACTACTTCAGTAGCCACAACTGAACCACCCTTAAAAGCAGCAAAAATTATAACTCCAATAACAATAAAAGCAGCAAACAGACCTGTCAAAATTAGCTGAAATTTAGACATAAATTTATTATATCAGAAATTTCAAAATCTCTGCATCAAAAATGGTGGATGTTATAAACAGATAAATGAAGCGATAGAGTCACCAGGATGTAGCTTCATAATACGCACCCCTTGAGTTGAACGACCGAGAGAGGGGATTTCAGATAGATCAAGACGGATAACTTGGCTCTTTTTTGACATTGCTACTGCTTCTTCCTCTTCGCTAGTAATCACTTGGGAAGCAATTAGATCGCCAGTTTTAGCAGTAACATTACTGGTTTTTATGCCTGAGCCGCCACGTTTTTGAATCTTGTATTCTTTGATTGATGTTTTTTTACCAAAACCGTTAGCACCCATAGTTAAAAGATATACCTCTTTATCTGCCTGTTTAAAAACAGGGTGAGCTCCAATTACTTTATCACCTTTTTTAAGTTTTATAATCCTTACTCCTCCAGCGGTACGGCCCATTTCTCTAACATCACTTTCTTTAAATCTAATTGACTGACCTTTATTAGTAACCACCACACAAGAATCATCTTTTATTACACCTGAAACTGAGATTAATCTGTCTCCTTCAGAAAGTTTGATAGCGATGATACCACTGGAACGTACATCATGAAAGTTTCTAGCAGAAACTTTTTTACCAACTCCATCTTTAGTAACCATCAAAAGTGATAATTCTTTGTTATCTTTAAGATTTTTAGGCATAGGTAAAACTGAAGTCACTTTTTCACCTTCAGAAAGTGCCAAGAAATTCATTATTGATTTACCTCGAGTGGCTCGGCGTCCTTCTGGTAATTCATACATTTTTATTTGATAAACTTTACCTTTATCAGTAAAAAACAAAAGTCCTGAATGGGTATTAGCGGTAAGAAAATTAGAGACAAAATCTTCTTCTTTGGTGTCTAAATCAATTACTCCTACCCCGCCCCGACGTTGCTTTTTGTACTCATCTGGATGAGTACGTTTAACGTAACCACCTTCAGTTAGAACTAGAGTATTCTCTTCATCAGCGATAATGTCTTCTACTGAAAGTACTTTAACTCCACCTTTAATTACTTTAGTCCTTCTCTCATCTCCGTATTTTTCAGAAATATCAGAAAGTTCTTTTTTAATAATAGATAAAATCTTTTTGGGGTTAGCCAAAATACTTTTAAGTTCAATAATAAGTTTTTGCACTGCGTTTAATTCATCTTCAATTTTCTTTCTTTCAAGACCAGCAAGTTTTTGCAATTTCATCTCTAAAATAGCATTGGCTTGCAGTTCAGAAAACTTAAAATTCTTCATAAGGTTTATCTTGGCTTCTTCAACATCTTTACTTTTCTTAATAAGCCTTATGATTTCATCTATATGGTCAAGTGCTTTTTTTAACCCAAATAAAATATGCTCGCGAGCTTCGGCTTCACGTAAGTCAAATTCAGTTCTTCTCTTAATAATAATCTGCCTATGTTTTATAAATTCTTCTAAAATGCCTTTAAGAGATATGGTTTGAGGTACGCCGCCAACTAAAGCCACGAGATTTAAATGGAAGGTATCTTCAAGTTGAGTATGCTTATATAGAGCATTTAAGATTTTCTGCGGATAACTGCCATTCTTAAGTTCAATAACAATCCTTATATCTTTAGTTGATTCATCACGAATGCTTTTAATACCTTCAATTTTTTTATCTCTCACTAAATCAGCAATTTTCATGATAAGATCAGCCTTATTTACTCGATAAGGAATTGAGCTAATGATGATTTGAGAATTATTTTTTTCTTCTACAATTTCGGCCACGCCACGAGTAACAATACCGCCCCGACCAGTAGCATAAGCATGATGGATATCTTTAATATTGAAGATTACACCACCAAGAGGGAAGTCAGGACCTTGAATAAATTGCATCAGATCTTCATTAGTAGCCTCTTTGTTGTCAATAAGAAAAGCGGTAGCATCTACCACTTCTCTGATGTTGTGAGGTGGAATGTTGGTAGCCATACCAACAGCAATACCCAAAGTGCCGTTTAATAAAAGTTGTGGAGCAGCGGCTGGTAAAACTGACGGTTCTTTTTTAGTCGCATCATAATTAGGTACCCAATTTACTGTATCTTTGTTTATATCACGTAAAAGTTCTCCGGCAATTTTACTCATCTTAGCTTCGGTATAACGCATGGCGGCAGCACTATCACCATCAACTGAACCAAAATTTCCTTGACCAATTACTAAAGGATACCTAATGCTAAAATCTTGAGCCATTTTGACCATAGCTTCATAAGCAGCAGCATCACCGTGAGGATGATAATTACCCAAAACTTCACCGACTACGGCTGCTGATTTTCTGGTTTTGGCAGTTGAAGTCAAGCCCATGGTATGCATAGCATAAAGGATGCGGCGATGTACCGGCTTTAGTCCATCCCTCACATCAGGCAGTGCTCTGTCAGTAATTACCGACATAGCATAATCAATAAAAGATTCCTTCATCTCGTCTGTTATTGAACGAGAAATAATCCCCTGCATTGGGGGATTTTTTTCGGTATTGTTATTTTCGCCCTTTTTAGCCATATTTGCTACTTATTATAGCAAAATTACTCTCTATCGTAAACCTCAATGCTGGTTATAAAAGGCACAAAAACATTTGATAAAGCGTTTTTAAATTCAACATATTTTTCGCCAATTTCCTGAAACACTGACTGAAAAGTTTCCTTGGTGCTTTGCAGAGGAGTTGGAGCTTTTTCAACCGCCACTACTACATTAGCTATTTGGCTTGAAGAAGATCCTCCTAAACTTAAAAATCCACGATAAAACCCAAAACCGACAAATATTATGAGAGTTAAAGTTATCGAAAGACCCATGGCCCAATTTTTTCTCTTTCTTTCTGATTGCTGCATTATTGAATTGTATTTTTTGAGCAGCATATTTTAAAAATTGAAAATTGGAAATTAAAGTTTTTATTGTTGTGATAACACAATAATTTCCCCTTCTTTACTTTCTAAATCTTTCTTTTTGATAGTTAATTTATCAGTTCTTTGTACTTCTTCATCACCACCCTCTTTAATAAAAGCTTTGAGAGAATCCTCGTTAAAATTCATAGGAATAATTATAGAAGGTTCCAGAGATACTGCAAATTTATAAGCCTCTGAAGCACTTAAAACTCCGTTACCACTAATCGGTACAAATAAAATATCAATTCCATCAATTCCTGATTTAGTTTCTTTTGAGAGTTCAGTATTATTCAAAGCTCCCAAAAAACAAAGATTCATATTTTCCAGATTGATAGTGTAGATAGTATTAATTCTTTTTTTACCATCTGCCTTCATAGGTAGATCATAGTTTGAAATACTAGGTAAACCTTTGATAAAAATTCCTTGGATTTCGTATTCACCCGGACCATTTATAATGAAAGCTTGTTTATCACCTCGATTAACTTGATCTATTCCATTCATATCAGGATGATTTAGAGAAATCAACGCAATATCAGCGCCAAAGTTACTGGCTCGTAATTTTGTCTGTCCGCCAACAAGCCGAGATTCTTTAGAAATAGGATCAAAAGCCAAAACTGTGTCTCCAAATTGCACTTTAAATGACTGGACCCCGTTGTATGATATGACCATAACAAATTCATTCTAGCATAAAATTTCTACATTGAGAATTCTGCTAAAATCTAGCTAGGTTTTCGGCAAATTCAGCTTTTTACTGCGGAAGTGGGAGGATTCGAACCTCCGAGCCCCTTGCGGAGCTACCGCTTTTCGAGAGCGGCGCTTTCGACCACTCAGCCACACTTCCTTAAACTTTAAAATTAACACTTTTTTGCATTATTTACAAAAAATGTTATTATTTATCCGTTATTTGGCTTACCATGAGCGAAGTCGAATGGCCCTATCGTCTAACGGTTAGGACACAGGCTTTTCAAGCCTGGAATCAGGGTTCGATTCCCTGTAGGGTCACCGTTTGAATATTCATGGCGGTTTGCGACCAGTCTGAACGGCATCGAGAGCTTAACGTCAACGTTTTTTCCGTCTACTAACCGGTTCGAGGTCACAATTTTCAGCAAATCACGTTTTTCATCCGGAATTCCGGATTCGTAGCTTAAATAAACGCTTCCGGCCAGTTCGAGGAATTCAGCCAGCAGATCCGGTGTCGAGCTGGTATTGTTGTTTCGAAGCTCCTCAAGTTTTTCCTCAAGATTTTTCCTCTGCATCAAAATCACGGATTTACGTTCTTCGAAAATTTCCTTTCCGATAAGGCGATCGATATAAGCATCCGTGATTCGCATCAGCCGGTCCTGAAGATTATGCAGCCTCAGGTTTACGGATTTCGCTATCTCCTCCCGGTTATCTTGCCAACTTTCTTTCAGATCGACCATTTTGCTTTCCAGATATGCCTTCTCATTGTCATTCAATTGAATCGGGATCAATGTTTTTTTGATTGAGTTCTCAACAACCTCCTGCCGTAGACAGGTTTTAGGGCAATCGCGATTATGGCATCGATAATAATCATGACCCTTCTGTTTTTCTCCGATCAGGGAATGGCCACAGTGCTTGCAGGTGAGTAGTCGACGAAAAAGGAAATCATGTTTATGGGCTCGAACATTCAAGCGGCCGTCCAGAACCTTCTGGACCCTGTCAAAGAGAGATTTACGAATGAGCGGCTGGTGGGTACCGGAAAACGTTTCGCCTGTGCTACTCAACCGGATCAATCCGATATAGAAGGGATTATTGAGCACCACGGAAAGACCGTTGCGGCTAACTCTACCGCCATTGCGATTTCTCAGCCCCAATTTATACATTTCATCATTCAGTGAATCGAGGTTGAATCGTCCGGTAGCGTAAAGTTCAAAAGCTTTTCTGACCAGCGGTGCCGTGATTTTGTCTAAATCCTTCGGTTTGCCTTTCCCGGTATCCAGATAACCGAGAGGAGCCGGCAAAGGATACAGACCCTGTTTCAAACGCCCGTAGAATCCTTTGCGGGTTTCCTCCCTGAGATTGCGGATATAGTCGGCGGCCACGACCGCCTGAATGTCCGCCGAGAGCCTGCCGCCCCTGGATTGCATATCCAGGCTCTCATTGGCGAAATGTACCGAAATCCCTCGGTCTATAAGCTCGCCCAGTTCCGCCCAGTCTTTCAAATTGCGGGCGCTACGATCGATCTTGTGGACGATAACTCCATCGGCCTGGCCCTGCTTTAGAAGCTCAAGCATGCGGTTGAATATCGGTCGGCCGCGTTTAGCCGCCGTCTCGCGTTCTTCCAGCCACTCTATGATCTGCAGGCAGTTGCGGATAGCGTAGGCGGAAATGGCGGCACGCTGTTCCTGTAGCGATACGCCGTGCACTCCTTGTTTGACCGTGGAGACACGGATATAACCGATATAATTACTCATATTGAATTGTGGGTAAGCTATTAACTGCGTGGAATATATCTAATTGTTTCTTATATTAGAATTTTGGTATCGGGATGTCAAAAGCTTGAATGCTTTATAAGATTCTGAATTACCCCTAATACGGCAATAGATTCGGAGAACCAAATCCAAATATCGATCAAAATTCTCCTCTGCCTCCTGTAATTTATCCTTTTCGATTTCCGGAAAAAGATCGGCGAAACGTGGGATGGAACCGGTAGCCTGCTTGTTTTCATTCATGTGGAATAAAGATAGGACAGAGCGACATTAAACAAAGAGGGGCAGAATTGATGTTTCCGGCAATTCGAAGAAGCTGCATGACCGGATATTCTGCAAATCAATTGCCGGTTTTCTTTACATTCAGCGTATCGCATGCATCTACTTTTTTTTAACGATTAGATCGATATTGAAATTAATTTTAGATATAATTGTAAAACTTCTTTTTAATTTGAAATTGGATTGCCATTCTAGATCAGTGGCTCGGTGTATATCCTGGGATTGCTATCTCCATTATAATCAACAGATACCATTGCATGTCGAAGTTTCTCGGAATATTCTATAGATATGGCCCGAGGATTGCATTAATATCAGACAAGCCTAAATAACATTTAAGGCAGTATCAAGGAAAAGAGCGTTGGTTATGCGGAAGGGAAAGCCATACGCAGGTTTCTTTTACTTTTTAATTTGCCGTTATTTAAATCACAAAATTATTATCTATAACCCAAACGCTATGAAAAAATCACTCATTCTTGCTCCAGTCTTTGGCGTTCTGCTCTTGGGCGTTCTACTCTTCCTGAACGGATGCAGAATATTTAAGTCGGTTGAATTGCGAGAGTTGGAGGACTTAGTCTCAGTCATACAGCTCACGACGGGTAAGGAAATTAGCAGATCGGTCCGAGATAAAGGTACAGAACTTGGAAGAAGTCCGATATATGCAGAAATTTATCTAAAGTACAGACCGATAAATGATTATACAAAGAATGAGGTCTATCAAGAAATAATAGAAATCTTGGAAAGAAGAGGATGGAAAGCGGATGATTGGAACATAGTTCCTGATTTTTTCAGTGCATCTTTAAAAAGTAAGGATAATGTCCACACAATCACGGCCGGAGTACGGCTTCACTCAGATGCAAATCTTGTAAGCGTCCGAGTGACACACTCTGGTTAATCTCGTGCCCAAAAGGAGGAGTGTCCAATGAACATTTCGATGCAACACAAGGCATTAAGATTTGTCTGTGGATTTGTTGTCGTCTTATTTTTATTAACGCTGTTTGTTTCCGCATCTTCAGCGCAATTACTTGAGGAGAAGGTACCGTTTAAGATTGTGCAACTTGGCGATTCATATTCTGCTGGTAATGGCGCACGCTCGGCATCAGGAGATCGGAATTATTACAGTGTCTCTGGTTGCTACCGTAGCCCTACAAATTGGGGAAGCCAATTTGCAGAATCTCTTAAAGACACGTTCGCCGTCACGTATATAAACCGCGCTTGTTCTGGCGGCGTAGTCAGGGACATTCTGAATGAGAGGGACATGCGGGATACTGCTTTTAAGGATTTATTTGGCAATTGTCCAACGGCAGAATATCCTGATGAAGAATATTATAGAGACACATCCCTCTTAAGCTGCACACGTTATATAAATCCGCAAATTGACGCAATTGACAGCAGTGTCGATTTGGTGCTGCTGACAATGGGTGGTAACGATTTAGGATTTGATACCATTATAGAACAATGTTTTGCGCTTGGGTATAGAGATCCAGAGGGTTGCAGAAATGCAGTCAATGAGGCGAATGCAGGATTGGCAGATTTACAGAGTAATATGATAAATGCATTTGCAGCGATCAAGGCCAAGTTAAAACCCGGGGCGAAGATCGCGTATGTTGCATATCCTCAGCTTACGTTGCCGGATGTGGAATACACACTTACAAAAGATGTACATGGCGAAATTGTAGATAGCTACGATGCCGGAACAGCAATACGTAATTTGGGAGTAACAGGCGAAGCATACCAAAAGACTGCGGTGGAAGCGGCCAATGCCGCAGCAGGAGAAAACTATATTGTCTTTTATGACGGCACGAAAGCACTGTTTTCAGGGCACGAGCCGAATCCTTCTCCCTATGAACGAAACCCTAATCGATGGATCCATGAATTTGAGGGGTTTTTAAGGATCAATGAGTGGTATCACCCCAATGAGCTAGGGCATGAAAATTGGGGCAGAGCGCTATCCGCTTTTGAGACCTTTGGCGCAGCTGGTGGAGTATTCGAGGCCAATTCAGATATCGACGTCGCCTTGGTCGTGGACACTACTGGGTCTATGGCTGGTGAAATTGCCCAGGTGCAGGCTGACCTTTCCATTTTGGTGAACCAGCTTGCAGCGACAACTGACTCTTATCGAATAGCAGTGGTTTCTTATCGAGACTTCCCTGAACGAACCGGTTGGTCGGGAGACTACCCGGCTAGAGTCGATCAGACCTTTACTAATGATCTGGCATCGATTCAAGCTGGTATTGATTCTCTCTCGGCTAATGGTGGCGGAGATTGGGAGGAAACAGTTTTTTCAGGTATTCAGGCTGCCATCAAACTACCATGGCGGCCTGGTGTTACGAAAATTATGATCGTCATCGGTGATGCTCCTGCGCTCTCACCAGAGCCAATTTCCAATCTGACAGCTCCCCAAATCGTTGCAAGCAGTATTGCAATAGATCCAGTCAAGATAATAGGTGCTGATGTTGGCAACCTGAATTACAATGGTGCGGTCGGAGAAATAGCTGGCGAAACTGGCGGTTCGGTTGTTCCAAGCATATCTGGCCTTACAGATACAATTCTAGAAATCCTTGATCAAGCGGCGAAACAGCCATTTGCCTGGCTTGGCCAGGCTTATTCAGGGACAACCGGCCAATCCATTGAATTTGACGCCTCAGGATCCTATGATCCTTCAGGTTTCCCCATCATGCTCTACGAATGGGATTTCGATAACAATGGCATCTATGATCTTGAAACCACAGAAGCTACCGCAGTTCACGTATATGACGCAGCTTATGATGATTACGTTGTTTTACGTGTGACGGGCTCAGGTGGTACGACGCTTGCAAGTTCCCGAACTCTTGTCAACGCTGAGGGCTTTGCTCCTCAAGGTGGCGAAGACGCGTGCGAACTGGATGAAAGCGGATTCTCTATCATTACAGATGAGAATGGGGACTTTATTAATTGTACTCCTGAAAGTCTTCCCGACATGGACCAGGAAGGGGTAAGTGAAATTGTGGGGAATCCCCTAGATTACGCACTGGCAGACCTAGAAAATGCGATTAATGGTCTCTCGCCAATAGCCTTTGAAAATCAGTTTCTCGTTATTTGGAAAGATATCGAAAGCGATGATGAGGCCTCTGCATGCGACATTCTACAGGGCATGTCCGGGCTCGCAAATGCTCAAGCGGGAAAGAAGATCACTCAAGAACAAGCCGCTGCAGTACTTGAGGCAGTTGGTGCATTAAAAGATATTCTGGGATGTACAAAATAAGTAAGTGGTAGTGTGGGTATCTCCCAGTTTCGAGTAAGATTACTCCGTAGGAATTTGGGAGGTACCCATTATTTGCTGCCTTCTACAAAGATAAAAAACGCAAGTTCTTCTGTTATTTCCTTCTCGAAAAGAACGATACTACCGAGTAGCGACCTGATGAACCAATATGCGCGCCTGGACAACTACCGGGGGTGTGGTATTTGATCAATGATGTGCGCGATGAACCGGTTCAGGCGAGTCGGAAGTGGCCACATAAAGAAGCACTCCTAATTCATTTACCCTCTTGACCGCCACAACAGTTGCACCAGGAGTTCCTTCTGGTACAAGCGTAACGGGATCCCCTTTCGCTTTCGTCAAACGAATGGATACTGTGAGTCCGGTACCTTTCGTTTCTAAACGAAGTGTAGCTACTCCAGGAAATAATTTCTGCCATGGAAGACCCTCGCGGATACCTCTAATAACACGTTTCAATTCGGCATCGCCCGGTTGTGAACGGCTACCTCCAAGGGAATCCTCCATAATTTGTATGGCTCGAAGCCGTGCCATAGCATGCAATCTTTGTCGGGAACCAGGAGCAACAAGACGTTTAATATCTTCAAACTCAGTTTCAATTAAAATTCTCAGATCTCGTGGTGGACTACTTGATATCGGCATCACACGATGTGGAAGATATTCGTGGAGATCGACAGTGAAGACATTCATTAATAAATCTCGAAAGAGCGTAAGCCCAGCCTGCGTATGGAGGTACAACTGCTCCTCCGATATTTCTAGAATATAGTGCTGGGCGGCGTCGCGCAGGCTATTGATCATCTGGACGGTCACTGCCTGTTCGTTTGTAAGAAATTTAATCTCACCGCTGCTTAGACATTTACGAACACAGGCATCAAAACCAATAGTTTGCTTGGCCCTTTTCTCTCTGATTTTACCGCCCCGCTCCAAGATACAAGCTTTCAATAATAGTTCGAATCCACGATCGAGAAGGATTAGGACCGATTCTTCTCTTCCACGATTCCAAGGACGGTTGAAATGTTCGACGGAAAGGAGAATGGAATCCAGCGATTTACCGAGAAGTATCCTCGCTTCTCGCTTCATCGTATGCCCTTTGAGTTAAGGGAGAATTCGGAATATCAAGAATTATCCCAGCACCATTGCCAATAAATAATCCTTACCAATCCTGCGAGCTTCAATAAGAGCGGAATGAAATTTTCCTTCGGGCCAATCATACAACTCAATTTTTTTAACCGCACTCATGTTTTGCATCGCAAGCTCAAACACCGTGAATGATGGCTTAGGCGTTCGCCAAAATCGTTTTCCGACAAACCACAACTCGTGCGCGCCCTTGTCCCATTTCCAGAGACCGATTGAGTGTTTCCAAAGCTTCAGATTGCTGATTCGAATCGCCGCCGCCTGAATAGAGACCTGAAAATTACGGGTTATAATGCAGGTACCAATCGCTGCTTTTATAGATCGTATTAGGGGAGAGAAGGACGATTTTTATATTTTGGTAATTTTTACTCTGCTTATGTCTTTAATACCTTTGCTCTATCTAGTTATTCATACTCCTTTACAGCTTTATTTCGTACAATTTTTGATGGGACTTTTTACTGCTTTCACTTTCCCTTCTTATATGGCAATTTTTACCCGGCATATCGATAAAGATAAGGAAGGTACTGAATGGGGAGTTTATTTCACACTTACTGATCTCACGAGTGCTGCCCTGGCAGCTATCGGTGGTTTCATTGCTGTCCAAGCTGGTTTTCCTATCCTTATTATTATTATGGTAATTCTCTCTATTATCGGTAGTTTGATTTTAGTACCAATTAAGCCATATCTACGATTAACTAAATAAAATTATCAAATTCAGAGCAATTTAAGAAAAATTGTGATAGATTTTTCCTAGTTTAAAAAATTTTATGATTATTTTAGGAATCGAAACTAGTTGTGACGAAACTGCAATAAGTATAATTGAGGCGAAAGGGGACTTAAAAACCCCCCGTTTTAAAGTGCTTAGTAGCACAGTGAATAGCCAGATTGACATACATAAAGAATATGGCGGTGTAGTGCCGAACCTCGCCAAACGTGAGCACCAGAGAAATTTGCTTCCTGTTTTAATAGACACCTTAAGGAAAGCAAATTTATTAGAGATACGAGACACGGAATACGAAGTACGAGAAAACAAAGACCCGAAAGAAAACTTGGAAAATTTTTTAAACAAGGTACCCAAGCTTGCTATTGATTTAATTGCTGTAACGGTCGGACCGGGTTTGGAACCAGCACTTTGGGCTGGCATTAATTTTGCCAAAAAAATAGGGGAGAGATGGAATATTCCTATTATCGGTGCCAATCATATGGAAGGACACATCGTTTCAGTTTTAATCGATAGGGAAGAGACAATCGTCTTCCCTGCCCTAGCGCTTTTGATTTCGGGAGGCCACACTGAATTAGTGCTTCTCAAAGACTGGACAGATAAAGAAAAACTTGGCGAAACTCAAGATGATGCGGTAGGCGAGGCCTTTGATAAAGTTGCTAGAATGCTCGGACTTTCCTATCCTGGTGGTCCAGAAATATCTCGCCTAGCAGAAGAAGCCAGAGAAAAAAATATAAAATTAGAAACTCGACTCCCCCGCCCCATGATCCATTCTAAAGATTTTAATTTTTCTTTTTCGGGGTTAAAGACTGCCACACTTTATTATTTGAAAAATAACAATAACGCGAATAAGATAGCGGTAGCCCGAGAATTTGAAGATGCAGTGATAGAAACTTTATTATCCAAAACTAAAGCAGCTATAGAAAAATATTCTCCGAAAACTTTAATTATAGGCGGCGGAGTGATAGCTAATAAGGCTTTGAGAGAAAACTTTTTGCAATTTAATAAATCTTATCCAGATATTAAAATTTTAATTCCCCCTCAATCTCTCGCTACCGATAATGCTACCATGATAGCCATCACTGGTTATTTACAGAAATTAAAGAGTCAGAATCAGAACTTAAAAGCTCAAGGAAATTTATCTTTTAACTAGTTTTTTTATTGGATTCTTCAGGTCCTTCTATAATTTCCTCTGAATCTTCATCTTCTATTATAATTTCTTCATCTAAGGGTAATGTATCCTCTTCTTTGTTTTCTTTTTTGAATGATTCTCCTTTACCACTACCCGGTAACACTATAATTGGAGATTCTTCATTCTCTGGGACTACTTCTTTAATAATTTTATTATTATTTTCAAGATCGAGAGCCGCTTCAGTTGAATCATCATCATTTTTAGAATCTCTCGACATATTTACTACAGTCACAACTATTGCCAAGAAGACAACGGTGATTAAAACGTATTTCCAATTATTGGCTATTTTTTGAGGTAAACCAAACAGAGAGATAGCAGCGTTTCTTATTATAGATCCTCCGTCCTTAGAGGTAGTCGCTGCAAGTTCTATTACTGGAGCCCCTTCTGACACATCTGTTTTATCACTGACTATAATTATTGTATTTTGAATTTCAGATTGATCTAAATCTACACCCAAATCATCGTCAGTAATACTTATCTCGTCATAAATAGAATCTACACTGCCTGAATTTCTGAAATTATCTATTTCCGTCTGTTCAGTTGAAGTAACCGGGAAAAGACTAGTGCAGAAAATTTCATTGATTTTTTTCTTGGTTAAAATGTAAACGAAACCAGTCGGTTCATTATCTTCATAGCCCCAAGGATTTAAAATGTCATCAGCATATTTAATCTGGAATCTTTTTACAGCTTCAAAAGTAGCTTGGTCAAAAATACCGTCTAAATATAGATTTTCTCCCTCAAAAATATTAAGAAAAGATTTAAGTTTTAAAACTTCTATTGGATCATTCGCCCAGCCAATTTTTAGATGGTCAAACAAATAAACACAGTTTTGGGCTCCCAAAACTTCTCCTTCTGGAGCAAGCAGGTAACTTATATCATGTCTGCGGCCACTAATGCCCCCACCTCCATTGTCGCTTGGTGGATTAACCGGCGGCTCGATTTTAGGATTAACAGTTATAGTAGTGCTGGCCAAGGCGTTTCCATAATCTCCAACACAGGTAATACCATATTCTGTTGTTGAATCTGGAGAAACGCTTGCACTGCCCGAAGTGGAACTAGCAGCAGTCCAGGAAGCGCTGCAAGATAACACATCTTGCGAACTCCAAGATAGGATTGAACTGTCACCCACAGTAATAGTGCTCGGCTCAGCAGAGAGAGTCACTGAAGGAGTGGGTTGTGGAGGCTCTGAACTTACCGTAACCGTGGTGGTAGCGGCAATTGAACCGTCATTATTTGAGCAGGTCATAGAATAATCTGTAGTAGCGCTTGGCGAAACTTCTTTGGATCCTGAAGTTGAGGTTGAAGTAGTCCAAGGAGCCTCGCATATCAGAGCGTTTTTGGAATCCCAAGTCAGAGTTGAAGTAGCACCTAATATTATTGAAACAGGATCAGCAATTAAAGTCAGAGATGGGTAAACCGGTCCTGGAGGAGTTGAAGAAGCAACATTGAAAGCTACACAGTAGTAAGTTTCGCCATCAGTAAAAGGCGCATCTATTCGATCATAGTTATCGTAATTCAAGACATCAGTGTGACAGTACATTTCAGCGCTCTGAGAATTATTATCTCCAGGATATGAAAAAGCTAAATGGCTATCTTTAAGAACTTCTCTCATCCAAAAATATGAAGTCTCTGGGGAAGCTATTAAAGTTATTGCGGCTTCGCCATTACTGTCGGTAGGGCCAAAAGTATTCCAACCATCTTCAGCTTCACCCACAAAATCAGCTCCTGGATCACTGACATCATTTTCGCCCCATTGGAAATACCAATCGGATGCCAATCGGCATTTTTCAGAATTTTCACTCAAAAAGTCTGCCGCTGTGGTTTCAGTAATACTAGGACCGCCTTCCCCCCAATTAGGCAAATTTATCTCGTCATCACAAACAATCTTGGTAGCTATAATGTTGATGTTAAAATCCGAAGGAGGAGGTTCCGGGTTATCAGAAACAATTACTTGTCTAGTAGCAACATCAGAAAGACCGCCTGAATCAATAATAGAATAATTTAATTCATAAATACCAACAGTTGTGGTATCAACAACACCAGTAACTTCAATCAAGTGAGTAATATTACCATCTTCTTTATCAAGGGCATTAGCTCCTGGGTCGGTAAATATGTCACCTAATATAAGTTGTATAGGATTATCACCCAGAAGAGTCAAAACCGGTGGAGTGTTTTCTGGAATATTGGGCGGTAGACATTCGTATAAAAATTCTATTGTTCCTGTCTCATCCAAAACTTCAACTGAAGCGCACTCGGCTGAAATATTTATCGGGAAAGTTAAGAATGAAAAAATTAAAACAGAAAAAGCTGCTAAAAAAATGGGTAAGACAATTAAAGAGATTTTACTTATTTTTCTTATAAACATATTTTTAATATAAATAATTAATTTTAAAATAAGACAAAAAACGAATATTTACATCATTCCACTATAAATAAAAAAGTCAAGAATAGCCTCTTTTTGCTGTTTCCAAAAAAGCTATATTTTTAAACATTTTTTAAAATATGTCTTTTATATGAATAAGAATGTCTTTTAAAAGACATTCTTATTCATATAAAGACAATAAAATCAATAAAAGACATTTTATATTTAATTGTTTTGTCCTTTAAAAAATAGGGGGAAATGTCTTAAAAATAACAAAAAATTAAAAAACTTAGCAAATTGTGATAATATTTATCTACAACAAAAAATAATGAACGAAGAATTTAAAAAACCTTATAATCCAGCTCTATACGAAGAAAAAATTTATAAATTATGGGAAGAAAGTGGTTTTTTCAACCCAGATGTTTGTATCAAAAAAAATTTAACTTCAGAAAACAGCGATTATTTTTCGATAGTTCTGCCGCCGCCTAATGTTACCGGCACTTTGCATACTGGCCACGCTTTCATGCTTGCCATTGAAGATATCCTGATTCGCTACAATCGAATGCTCGGCAAGAAAACTCTTTGGGTACCAGGTACCGATCATGCCGCCATTGCTACTGAATCAATTGTAGTTAAACAGTTATCTAAAGAAAAAACTAATAAACGCGAACTAGGGCGAGAAAAATTTTTAGAAAGAGTAAACACTTTTGCTAAAGAATCTCACGATACCATTATTAATCAGCTTAAAAAAATGGGAGCTTCTCTTGATTGGTCGCGTGAAGCTTTTACTCTGGACAAAAAAAGGCAAGAGGCAGTCTTCGCCGCTTTTAAGCAGATGTATGAGGATGGACTGATTTATCGAGGGTTTAGAATCGTTAATTGGGATCCTAAAAGCCAAACCACGGTTTCTGACGACGAAGTAGATCATGAGCCTCGTAAAGCCAAGCTTTATTATTTTAAATATGATAAAAATTTCCCTATCACCATCGCCACTACTAGGCCAGAGACTAAACTCGGCGACACTGCCGTAGCTGTAAATCCGAATGATAATAGATACAAGCAATATATCGGCCAAACTTTTTCGGTTGATTTTGTTGGAGTCCCTTTATCTATAAAAGTTATAGGCGACAAAATAGTCAACCCAGAATTTGGTACCGGGGCCCTAGGCGTCACTCCGTCACATTCGCAAACAGACTGGGAACTAGCTGATAAGCACGGCCTAGAAAAAATTCAAGTTATAGACGAATACGCCCGAATAACCACAGAGCATCCCGATTTTCATGGTAAAAAAACCTCCGAAGCCAGAGAAATCATCGTTGAAAAATTAAAAGCATCTGGATTGTTTGAAAAAGAAGAAGAAATTGACCAAAATATTTCAATTTCCCAAAGAACCGGCGCGGTCATTGAACCCTTGCCAAAACTGCAATGGTTTATTGATGTCAACAAAAATTTCAAAATCAAAAGTAGTGTTTTAAAGGGCTTCCCTGCCGGTATTGAAACCTCGCTTAAAAAACTTATGTCTGGAGTAGTTGAGGACGGCCAAATTGAAATTATTCCCAGCCAATTTAAAAAAATTTATGCCGAATGGTTGGCCAATTTGCATGATTGGTGTATTAGCCGCCAAATCTGGTATGGCCATCGCATTCCCGTTTGGTACAAAGGTGAAGAAGCCAGAGTAAACCTTGAAAGCCCAGGTGAAGGATTTGAACAAGACTCTGATACTCTAGACACTTGGTTTTCCTCCGGTCTTTGGACTTTTTCAACTTTGGGCTGGCCCAACAAAACTTTAGATTTCAAAAATTACCACCCAATCAGTATTCTAGAAACCGGACATGATATTTTATTTTTTTGGGTAGCTAGGATGATACTTATGAGCACTTATCTTTTAGGTGATATACCTTTTAAAAAAGTCTACCTTCACGGCATAGTTTTAGATAAAAACGGCAAAAAAATGTCCAAATCTAATCCGGAAACTGCCGTTGATCCTTTAGAAATTATTAACAAACACGGAGCCGATGCCTTAAGAATGGCAATGATAGTTGGCGTTGGACCAGGTAGCAACAATATTTTAGGCGAAGAGAAAATTAAAGCTTACAAGCATTTTGGTAATAAAATTTGGAACATTGCTCGTTTTGTGTTAGAAAATAATCCTGATTTTAAATGTAATCGAGAAATCGCCCTAAAGCATTCTCAAACCAAAAAATATATAAAAGAATTTGACAATTTTGTTAAAAACATAACTGGCGACATGGAAAATTTCAGGTTCCATTTAGCGGCTGAGAAGCTTTATCATTACACTTGGCACACTTTTGCCGATATAATAGTTGAAGAGAGTAAAACTGAATTAAAATCAGAAAATAAAAACACAGAAAATTTTAGGAATATGTTAGGTTTTCTTTTAAAAGAACAATTAAAACTTTTGCATCCTTTTATGCCATTTATTACTGAAAAGATTTGGTTGGAATTGCCCAATACTAATAATTTATTACTGATTGAAAAATGGCCTGACTGTGCAAGCAGATCCAGTTAATTTATGTCTTCACTTA
The DNA here is from genome assembly GCA_016932555.1 of Candidatus Zambryskiibacteriota bacterium. Lineage (GTDB taxonomy): Bacteria > Patescibacteriota > Minisyncoccia > Phycocordibacterales > WO2-35-19 > WO2-35-19. The sequence goes on from JAFGCQ010000013.1 coordinate 37,423, forward strand.
ATACAATATTATTATCGCTAGTAGGAGGAGTTTTGCCAGCTCTCATCTGGCTCTGGTTTTGGCTCAAAGAAGATTGCCTTCATCCAGAACCTAAGAGCCGAATTATTATTGCTTTCCTTGGAGGGATGGCGGCAGTTTTTGTGGTATTGCCAATAGAAAAATTTATATTTTCTAATTCTCTGACCGGTATTACCATAACAACTGTTTTTATGTGGGCTGGTATAGAAGAAATAGTTAAATATTTAAGTGCCTATTTCACTTCGCTTAGAAATAAAGAAATGAACGAGCCAGTTGATGCCATTATTTATATGATTACAGTAGCTCTTGGTTTTTCGGCTTTGGAAAATTCTTTATTCATATTTAATTTAATTGATAGCGGTAGTTTTCTACAAAGTGTTACGACTGGCAATTCAAGATTTTTAGGAGCTACTCTTTTACACGTTGCTTCTTCAGCTATAATTGGCATCATGATCGGGCTTTCTTATTATAAAAAATATCTCACTAAGAGAACATTCTTATTAACAGGTATTGTCCTCTCTATTTTGTTGCATACCTTATTTAATTTACTTATAATTAAAGCTAGTAACAATCTATTTCTCGTTTTTAGCGGAGTTTGGATCTTGATTGTTCTCATCATAGTATTATTCGAGAAAGTTAAAAAAATTCGTTACTAAATTTTAATTTTTATAGTTTTATATGCCAAAAAAAAGATCATTTTTCGAGAGACTTACTGGTTCTGTATCCATCGCAGACGAGATAGAAAACGAATTGGGTAATATGCATCAAGAAGAAGAAAATTGGATAAACAATCCTCCAGAAGAGGGTGAGTTGAATGTTGATGTTTATCAGAATTCGAATGAAATTGTTATAAAAACTATGGTCGCTGGAGTTAAGCCAGAAGATTTAGATGTAGCTATTTCCCGCGATATGGTCACTATTAAAGGCAAAAGAGAAAACGAAAGGACTATTTCTGACGACGATTATTTCCATAAAGAACTTTACTGGGGTGGCTTTTCTCGAAGTATCGTTTTACCAGAAGAGATAGATGTAGATGCCGCCGAAGCAGTGGAAAAACATGGTCTTCTCATTATCCGTCTACCCAAACTCGACAAAAATCGCTCCACTCGTCTCAAAGTCAGAGGAAACTAAAAACAAAAACTTCGCCTCGGCGGAGTTTTTTAGATGTGCCTGGGGGCAGAGTCGAACTGCCGACACCTCGCTCTTCAGGCGAGTGCTCTAGCCAACTGAGCTACCCAGGCAATGTTAATTAACCTTAAACAAATCGCCGAAACTTTTCAAGTCACCTTTAACATTACCGTAAGCGTTGATAGCACTATCTATAAAGGGTGATATGTAATAATAAACCCCAACAGCAGTTCCAATGATTATAAGCCAGTAAGCGATTCTTGCTATTCTACCCCAGAATAAAGAGTGGCGTATTTTGTGCAACATTTTATTATTCTCTTGAGCTAATTCAAGAGTCTTTTTTAGCATTTCTTTTTCCTCAGGCTGCATAAAAATATTATAACACTAAATTCCAAGCAATAAGGAAATCCTAGCTTGGTCAAAACCGATTATAATTTCATCATCTATGAGAATCACCGGCACACCCATTTGACCGCTTTTTTTTATCATTTCCTGTCTTTTTTCTGTATCAGCTAAAACATCATAGTCAGTATACTTTATGCCCCTTTCATCAAAAAAACCTTTGGCCATATGACAAAAATGACAAGTTGGTGTCGAATAAATAATTACTGATTTTTGTTTTTCATTCATTTTTTATTTTTTAATTTCTAAAATTGTACTTTAATTGGTTCACGAACTATTTCCTCACCTTCTAGATTAAAGAATTCTTTCTTAGAAAATTTGAAAATACTAGCAATTATATTCGAAGGAAAGATTTCAGTAGCAATATTAAGATCACGAACATTAGTATTATAAAATCTTCTGGCAGCTTGGATTTTATTTTCAGTGTCAGAAAGTTCTCTCTGTAATTCCAAGAAGTTTTCATTAGCTTTGAGCTCTGGATAACTCTCAGCAACTGCAAAAAGTGATTTTAAAGCTCCGGAAAGCATATTTTCAGCCTTGCCCCTATCTTCTATACTCTCTGCAGACATAGCGACTGTTCTAGCTCTAGTAACTTCTTCAAAAGTCTTAGATTCGTGAACAGCATAACCTTTGACCGTGTTAACTAAATTGGGAATAAGGTCGTAGCGACGCTTCATTTGGACTTCAATATCACTCCAGGCTTCTTTAGTCCAGATAACAAGCCTAACAAATTTGTTGTAAGCAAAAATAAACCAAACAACTACAATCGCAATAATTATTAAGATAATTGTTGAAATATCCATAACTGATTCTATTAATAATAAAATAACAGACCGATTTATCATAACACAAAATAACAAAAACTGCCTATTTAGACAGTTTTTGTTATTTAATCTTTTTTAATAACCCATACCCATATCTGGGTTAGGTTCTGGTTTCTCAGGTTCCGGTTTATCGGTAATAGCAGCTTCAGTAGTAAGCAAAATAGCAGCTGCAGAAGCAGCATTCTGGAGAGCAGTTCGAGTCACTTTAACTGGATCTATAATGCCTTCTTTGATAAGATTATCGACAAATTGTTCAGTAGCTGCATTAAAGCCAGCATTTTCTTCTTCAGAATTCATAATTTTTTCTACCACTATTGAACCATCAGCATTGCCAGTATTGAGTACAATTTGTCTCAACGGTTCTTCCAGAGCCCGTAGTATTATATTATAACCCAACGTCGCCTCAGAAGATTTGGGTTTAATATCTCTCAATTCTTCTTTTATTTTTTTGATAACCCTGATTAAAGCGCTACCACCACCAGCAATGATACCTTCAGCAATAGCCGCTTTGGTAGCTGATACTGCATCTTCAATTTTGAGTTTAAGATATTTCATCTCTGTTTCCGTAGCTGCACCAACTCTAATCACAGCGATACCACCTGAAAGTTTGGCGATTCTTTCATCTATTTTTTCTTTATCATATTTTGAATCTAGGCTCTCTCTTTGTTTTTTGAGAGCTTTAATACGATTATTTATCTCCGTTTTAACACCTTTACCACCGATAATGATGGTGCTTTCTTTCTTAGAAACAATCTTTGAAGTTTTCCCCAACATATCTACTGTAGCATTTTCAAGCTTTAATCCTAAATCCTCAGAAATAACTTTGCCGCCAACTGTTACTGCGATATCTTCAAGCATATCTTTTTTTCGATCACCATAACCCGGTGCCTTAACGGCTAGAACCGAAAAACCGCCACGTAGTTTATTAACCAAAAAAGTTGCTAAAGCTTCACCGTCAACATCATCAGCTATAATAACCAATTCTTTACTGCCACTCTGAGATAAAGCTTCAAGTAAAGGTAAAATTTCTTTTACTGAAGAAATTTTCTTGTCGGTAAGTAAAATTGGTACATCTTTATATTCTGCTTCCATTCTTTCAGCATTAGTAATCATATAAGGCGAAACATAACCCTTATCAATTTCTAAGCCTTCTACTACTTCACATTCAACACCAAAGGTTTGTGATTCTTCCACAGTAACTACTCCGTCTTTGCCTACTTTTTCGATAGTTTCAGCAATGATACTGCCCATTTCTTCAGATTCAGAGGCAATAGTAGCCACTTGTCTTACTTCTTCTTTGTTTTTTATAGGTTTAGCAATCTTACTTAAGATTTTTACTGCTTTGTTAGATGCTTCTTCAATACCAGTCCTTAGATTCATAGCGTTTACACCCATATCAGTATGTTTGAGGCCTTCGCTTATAATTGATTGAGCTAAAATCACTGAAGTAGTGGTGCCGTCTCCAGTTACATCATTGGTTTTATTGGCTACTTCTTTAATAATTTCAGCACCCATATTTTCAAACTTATCAGCAAGAGTGATTTCCTTAGCGATAGAAACTCCATCATTAGTAATAGTTGGTGCACCAAAACTTTTATCTAAAACCACATTCCGACCGCGAGGACCGATAGTAACTTTAACAACGTTAGCAACTGTGTCTATACCTCTTTTTAAAGATTTCCTAGCTTCTTCATTAAATTTAATTATCTTTGCCATATGGTTTTTATAGAATTATCTGATAATTGCTAAAATATTTTCTTCTTTTAGAATATAATACTCTTCGCCCTCATATTTAACTTCGTCATAACCATATCGAGAAAAAATCACTTTATCACCCACCTTTACTGAAAGAGGCATTCTTTCACCCTTTTCAAATCTACCTTCGCCAACTGCCATCACCGTACCCTGCTCAGGCTTCTCTTTACTAACTGTATCAGGAATGATAATACCCAAAGCCGTGGTGCTAGTCTCTTCAACTGAAAGAGGCTTAAGCAATACCCTATCACCAAGCGGGGTAATCTTAAAAATTGGTTCAGAAATAATAGCTTTTTTAAGAGCTTTTTTCGTTATTTTTTTCTTCTTTTTCATAACAATAAATTTAAAAAATTTATAAAAGCGTCCGTATTATAATATATTCCCAAATTCTTGCAAGATCAAAAATTGCTCTATTTTTTAGATATGGTATACTGTTTGTAATTAACATGTTGTCCTATATTCAGATAATTCTGGCAATGGTATTGGTTACCTTAATATTATTTCAACAATCGGAAGGTTCGCTCGGAGCCGCTTTTGGTGGTGGTAGCATGGATTCCGGAAATATTCACACTAAGAGAGGACCAGAGCTTTGGATTTTTAGAGTAACTATTGTTGTTGCCATTCTTTTTGTTGCTTCAACTATCCTAAATTTGCTATACTAAAGTTTCTTTAAGAATATTCTACTATATTTATTTATGTGCTTTCCTATTTCTAATAAGGATGAAAAATAAAATTATATCTTTTCTTAATTCACTTTTTGTGAATCATTATCATTACAGCTTTTTTAAAAAGCTTGAAAATTTATTTGTTAAGATGAGATATACCGAAAAGATCATTCTTTCGATTCTAGTATTAATTGTTGCTATAAGTGGCTTAAATCTTTTCTATTGTGTTAATAAAGCCTTCTTGGTAGAAATACCAGTATTTGGTGGCGAATTCACTGAAGGTCTTATCGGTTCCCCAAGATTTATCAACCCAGTTTTAGCCATATCTGATACCGACAAAGATCTTGTTAGCCTTATTTATTCAGGTCTTTTAAAACCATCTAAAAATGGGGATCATGAGCTAGATTTAGCAGAATCTTACAAAATTGGTGGAGGTGGAACTACGTATGAATTTACTCTTAAAAATGATATTTATTTTCATGACGGTAAAAAAATAACAGTCGATGATATTATATTCACTATTGAAAAAGTTATGGACCCCATCATTAAAAGTCCTAAAAAAACCAATTGGGAAGGTGTTCTGGTAGAAAAAATAGACGATCAAAATATAAAATTTACTTTAGAGAAACCTTATATTCCATTCTTTCAAACTCTAACTTTGGGTGTTTTACCTAAACACATTTGGCAAGATATTTCCGCAGAAGAATTTCCTTTTAGTGATTACAATATTAAACCTATCGGTTCAGGCCCTTACAGAGTAGAGAAAATTGTTAAAAATTCTGGTGGTATACCAACTAGCATTACCCTCAACTCTTGGAAAAAATATTCTCCAGAGCGGCCAAAAATAAAATCGATTATTCTTGAATTTTTCCAAAATGAAACCGAGCTAGTAGAAGCTTTCAAAAAAGAAACTGTTGGAAGTACTGTTGGGTTTAATCCCAAAACAATCAGAGATTTAAAGATTAGCCCTGAATTAATAAAAGAAAGTTCTTTACCAAGAGTTTTTGGAGTATTTCTAAATCAAAACCTTTCTCCAGTTCTTTTACATCAAGAAATCAGAGAAGCTTTAAAGATTTCTGCTCCTAAACAAAAAATTCTAGATGAAGTACTTTTGGGTTTTGGTAGAATTTTAAATGGTCCAACCCCAATCAATATTGAAGAAAATACTTTAAAGACCGCCGGCGACTTAGAAGCCGCTAAAACTCTTTTGGAAAAAAAGGGTTGGAAAATGAATGAAGAAAGTATTTTAGAAAAAGAAACCAAAGAAGGAAAAGATGTTTTTAGCTTCTCTATTTCCACTTCTGATACACCCGAACTTAAAGAAGTAGCCCAGATTCTTAAGGAAACTTGGGAAAAGTTGGGTGCTTCAATAACCGTCAAAATCTTTGAAGCTAGTGATTTAAATCAAAATGTGATTAGACCAAGAAAATACGATGCACTTTTATTTGGTGAGGTTGTAGGTGAAGATAGTGATTTATACCCATTTTGGCATTCAGCTGAGAGAAATGATCCTGGTCTCAATATTTCCCTTTATGCCAATATCACTGTAGACAAAAATTTAGAAGATTTGCAAAAAGAAATCGAAGAACAGGAAAAAATCTCTAAAAAAGAAGAGATATTTGCAGAAATAGATAATGATATACCAGCCATATTTCTTTTCTCGCCTCATATGATTTATTTGAAATCACCAGAGGTTAAAAATATCACTATGAAAAATGTGTCAGCTCCAAACGAAAGATTCATAGAAATCAATGAATGGTTTATAGAAACTGACAAAGTTTGGAAAATTTTTGCTCCCGGAAATTAAGATTATTTATATTGAATAAATATGACTGGAAAACACAAAAACAGAATAAGGAGTTTTCATGCTCCAGAAAAACCAAATAATATAAAAAAAACCGATTTTCGAAAGGATCAGAGGAAACATAACAGACCAGCTATTTCGACTAGGCATTTTTCTACCCAAAACACTGCTTTTTTTAAAAAATTCAAAACTGGAGCTATTAAAATTAAAAAACCAGAAAATAAAAAAGGGAAAGAGACTGTAGTTTTACCCGATATTGGCAACAATATAAGAATAATTCCTCTTGGTGGCACTGAAGAAATCGGGCGCAATATGACAGCTATAGAGATAAGTGATGATATTATTATAATTGATATCGGTTTTCAGTTTAAAGATGAGGATTCGCCCGGTATTGATTATATTTTACCTAATACCAAATATTTAGAAGAACGTAAAAATAAAATCCGAGGAGTTTTTATTACTCATGGACACCTAGACCACATCGGCGGCATTCCTTATATCATGGATCGCATTGGTAATCCTCCAATTTATGTCCGCCAATTTGGAGCTATCATGATTCAAAAAAGGCAAGAAGAATTTACCGGCTTACCACCTTTAGATATTAAAGTGGTCGAAAATGATGAGATAATTAATTGCGGTAAAATAAAAGTTTCTACTTTTCCGATCTCTCACACTATTCCTGATTCTATGGGCATTATTATAAAAACTCCTTACGGCAACATTGTTTTCATTGAAGATGTTAGAGTAGATAATATTAAGGGCATACCGACAAAAGAAGAAGAAGAACAATACAAGAGGTTTAAAGACATGGATGTGTTACTTCTTACCTTAGATTCTACTTCTATTGAAAAACACGGTTTTTCTTTATCAGAAAATGTAGTTACTGAAAACATCGAAAAATTTATAAAAAATGTTAAAGGCCGACTTATTATTGGCACTTTTGCTTCACAAGTAGAGCGTATTATTTCTATAATCAAAATTGCTGAAAAATACAATAAAAAAATTGTAGTTGAAGGTCGGAGTATGAAGACAAATCTGGAAATTATAAAAATGCTGAAGTTAGCAGAAATTAAAAACATTATTCCAATTGAAGAGATTGAACACTATCCACCAGATCGCATTGTGATGCTTGTTACTGGCTCTCAAGGTGAAGAATTTGCCGCATTGATGCGTATTGCTAATAAAACTCATAAATATCTACGCCTTCGCAAAACTGACACCATTCTTCTTTCATCATCTATAATTCCCAGCAATTATAAATCTATTATTAAACTTAAAGATAATCTTTACCGCTCAGAAGCTAAAGTAATTACTTACCTAGATTCCGATATTCATGCTTCAGGACATGGTAATCGTGACGAACTTAAATGGATTCATCAAAAAATTAATTACAAATTTTTTATGCCAGTGCATGGAGAACATTATAAACTCTGTTTACATGCTGAATTGGCACAAACTTTAGGGGTGCCTAGAGATCATATAGCGATACCAGAGAACGGTTCGGTTATAGAAATCCAGAATGAGGCCAAAAAAATTAAGATACTTAAGGAAAAAGCGCCAAGTGACCCAGTAGTAGTAGATGGCTTTGCTATTGGTGGTGTCCAAGAAGTGGTTATGAAAGACCGTAAAATGCTTGCTGATGACGGAATGTTTGTTATTGTAGCGGTAATTGACCTCAGAACTGGCAAGCTTAAAAAATCTCCTGATCTTATTTCTCGTGGATTCATTTATTTGCGTGAATCACAGGAGCTCTTGGGTCAGACTCGTCTCATCATTAAAAAAACTATAGAAGAGGCCACTCATGGCATGCGTCCTATCAACTTTGATTACATAAAAAACAACGTTTCCGAAGCGGTTACGAGTTTCCTGTTCCAAAAAACTGCTAAACACCCCATCGTCATCCCCGTCATCTTGGGGGTTTAAAGATTTTCAGGTAGAATATAAGTGTGACTCTATTTAAATTAAATCAAAAGAACAGGCTTCGTTTTGTCTATTTAGGCGGATTTTTAATAGCGCTGCATATTGCCCTGGTTACTTATATAAACTCTTCCCTTTTGGGCCAATATGTAAGCAACAGTGTTTTAAGCTTTCTTTATGTCTTGGGCTCTTTTTTGGGCATTTTATCCTTATTCCTCATCCCAATCCTTATCAGAAAAATCGGCAGTATCTCCACTTTTTCCATTTTTATAATTCTGGAAATTTTAGCAGTAATCGGGATGGGAAATTTGGATATTGATTTACCGGTAATCGCGTTTTTCCTGGTATTTTTGGCTACTGTGCCAATACTTTATTTGTTCATGGACATAAATCTAGAACAAGGAATTTTTAAAGAGACCAGCACTGGCAGAAAAAGAGGTGCTTATTTAACTATTTTTAATATTGCTTTTGTGCTAGCGCCACTTGTATTCGCCTTTCTTATAAATAACAGTGATTTTGGTAAAGTTTATACTTTTTCCGGCCTGGTTTTGATCTTGCTTTTTCTCGTAAATATATTATTTTTCAAAAACACTAAAGAGGCCACTAAAAGAGAATCCAATGTTTTGAAAATTCTACAAGCTCTTCGCAGAGATGGTGATCGGCTCCGTATTTTGATAATTCAGTTCACTCTTTACTTTTTCTACGCCTGGATGGTTATTTACATGCCACTTCTCCTATCTAAAGAAGTGGGCTTTACCTGGGAAAAAATCGGCATTATTTTTACCATTATGCTCTTACCATTTCTTCTTTTACAATTTCCGACCGGCCAACTAGCCGACAAAAAATATGGCGAAAAAGAATTTTTGATTGCCGGATTTATCATAATGTCCGCTGCTTGCTTGCTGGTACCTCAAATCAATTTACCTCTGTTTTGGATCTGGGCGGCCGTGCTTTTCATCTCTCGCATTGGCGCTAGTATCGTAGAAATTGCCAGTGAAAGCTATTTTTTTAAACACGTTGATGAAGAAGACACTGGTTATATCAGTCTCTTTAGGATGGCTAGGCCTTTAGCTTATATTGTAGCTCCGTTATTAGCTATTCCGATTCTTTATTTCTTTTCCTATTCTACCTCTTTTTATTTTCTAGCTGGCTTTGTACTTTTAGGACTTTTCTTTATACCCAAGAAAGACACAAAGTAAATTGTTGTTAATGTAAATCTGTCAATTGTAAAAAATATTAAGAAATAAAAGAAATGTTTATGGATATTTCTTTTCCATATAATTTAAAGATTGTTGTTTAGAGCTTCTCTGATTAGAGATTTGAATTCAGCTACAGATTTTGGGTTTTCTATTTGAACTCCGTTTATAAAGAAAGTCGGAGTGCCAAGTAGTTTGAGTTCTAAAGCATGCTTTTTGTGAGCCCGGACTAAATTTTTTATTTCACTTGATTTCCAGTCGGCTTCAAATTGCTCAATTGATATGCTAAGCAGAGCAGCATAAGATTGGAAAAGTTTTTCCACATCGCCCTCTGCCCATTCGTTTTGTTTTTCAAACAAAAGATCGTGCATTTCCCAAAATTTACCTTGCCGGCCAGCTGCTTCCGCCGCTCTAGCGGCAAGTTCTGAATTCCTATAGATATCAGTCATCGGAAAATGGCGGTAAACAAAAACTACTCGATTACTAAATTCAACCAACAGCTCTTTCATAATGAGATAATAGACCCGGCACGCACCGCATTCAAAATCACTGTATTCCATTACTACAACTTTTGATTCTGGATTACCCTTAATTTGATCAAGTGGATGTATTTCCTCCAACGCAAAAGGAGGCTTTATATTCCCTCCCTTTATGCTCCAGTACATAATTGCTACCAGAACTAGTATAATTATTAATATTAATGCCCAAATGTAATTTTTGTTCATCTATTAGTATCGTAAATGTTACCATATTTGTTATAATTTGAATAATTAAAAGTTAAAAAACAAAAATATGATTTACGTAGATAATATAGAAAAGGCCACCTTAGAAAATGATAATTTTCGAAAAGTTTTAAACACCGCTTCTAAAAGTCAGTTGGTAGTGATGGCCATTCAACCAGGCGAAGATATTGGTATGGAAGTCCATGATGATGTAGATCAATTTATTAGAATTGAAGAAGGTAAAGGTAAGGCCGTGCTTGATGATAAAGAATATGAAATAGTAGATGATTTTGCTGTGGTTATTCCAGCTGGCACTAAGCATAATATTGTCAATACTGGAGATGAAGTAATGAAACTTTATACTATTTACACACCACCAGAACACGCTGAGAGCACTATCCACAAAACTAAAGCGGAGGCAGAAGCCGATGACGAGCATTACGAGAGATAAATTGTTAAACTTCATTTCAAAGATACAAAGAACATCTTTTTACTTTGAGATGAGAGGTCTATATTAAATACTTCTTATTTTTTATCTTATCTGGCAAATAGCTTTCTTGATCGTACTTTTCATAGTCCTTGCCATAGTCTAGATCTTTCATAAGTTTGGTGACCGGATTGCGGATTTTTAAAGGGATTGGCAAATTGCCAAACTTTTTGACATCAGCCATGGCCTTTAGATAAGCGGCATAAGCTCTTCGATCTTTTTTAGCTTGAGCTAGATAAACCACTCCGTGGGCTAAATTTTCGGCACATTCGGGAAGTCCGATAGTTTCTACTGCTTGAAAAACCGCATTAGCGACAACGAGTGCTGTCGGTTGGGCAAGCCCGATATCCTCACTAGCAAAAACCACCATCCGCCTGGCGATAAACTTCGGGTCCTCACCCGCGTCAATCATCCTACACATATAATAGAGAGCGGCATTGGGCTGGCTAGCGCGCATACTTTTAATAAAAGCACTGATAGTGTTGTAATGCTCCTCCCCCACTTTGTCATAGCGTAAAAACTTAGACTGCAAAGCTTCTTTCAAATTATTTACATTTATTTCATCATAAAGCTTAAAGGCTGCCTCAATCACAGCGATCGCTTGCCTGGCATCACCATTAGCCATAGCTATAAGCCAAGTTCTAGAGTCTTTATCTATTTTTATTTTTATTTCTTTTTCCACTCGGCTTATTATTTTTTCCATTTCTTCTTCACTCAACTCGTTTAAAATAAAAACTCGGCAGCGTGACAACAATGGTGAAATAACTTCAAAACTAGGATTTTCAGTAGTGGCGCCGATGAGCGTCAATTCGCCCGACTCCACAAAAGGGAGAAGGAAATCTTGCTGAATTTTGTTGAATCTGTGAATCTCATCTAGAAATAGTATTTTTGCTTTGTTAAATGTTGAGTATTGAGATTTGATTATTTTTCTGATATCTTCCTTACCTGCTGAAACCGCTGAAAGTTCGTAAAACTCCGCCTCCAAAGTCTCTGCATAAATACGAGCCAAAGTAGTCTTACCTACTCCTGGCGGCCCCCAAAATACAAAAGAAAAGAGATGCTGTTTTTCTATAGCTATTCTTAGAGGCTTGTTTTTACCTACCAAATGCTCTTGCCCAATAAAATCCTTAAGAGAATGAGGCCTTATTTTTGAAGCGAGAGGTTCTATTTTTGTCATTCTTTTATCCTACAACATTAGATATCCACAGCCAATAGGGTTGACTTAAAATGGTTTTGGGTATATACTCATAACTAACAAAAGTAAGAATAGTCGAGCTTGCTTAATTAAAAGAAGAATTAACAAAAAAATTATGCCTAGATTTGATAGAACTGGCCCAATGGGCCAAGGTCCAATGACTGGCCGGGGCTTAGGTCCTTGTGGCGGAGGCCGCGGCTGGGGGCGTTTTGGTGGTCGAGGTTTTGGTTGGGGAAATTATGGCAGATATTATTCAAACTCTCCTCTAAATGAAAAAGAAGAGGTTGAAATACTTTCAGAAGACGCTAAAATTTTAGAGGAAGAATTAAAAGCCATAAAATCTCGTTTAGCTGACATCAAAGACCAAAAATAAAACGACAATGAAAGAAAAAGTTGCCTTAATTTCAATGCTTGCCAACGCGCTTCTAGCGGCTGGCAAGCTCATTGTCGGATTTATCGCTGGTTCTGGCGCTGTTTTTGCTGAAGGTTTGCATTCGGGCATAGATATAGTTTCTTCTGGTATTAGTTATGCTGGTATTAAAATTGCCAAAAAACCAGTGGACAAAAAACACCCTTACGGGCATTACAAGTTTGAAGTTTTAGCTGGGCTTTTAATAACTATAATTCTGTTTTTAACAGGAGGTTTTATATTATTTGAAGCTATTAGAGAATTTCAAAACCCATCTCCAGTAGAAGTGGGATTTTTAGCTTTGGGAGTAATGATATTTTCAGCTGTTGTTAATGAAATAATGTCCAGACTAAAAATAAAGTATGGCAAAAAAGAAAATTCTCTCTCCTTGCTTTCCGACGGTATCCACTCAAAAGTTGACGTTTATACTTCTTTAATAGTGTTAGCTGGTTTATTTCTAACTAAATATTGGATTTATATAGATTCTTTATTAGCTTTATTTATAGGTATTTACATAATAAAAGAATCTTTTTCAATTGGTAAAGAAGCTGCTGATTCTTTACTTGATGTATCAGCTGGAGAAGAAATCGAAAATAAAATAAAATCTATTGCCGAATCTGAAGGCATCCAAACAACTTCAATAAAAACCCAAAAGAAGGGTTCGGTTTTAACCGCTAATATAGAAATAAGTTTACCTAAAGATTTAAATTTAGAAAAAGCCACTAAAATATCAAATATTCTCAAAGATAAATTGATAAAAAGTATAGATTCACTCCAATACGTAGCTATCCAGATCGTAAGTCATGAGGTTGAAGTTGATTTTTATAAACCGAGTTTTGGTAGAAGTTTTAGTTGGCAAAGAAAAGGCCGATTTAAAAACGAATTAGATGAAGCTGTTGGCAAGGGGCCAGAAGGTTTTTGTATTTGCGAAAAATGTAATTATAAAGAAGCCCATCAAAGGGGCACTCCTTGTTTAAATATAAAATGTCCAAATTGCGGTATTAATTTAAAAAGAGGATAAAATATTATGCCAAGACCAAAACTTTGTAGAAGAATAAGGTTTAACCCCCATATTCACTATTTCAAACCCCGTGGTACACCCCTGAGAAAACTTGAGGAGGTAGAACTTTCTACTGAAGAATTAGAAGCTTACCGCTTGAGATATTTAAACGATTTGGATCAAAAACAAGCCGCAAAGAAAATGAACACTTCAGCTAGTACTTATCAAAGGATATTATATTCAGCTTGTGGTAAAATAGCTGATGCTTTGATAAACGGCAAAGCTATTAAGATTATTACATGAAAAAAATCCTGTTTTTTATTTTTATAGCATCTTTGGTATTGCCTGGATTTAGTGTTTTATCAGCACAAACTGACAATATTGTTAACGCTTATGTTTTTTATGGCCAAGAATGTCCTCATTGTGCTAAAGAAAGTATATTTTTGTCTGAATTGAGTAAGCAGTATCCAAACCTTCAAATTTACGAATATGAGGTTTATCATGACCGTGAAAATGCTCTTTTAATGCAAAAAGTAGCAAAAATTTTGAATACAGACGCCGGAGGTGTTCCTTTTTTAGTTATGGGCGATAAATATTTTATCGGTTACGGAGAAGGTATAACAGACAAAGAAATAGAAGCTCAGTTAAATAAATGTCTGGCAACTTTTTGTCCTGATTCAATAGCTGAAATTGTCGGCGCAGAGCCGGGTAGTTTTTCTAATTCAGATACTAATGTAACAGAAAATAAAGAAAAGATTATAAAACTACCCCTTTTAGAAGAAATTGATGTTTATAAATTTTCATTGCCGGCGTTGGCAGTTGTGATGGGTACTTTAGACGGCTTTAATCCCTGCGCCATGTGGGTTCTTTTGTTTTTAATTAGCTTACTTTTAGGTATGGATGATAGAAGAAGAATGTGGATTTTGGGTTCAGTTTTTATTATAGCTTCAGCTTTAGTTTATTTTGTATTTATGGCCGCTTGGCTTAATTTAATTATATTCTTAGGATTCATAATTTGGGTTAGAGTTGCCATCGCCATTTTAGCATTAGGCGGTGGTTTTTATAGTTTAAATAAGTTTTTTACAAACAAAGCCGCCACTTGCGAAATCACTTCTGGCGAAAAACAACAACAAATATTTGATAAATTAAAATCGGCCGTCAACCAAAAAAACTTCTTTTTGGCTCTAGCGGGAATTATCATCTTGGCTTTTATGGTTAATTTAGTTGAGCTAGTCTGCTCGGCCGGCCTGCCAGCCGTATTCACCCAAGTTTTAGCCCTTAACGAGTTAGCCAACTGGCAGTATTATGGCTATATTCTGCTCTATATTTTCTTTTTTATGTTAGATGACCTTCTGGTTTTCTTTTTAGCTATGATAACTTTGCGCATAACCGGCTTAACCAACAAATATTCTAGATATTCCCGACTCATAGGTGGCATCTTAATGATTATTATCGGCTTTTTACTTCTTTTCAAACCTGAATGGTTGATGTTTTAAAAAGAATTTTTTAGTCTCAAAAAATCTAAATTGCCGAGGGTAGTTTTTTTATAAATCTATTTTTTTATCTTTATCTTTTTAGGCTTTTTCTTTTCTTCTTTTTCTTTAGGGGCTACTATTTTTTTGACAGCTGCTTCAAGAGAAGTTTGCTTAGCCTCCATGTTAATGATTTCTATGATTTTATCGAGCTTTGCATTTACTGAATCTAATTGTATCTTGAGTTCATCGATACGCTTATCTTGAACTTGGGATTTAGAAGAAAATGAATCTCTTTTATCCTTTCTGTTTCTTTGTCCATAGTCGCCTGATGAGATTCCTCTATTTTTACGAAAACAGTCATCGCAATATACGGGCTTGTCTCCTGTTGGGCGAAAAGGCACTTCACAGGTCTTGTGACAAGACGCGCAAGTCGTGCTAAACATTTGCGGACGGCCACTATCTCTCCCGCCACTGTCTCGTCTATTACCACCACCAAAATTTGAACGTCTACCTCTTCTATCAAAATTACCATCGCCTCGGCCACCACCTCTACCAAAAGCGCCAAGCCTTTTATATTCAGGCATAAATTTAGTTATTATTAATACTGATTATCAATAATAACATATATATTTATTTTTTCAAGAAAAAAATTCATGCTGGCCGTTTCGAGTTAGAACCGTGTGATTCATTACCCAGTAATGCTATTTTAGCACTTTTTTAAAATCAAAAACGACGGGTCTCGAGTGGCGCATAAGTTATCCAACTTTACTCATAATTACAGTTTCTTTATTAACTCTTTATCACCACTAATTAAAGCTTCTTTTTTGGCTCTTGTCCAACCTTTGAGCTGTTTTTCTCTCCTCATTGATTCCAGTCTTGAATCAAATTTTTCTTGATAGACGAGTTCAAAATCTTTATGTTCTTTGCTAAATTTGGAAGCTTTTGTGTTTTTACTCCTATGCTCTTTGAGTCTCTTTTCTAAATTATTTGTCTGACCAATATAGAGACTGTTGTCGGAGAAACGGAGGATGTATAGAAAATAATTCATGTTTTTTCGAACTCCCTTCGATTCGGCATTTTCAATGCCTCACTCAGGGCCTTCGACGTGGATTTTTGTGACATAACTTGTGAGTAGATTTGGTTTGTGGCTATAGCCCTGAGCGAGCGTAGCGAGTCGAAGGGCTATAGCTGTGAGCGGAGCGAGTGCAACGAGCGAAGTCGAACGGCTGGCCGTCTCGAGATAGAACCGCGTGGTTCATTACCCCGCAATGCTATTTTAACAGATTTTTTAAATTAAAAACGACGCGTGTCGAGTAGCTTATTTACCTTGTTTCATAAAAATCGTTAGCCTTCCCATTAAAATCATAATAATATAAGCTAAAACCAGGCGCTATACTTTTGATTTTTTTATTTTCGATTTCTAACCCGATAACAATCGAACCCATGCTATATGTTTTAAACTTTCTTTCAACAGAATCAGAAGATAACAATAATTCATAATTTATTATGCTAACCCCGTCATTCAAAAATTGATTCAATACTACTGAATCAAGATCATTTTCTAAATTTCTCTGTAAAAACTTTGAAGGAAATATTGCCTTTTGGACTGGAATTTTTGTTAATATATCAGGACCAAAAACAACCCTAATTGCCTCGACATAAATAGGAATTTCCCCATAGTTTTTAAAAGTTGCAGTTTTATTTTCAAAATCATATTCAAACTCTAATTGTTGAGTTTTTAAATTTTGCTCTAATAGCTTCTCATTTATTTTATTTTGTTGGTAAGAAAAGTATATAACACCAAAAAATGACAATATTGATATTGAGGCAAGTATAATACTAGTAATTCTTTGATTTCGGGATGTCTTTCTGTCGTCAGTTTTTGCTTCCTCATGTTCCAATGCTTCAGATTCTTTTTGCCCTAAATCAGCTTCGAGTTCTTCTTTTAGCCATTTTTCTTCCTTATTCCGGATACTTGATGAGGCTAACCCTCGTACAGCCATTTCATCTTGCTTTTTCTCTAAATCTCTCTCGTACTTCTTAGTCCGCCAATTTTTATATATTTCAAATTGTTTTTTATTCATGTTTTCCACTAATTATTTCAACAACTCATATTTAAATAATTTTGGCTGAATAACAGTTTCGTAATATTTTGCCAATTTTGTTTTCAAGCTGTTAATAGCAGTATTGAGCTCCGTATAGACATAAACCCATTCGTCGTTGTCATTTTTATAACGAGCATTAAGTTCGTCATCGATTTGATATGTACCGTATGTATACTTAGGATTATAATCTTCAGTGCTTTTTGCTTTTTTCAAAACATCGCCAAAGATTTCCAGAAGATCCTTCTCGTCTTTCGTAATCTTATATTCCTTTAATTTCTTGCTTGCCAACGTTCCCTTATCAAAACAAAGTTCGTTTTTATAAAATCTTTTATCACTTCCACTAAAACTGCGGCAATGATTGCGTTGACTTAAGCAAGCAAATATAAAACATGATTTTAAGAAATTTTTATCTTTTAAGTATTTATCTCCTCCGTCTGCGGTTGTAAAATATATATCCCGCTCATACCAATTTTTCTGAGGGTAAAGTTTAGCAGCAAATAACGGCAATTTATCAACAAAATTATCTGAACGAAGATAAAAACCTTGAGATTTTTCCAGTCCATTATAAGTAATGGTAGTTGTTAGTGAATAACTAATGGGGTCTAAGTTATAGCTTGTGATTCGTAAGTGACCAACAATATTTTCATTATAAACTGCTTTGCGTTTTACTTTTTTAGCTGATTCTTTTCCAGATAAATCACAAACTACTTCTGTTTCAATATCATTATCAAAGACTCGTGTATCTTTATAATTCTGTTGCATAGGAGAATGCACCTTCCTGACCTCAATTTCTTTAATTAAGGCTATTTCATCATCTTCTTGTTCAGGAGTTTTTTTGCTATCAATATCAAATGCTTTGAGTGTGAGTTTTTCAAGATTTTCAGTCAGATTTTTCCACAAGATACAACTGACAGCACTAGGCCCCGCATGAAAATATTGGCGATTAAAAAGAAAGCCGTCGATAAATTTTTTTTCACCAAGACCAAGCGATTTCCAATATTTTATTGGGCTAAACAACACAAGACAATCATCTTGCTTTTTTAAATAATATTGCCAACCTGACCAAATAAACAGGTTTGCTAATTCACGATGATTTGCTTCATTAGTCCCGGCTTTTTTAAATTCTTCATAGATAAAAGATTTTGATCCATTTCGATTCTTAATTAAGGCAGCTTCGTCTCGATAAGGCGGATTTTCATACAAAATAATGTTTGTTTTTTTATCCCCGACATAATTTAGGAGTTTAGAAATACTATTGTGATATTCCTTTGTCATTTTAGACGACTTTTGCCCCCCTACAAATTGTGAGCTCAGCGCATCACCACCTTCAACCAAAGCCTTCCTAGTATTTACTTCCTGATATGGGGGGATTATTAATTTCACCTTGTCCCCAATACGCTCGTTTAATACCACCCATTCTTTAAGTTCATAAGTATTGACAATAGCATGAGATAATTCATTATCGGAAAGGTACTCTCTTATTTTGATGGATGTCTCGTATTTTTTTAATTCTCCGAGTGTAATCTCGTTTATTTTTCTTTTATTTCTTACCAAAATTAAATCTATTCCATCTCCAACACTAGATAAATAATTCTTTTTAAAATTGTTATCGACATATTTTATCAGTTCCCCAATAGCAATATCATCTACCGGTTTATCGGTTAGAAATTCCTCCAAGTTGCCCGTACCTGCGCAACGATCAAGAATAATATAATCATGTTCTTTGAGTATCTGTTTTATAGCCTTTCTGACTAATTCTGTAGCCTTGAGACAATAAGCGGGGGGCGTGTAAAAGGCACCTAATTCTTTCTTGTGCTGCTTATCATTAAGCAAGTCCATGATGTATTTGAAATCTTTTTCATCTCCTTTCCATGGATATATATAATCTGCGAAGCATTTAGGCGAACGCAATTCTTTAAAAAGCTTAATCTTACTTGCTGTTGGATTTTCCTCATAAAATCTATTCGCCCAACCTACTACATCAAACAAGTCAATGTGAACTTTGGTAAACTTTTTAGTTTCTAAAATCTCTGTAATTCGTCGCAAACCTACTAAGTTACTATAATCAATTTTTTCTGGTTCAATCTTAGTTGTAAAATCTAGATTATCTTTGCTTGCCGCACCAGCATGAGGTATCTCAATTTGAGAGAGAAAATCCCTAGAATCAAATAGGTATGCTTTTTCTTCATTAAGAGCAACTAATAAGATTTGGGCTGGGATAGGATTACCTTTTATTCTTCGATGACTTAAATATTTTATCGCTTGAGATAATACCTTGTTGGTATCGGAAATAGTTAATTTAAACTCAAACAGAGTACCCTTATAAACTCCATCTGTATTATAAGTAAGTTCAATATCAGCACTAATAGCGAGTCGTTCAAAAAACTCAATCTGACCTTCACGTTCAGATAAAAAGTATTTTTTTGATTTGGTTATATTTCCAGCCATTTAAGGCACCTCGAGCAGAGCTCAAAGTGGCTGGCCGTCTCGAGTTAGAACCGTGCGGTTCATTACCTCACAATGCTATTTTAACAGATTTTTCGGATTAAAAACGACGCGTCTC
>JAFGCQ010000014.1 GCA_016932555.1 Candidatus Zambryskiibacteriota bacterium
TCTACAAAACTCTTGAAACTCTGTCATAAAAAATTAAATAATTTATATTTTTAAAATTCACTATAGAGTGATAGAGTTTAATTATGTCCAAAAAGTATTATTTTTTTGATTATGCTGCCACTACACCAATAGATTCACAAGTATTTTCTGCAATGAAGCCCTATTTTAAAAAACATTTTGGCAACCCCGGCGGGTTACACTCTGTAAGCAGAAAAGCCAGGCAGGCAGTAAATAAAGCGACAAAAAACATATCTAAAATATTAAACTGCAGTCCCAGTGAGTTTATCTACACCGCTTCAGCTACTGAAGCTGATAATTTAGCAATTATAGGAGTAGCTCGTTCTTTTGGAAAAGGTAAAATTATTATCTCTTCAATTGAACATAAAGCAGTTTTGAAGGCCTGTGAAGCTTTAGAAAAAGAGGGTTTTAAGATAGTTAAATTGCCGGTCCACAAAAACGGGCTTGTTGATTTAAATGCGCTAAAAAAAGAGTTAGATAAAAATACCATTTTAGTCTCTATAACTTCAGCTGATAGCGAAACCGGCACCATTCAACCAATAAAACAAATCGCAAAAATTATAAAAAACTATCAAAACAGAAGGGCACCTTCTGTATCAGAAGGTGCCCTTCTGTTACCTTATTTTCATACTGATGCTTCCCAGACAGCAAAATATTTAGATTTAAATGTAAAAAAACTTGGGGTAGATCTGATGACTTTATCATCTCATAAAACTTATGGCCCGAAAGGTATAGGAGGGCTTTATATAAAAAGGGAGATAAGAATATCTCCCATAATATATGGTGGCGGACAAGAGAAAGGTTTTCGTAGTGGCACTGAAAATGTGCCAGCTATTGTTGGTTTTGCTAAGGCTTTAGAATTAGCTTTTAAAAATAGAAAAAAGGAATACGTTTATCTAAAAAAACTTCGTGATAAGCTTGAAAAAAATATAAAAAAAAATATAAAAAAAATATCAGTAAATGGACACCCCACTCTGTGTTTGCCTAATTTTTTGAACATTTCAATACTTGGAATTGAAGGTGAAGCTATGCTTTTACATTTAGATAAGCTTGGTATAATGGCTTCTACTGGTAGCGCCTGCAATTCAGAAAGTCTCGAACCCTCATATATATTGACTGCTCTGGGTAAATCTTATAAATACATTCATGGTAGTTTACGATTTACTTTAGGTAAATACAATAATGAATCAGATATAAATTATGTATTGGAGCATTTACCGAAAGTGGTAGAAAAATTACGCAATATGTCCCCTATTGATTTAAATTCCAAATATCAAATTTCAAATAAATTTCAAAATTCAAATGATTAAAAAAGGCAAAAAAAAGAAACCGGATGTGGTAAATAAATACACTGGAGATACTTGGGTTTATTCCAAAGAAGTAGCTGAACATTTTTTTAATCCTCAAAATATTCTTTTAAATCCACCAAATGGTGGACTAAAAAATGAATTTGATGCCGAAGGCATGGTTGGTTCTCCAGCTTGCGGTGATGTAATGAGAGTCTGGTTAAAAATTGATAAAAAGAATGATAAAATCAAAAAATTTAAATGGCGTACTTTTGGTTGTGCCAGCGCTATTGCCACCACCTCTATTTTAAGCGTTATGGTCACTGAACGTGGCGGTATGAAGATAGATAAAGCGCTTAAATTACGGCCGCAAGATATTGTAAAAAGGTTAGGTAGCTTGCCTGACCGCAAGATCCATTGCTCAGTTTTAGGTGACAAAGCGCTCCGCGCCGCGATTAACAACTGGTTTAAAAAATCCAGCCAGATCGACCGGATTGTAGAAGATGAAAACCGCATTATTGACCCACAAACTAAAACTACTGAAAAAGACATCGAGGAAGCAGTCCTTGAAGGTGCTACCACCCTCACCGCTGTCCAGAAGCGTACTAAGGTCGGCATCGGCTATTCTAAATGCATCCCCCAAGTCGAAGAGCTTATCCGCTTTTATCGCGAAAAATATTTTAAATAAAATGCAAAAAAAGATTGAAAAAATCATAGAGAAATTCAGGCCATATATTCAAATGCATGGTGGGGATGTTGTACTCTTGGAGATTATAGATGGAATTGTTAAAATTAAGATAACCGGCGCCTGCGTCAGCTGTGGTATGGCAGATGTAACTTTTAACCAGATGCTCGGCGGTATGATTAAAGAGGAAATTCCAGAAATTAGAGATATCGTAATTGAAAATTAAAAATTATAAAATTAAAAATTTTAATACTATGGCAAACACAAAAGAATACACCCGCAATAAAGAGGGTTCTAATATTAGCAAAATAATAGTGGATAGAGATTTATGCATTACCGCTTCTTCCTGTATAGCCACTTCTGGCGAAATTTGGGAGTTGGATAGTGAAAATAAGGCAGTAGTTAAAGACGCTAACGCGGCCGATGATGAGATTTTGATAAATTCAGCTAAGAGTTGTCCCACTAAAGCGATTTTTCTTTTTGACAAAAAAGGCAAGCAGATTTGGCCAGAGTAGCAACTGGTAGCCAGTAGTTAGAATTTAGGAAAATGCAAGAAAAATACAAATATTTAATTATAGGCGGAGGTATCGCTGGCACAACAGCTGCTGAAACTTTGCGTAAAAATGATAATGAAGCGAATATCGCTATCATTTCAGACGAGCCACGAATGTATTCGCGTATTATGCTTTCCAAGTCCAATTTCTTTTTGGAAAAAATTCCCTTTGACAGCATTTGGCTCAAAGAGGAAAAATGGTATATCGATAACAGAATAGATTTTATCGGAGATACTTTAGCTACTAAATTAGATACTCAAAACAAAACTGTAAAGCTTAAGGACGACAAAATTTTGCAATATGAAAAACTTCTTTTAGCTACCGGCGGCGAAGCTCGGGAGTGGCCCTTGCCTGGCACGGATAAAAAGGGCATCTGTTATGTGCGTGACTTAAGCCAAGTCAAAATTTTGATGGATAGTGTAAGAAGCTCCAAACAAGCCATAGCTATTGGCTCTGGTTTTGTCAGCTTTGAAATGTGTGAAATGATGAAAAAGGCCGGAGTGGAAGAAATCACTCTCATCATGCGTGAACCATATTATTGGTACCCAGTACTGGATGAAGAATCGGGTAAGATGATAGAAGGGGCGATGATAAAAGGCGGCATAAAAATTATCAGAGAAAATGAAGTCAAAGAAATATTGGGTGATAACTCTTCGAATTCCTCAGGGCAAGAAAGAATTAGCGGTGTTGTATTAAAAGACGGAACAGAGATCCCCTGTCAAACAGCAGTCATTGGTATCGGCCTTTCTTGTAATTTAGATTGGATTAAAAATGCCGGTGTGGAAACAAACAAAGGCATTTTAGCTAACGAATATTTAGAGACTAATTTGCCTGATATTTATACGGCCGGCGATGTCGCTGAATTTAATGACATCATCCTTGGCGAAAGAGTTCAGCTCGGCAATTGGATTAACGCCCAGAAGCAGGGTCAAGTAGCAGCATTTAATATGTTGGGGAAGCGGGAAATTTTTAGAATGGTTTCCTTTTATAACGCAACTGGTTTTGGCCTCTCAATTTCAATGTCTGGAGATCCTTGCCCTAAAAATATTTGTAATGTAATAAAACGCGGTTCATCCAACCTAAACGAAGCCCAAGGGTTTACTCGCATCATAATCGATCAGAATAATGAAATTGTCGGAGGCACTTTTATCAATCGTCCTCAGGATATGGCACCAGTCAACAAGCTTATCGAGTCCAATTTTAAAATCTCCAGTCACGAATCCGAACTTGCTAATCCAAATTTTGATTTGAAACAACTGATAAATTAAACCATCATGCGAGCATCGACGATAGTGGCAGTGTCTTCTGTGGCCATGACCGGATTGAGGTCTATTTCTTTTATTTCCGGATGTTCTAAAGATAATTTCGAGAGCTTAACTATGATGTCAGCCAGAGCTTCAAAATTGACTGGAGGTTGACCGCGTAGACCTTCTAAAATTTTAACTCCTTTTATTTCTTTCATCATTTTCAGAGCTTCTTCTCTTTCTACCGGTGCCACCCGCAAAGCGGTGTCTTTAATGGCTTCTGCCAAGATGCCACCCAAACCAAAAAGAATGACTGGACCGAAAGTATTATCGCGCTTCATGCCAATTATGATTTCCCTACCTTTAGCCATCTTCTGAACCAGCACGCCATCAACGCTAGCTTGCGGGTCAAAAGATTTAAGTTTTTGCTCCATTTCTTCCCAAAATAGGCGAGCTTCATCGCCATTTTTTATGTAAAGTTTTATAGCTCCAGCTTCAGTCTTATGGACAGCCGCTTGAGAAATTACTTTAGCTGCATAAGGCCCTTCCCCACATTCGCGCAGAGCTTGCGGCAAATTTTCTTTATTACTGACAAACTTACCGCTTATGGAAATCCCGTAATCTGAAAAAATTCTATGCATTTCTTCAAATTCAATCATTTTGCCTGCTTCGTAAGAAATATCTCTTTGAAGACCCTTGCTGTAATGTGGAGGTTTGATTTTTCCCGCTCCCCGCGCTAAATAATCCAGGGCATCTATAATATTTCTAGGAAATTCAAAGCATACTATTCCTGACTTTATAAGTTCATTTCGCCCCGGCTCTATAGATGAACCGCCGATAAAAACCGGGAAAACTTTATGTTTGTTTTTGTATTTCACTAAAACTTTTGCTGTTTCTACAGGTTCTGTCATCATCTGGGGCGTCAATATCACAATAATAGCATCAGCTTCGTCTATTTTTATTAAAATATCCAAAACTTGTTCATAGCGCTCGGCTAAAGCATCTCCTAAAATATCGACTGGGTTTCCAACCGCTGCCGAAAGTGGCAAAATTTGGCGTAATTTTTCTTTGGTTTCGTTACTAAGTTCTGTAAGTGTCAAAGACTCTGATCTATCCACCAAATCGGCCGCAATAACGGAAGGTCCGCCTCCGTTAGTTAAAATGATCAGCCGCTGAGCAGGTTTATTTATGTCAGTATTTTGAGACAATATTTTAATCACATCAAAAACTCCCCTGAGTGAAGACACGGTTACCGCACCAGCCTGTTTACAAGCCGATATAAACACCGCCGGCTTGGGTGCCAAAGCGCCGGTGTGAGACATTACTGCCAGATTACCGTGGCTACCCATACCAGCTTTTATAACTACTACTGGCTTGGATTTGGTTATTTTTGATAAAACGTCAATAAACTTCGCTCCATCGGCAATATTTTCCAAATACATGAGAATGGCTTTAGTTTTAGGATCTTTTTCCAGATATTCTAAAAATTCTATTTCAGTAAGCAAAGCTTCGTTGCCTAAGCTTATAAATTTAGAAAAGCCTATGCCTTCTTTTATGGCCCAATCAATCATGGAAGTTCCAAGCGCTCCCGATTGGGACAAGAAAGCTATACTGCCAGCCAAAGGTTTTTGTCCAGCAAAGGAAAGATTTAGGCCGTTATTGGCATCAATTATACCAAGACAATTTGGTCCCAAAAGGGTAATACCAAATCTTTCGGCAATTTCTTTTATTTGATTTTCCAGTTCTGCTCCAGACAGACCTGTTTCTTTAAATCCTGAAGATATTATTATAGCATTTTTTATGTTTTTTTCGCCGCAATTTGATAAGACTTCTGGCACGGATTTTGCCGGGACAGCGATAATAGCCAATTCCACTTCATCTTGTATGTCCGAAACTTTAACGAAAGTTGGCAAGCCCAAAATTTCTTTTTCGTTCAGAGTAACCGGATAAATTTTTCTGCTATTATTACCCACAAGATTTGAAACCAGTGCAAAACCGACTTTTTTAGGATTTGATGAAGCTCCTACTATTACAATAGATTTCGGGTCAAAAAATTTTTCAATCATAATTATTTATATAACTCTTCTTCAAAAGTTGGTTTATCTTTTTTATAAAATATTCCTAAAGATACTTTTTCTTGAGTTGATTCTGTAATCTTTTCTAAAGCTTTATTAAAATCATCTCTAGGATAGTTATCTTCAAGCCAATAGATTTTATCTTTAAAATAATCTCTAGTGTCAAAAAAAGTAATGCAGGGTTGAATAATATCTACAAAAGCAAAACCTTTATGATTAATTGCTTCTTGCATTATTTTTTTAGTGCCTTGGATATCTCCAGCATAAGTTCTAGCCACAAAAGTAGCCCCGCTTGAAAGAGCGATTAATAATGGGTTAAGAGGTTCTTCAATGTTACCCTCAGGGGTTGATTTACCTTTAAAACCTTTTGAGCTTAAAGCATTAAATTGGCCGGTAGTAAGAGCAAAAATTTTATTGTCGTGAATGAAGAGACTAATATCAGAATTCCTTTTAGCAGCATGAATCAGATGGGCTATGCCTTCATCAAGAGAATCTCCATCACCAGAGAAACCCACTATTTTTAAATTAGGGTTAGCGCATTTTACTCCTGTCATAGTAGGCACCAAACGACCATGTAAAGAAGTAAAACTGTTAATATTCAAATAATCTGTAATTTTGCCATGACAACCAATGCCAGAAAAAATTACCAAATCTTCAATCTTCAATTCCTTATTTTTCACAATTTCATCAACCGCCTGCCTAAAAGCCACTAGAATTTGTGAATTTGAGCAGCCTGGACACCAAGTTATTTCTGCTTTTGTTGATAAATCTAGATTCATATTATCTTGTTGTTTATTTCCTCTGCTAATCTGACAGGATCAAATGGTTTAGAATCGTATTTTAAAATTTTATCAGTTATTTTAATTCCAGTCTTTTCACTAACTAAAGAAGCTAATTGGCCATTATGATTAGCTTCAACGCAAATTATTTTTTCCGAGGTCTGAAGTGCTGCCTTAACTTTATTTTTATCGAATGGTTCAAGCCAAATTATTTGGATTAATTTTGTAGAAGTTTTTAGATATTTAGCAGCTTCAAGAACTGGGCTTTTAGTAGAACCAAAGAAAATAATTGTATTCTTACTATTTTCATCACCATATATTTTTATGGTTTCAATATTTTGTATTTTTGTTTCGAGATTCTTCATTTTTGAGAATCGTTTCTCTATCATTTTTTTAATTATTTCCGGATCATCTATAGTTATACCTTTTTCATTATGTTCATAACTATTCACCTTAATCACTGCGTTGGTTGTTCCAGGGAAAGCCATTGGAGAGATCCCATCTTCGGTAATTTTATAGCGTTCGTAATTTAAATCTGTCTCTCGAGCAATTTTACCTTTTTCTACCATTTTGGTTTCGTTAAGAGTAGCAGTGATCATATGTTCAGATAATACCTTATCTAGTAAAACTATAACTGGCATTTGATATTTCCAAGCTAAATTAAGAGCATTACGTCCCGCACAAAAACTCTCTTCCGAATCTCCGGGAGCAATAACAATTCTCGGAAACTCACCATGCCCAGCATGAATAACAAATCGCAAATCAGATTGTGAAGAATAAGTTGGCACCCCAGTTGCTGGCGCTTGTCTTTGAGAAACCATTACCACAAGTGGCAATTCGGTAATACCTGCGAGACTGAAAGCTTCTTGCATAAGAGCGAAGCCGCCACCAGCCGTACCGATAGCTGTTCTTTTGCCTGCAAAAGCTGAACCTAAAGCCATGTTAATAACCGCGATTTCATTTTCTGGTTGGATGACTTTGATCCCGCTTGATTTCTGTTCTCCTGCTAAATAATGCAAAACTGAAGTAGCTGGCGTCATTGGATAAGCAATGTAGAAATCTAATCCGGCTGCTTGCAAACCCTTAGCAAAAGCGACATTGCCTTCAATGAGTTGGCCTGCCTGCACAGGCAAGCCTTTAAAATTGGCCGATTCAAAACCTTTAATTTTTATTATTGATTTAATTTTCTCTAAAACTTCTTCGTGGTTATTTTTAGATATTATTTGGGCATCTTGCTTGAGTTCGTTTTTGTGTTTTTGTTCAGTTTCTGTATTTAAAGCCACTAAAACATTCAGTTTAGTATAATCATTCCAGACCTTTTCTTTACCAAAACTTAATCTAATGAAATTATGCCCACCACGGATAAGAGATGGGTAATCCAACGAAAGATAAACATTAAAGCCTCTGTTACAAAGAATCTCACCTATTTTTACACCAAGACTTTTCACTCCATCTCCAGCCGCTCCACCAACACCAATAGTAAATATATTTTTATCTAAATTGTCAGACATAATTCAAATTATGATATGATTATAACATTATCATTTTAATTTGTAATATTATTTATGTTGAATAATAAAACGGCTGTTGTAACGGGCGCTG
The DNA here is from genome assembly GCA_016932555.1 of Candidatus Zambryskiibacteriota bacterium. Taxonomy (GTDB): domain Bacteria; phylum Patescibacteriota; class Minisyncoccia; order Phycocordibacterales; family WO2-35-19; genus WO2-35-19. Next base: position 8,244 of record JAFGCQ010000014.1, read on the forward strand.
CCAAGGGTATAGGTTACGGTATTGCCTTAAAACTTGCAAAAAATAGCGCCAACGTGGTACTAGCAGATTTTGATGAATCGACCAACCAAACTACCGCTAAACAGATTGAGAAGGCTACGGGCGTAAAATGTCTAGCAGTTAAATGCGATGTGTCGAAAAAAGAAGATGTTGATAATCTTTTCAAAACCACTGCTGAAAATTTCGAAAAGATTGATATTTTGGTAAATAATGCCGGCATATTTCCATATAAATCTTTTTTAGAAATGTCTGAAGAAGATTGGGATAAAGTTATTGATGTAAATCTGAAAAGTGTTTTTATTTGTTCACAAGCAGCTGTAAAAATTATGAGAGAAAGAGGCAAAATTATAACTATTTCTTCAATTGCTTCTTTGATTGGATTTGAAAATTTGACTCATTACTGCGCCTCAAAAGGAGGTATAAATGGTTGGACCAAAAGCTTAGCACTTGAACTCGCGCCCCAAAAAATAAATGTTAATGTTGTAGCGCCGGGAGCCATTAAAACACCGGGAGTAGAGGCTAGTTTGGATGAAGAAGCTCAAAAACAATTTGTCAATACAATACCCTGGAAAAGAATGGGATTACCTGAAGATATTGCAAATACGGTTGCCTTTCTTGCTTCATCTGAAGCCGATTACATTACCGGACAAGTCATTGTTGTTGACGGTGGCTGGACTCTTAAGTAAACATATATAGATATTGAATGTATGGAAAATAAAATCAAAATCGGATGGTTTTCATATTCATGTTGTGAAGACAACACAGTTATTATGACTGAGGTTATGAATGATCATTGGCAGGAATGGAAAAAAATTTTTGATTTTCGGCATGTTAGAGTACTCAAGAAAAATAATATATTTGATGAGTTTGATATTGCTTTTATAGAAGGTGCCATCGCTTCAGAAAAACAAGAAAAAGAAATTCAAGATATCAGAAGCCGATCCAAAAAGTTGGTCGCGATAGGATCTTGTGCTTGTGTGGGTTTGCCAGCTGGGCAAAGAAATATTTTTGATGAAGAGCAAAACAAGCATATAAGTTTTCTGGTGGCTAAATTTGGTGCCGCAACAAAAGTGAAAAAGCTCTCCGATGTAGTAAAAGTAGATGTAGAAATTTCTGGTTGTCCTATGAACCCCGACGATTTTTTAAACAAAGTAAATACTTTGGTTGCTGAGTTACGCCCCTCCTAACTATTGATTACCACTAAATACTAAATTTATGCACACATTTGATCTTTCAATGGAACATATCACCAAAATAGAGGGTAATGCTTCCGTTAAATTGAAAGTGGAAAACAATAAAGTTAAAGATGTTAAATTTGCCACCGAAGAATATAAACGTTTTTTTACTGAAGCTCTAAAGGATAAACCCTTGGCGGCTATTCCTGCTCATCTTTCCCGAATCTGCGGTACTTGTTCCAATTCTCATATTATGTGCGCCATTGAAGCCTGTGAAAATGTGCTTGGGATAAAGGCAACCGAACAAACAAAGCTTATGCGTAACTTGATGATGCATGGGCTTATGATTAGAGATCACGCCTTGCATTTGTATCTGTTTGCTATGCCGGATATTTTCGGTAAAGACGCTTTTTTGGAATTTGATGAAAGCGATCCGATCCAGCATAAGCTTCTGCATGACGGCTTTGATGTAAAATCTGCCGGCAACTTTTTGGCCACTTTAATCGCTGGTCGCAGCGTTCACGCCACCTTGCCAACTATAGGCGGTTTCCTCAAATTCCCCGAACCGGCTAGCGTAAACGAAGCGATAGAAAGATTAAAAAATGTGAGACCGGCAGTGTTACGCCTTATTGAAATCTTTAAAAATGCACCATTTCATTTCGACCGCCAGACCAAATATATGGCGCTAGTGCCAGAAAAAACTTACGGTTATATAAACGGAGTGTTGGAGACTAGTGCTGGCGAAAAATATGAAGAAAAAGATTTCCGCTCGCATTTAGAAAAAACCGTTATTCCTTATTCCCAAGCCATCGGCTATAAATATGAAGGTGAGGGTTATATGGTAGGCGCTTTGGCCCGATTAAATCTGGCCAAAGATAAGCTTCATACCAAAACCAAAAAATCTGCCACTGAAGTACTCAAACTTTTCCCCTCCACCGATATTTTTTACAATAACCTGGCTCAAGCCATTGAGATTTTGCACTCTGTGGACGAATCTATTGATTTATTGTCTCAAAATACTTTCAAACCAGAAGAAATTATAAAAGCAGAACCCAAAAACGATATAGTGGGTGTAGGCGTTGTTGAAGCGCCACGAGGTACCCTCTACCACAAAATAATAATGGGCAAAAACGGCAAAGCAGAGAGCGGTGAAGTCATCGTGCCCACCGGCCAAAATCAGGTTAATATTGAGCGAGACATTGGAGTCTTGGTTCAAAATCTTTTAAACAAACCAGAATACGCAGATAATTTGGAAGAAGACAAAAGGGCCGTAGAATTTGAAATAGAAAAACTCATCCGCGCTTACGATCCCTGCATGTCGTGTGCTGCTCATTTCTTGGTGGTTGATTGGAATATGAAATAGTAGTATACTTTCACTTAGAAAGGAGGAATAATGAATAAACTAAAATCTGAAGGTTTAAAAATTTTTTTACTGTTTGGTAGAGTGTGCGCTGACAATAGGTTATTCCTAAAAAAAATCAGTCAATCAGATTTAGACATGATAGAATCACTCATTCGAAAAAATAAGGTTCCAATGATACCGTTTCTGTTAAAATGTTTTCCAGAAGCATTCAAAGATTATTGTTTAACTTGTGTCAAAAAAGGTATCGGGCCAGATTTTTATCCCCAATCAGTTCTTCATTACTGGTGCAATCATCACCACGGAGAAACTCCAGTAGTGTTTGCTCTAGTCTGTATGGTTGAAAATGATGGAAGAGTCTCAGTTTCTTATAATGGAGAGGTGATGAAAGTTATTAATCCATATGGAGTAACTGTAAAAAAATGGGACTTAGTAATTATCCATGGACCTGTGCTAATAATGAAAGCTAGTCTTTACGGCGCTACCTTACGGTAGCGCCCTTTTTCCACACTAAAGTGTCAAAGATGCCCTTTGGCTTTTTTAATGTGGTGTAATATTTCACCTATTTGCTTTAGAGCTTCAGATTCGGAGAGATTGGGTGGTACGCCAACAACTTTAACGACATTTATTCTGCCGAGCTTTTGGAGAAAAAGCAGATTAGTGAGCGCGTCAAAGTCGTGCATGCCGACTCGCGGCGCTCTGGTAAAAATTTTCAAATCATCAAAAACTTTGACCCTTTTTATGCCCATCACTGTGTCTAGAACAATCAAATCCTTAAGGTTTTCCGTGCAGAAAACCGCATCGTTCTCATCAATTGTATCCCACTCTTCGTTTGGATCTTTAATTGCAAATTCAATATCTGGAAATTTCTTCTGTAGCTGCGACAAAATTTTTAGCGGCAAGTTGTCTTCTTTTAAATCTTTATTCCCAAATACAAATATCTTTTTCATTTTTTATTTTAGGGAGAAGGGTTCCTCTTCTCCTTTTTTCTCCTTTTGGAGTGTAATTTAATTTATATGGTTTGATTAGCGAAAGCAATATTCTTTAAGGTGTATTTTTTCAATATTTTAGCTTGATTTTCGGTGATAATTTCGCAAGGTACACTCCAGTGAACCGACACTATTTCTCCGGGCTTTATTTGCTCAATGTCATATTCAGCTTCAAGTTGACGAGTAATTGATTTTATCACCGGCTCGCCCAAAATAAATTTGCCACTTTCACAAACCATTGGTTCGGTAGAAATTCTTATTTCCGGTCCGTTAACTGCTGTAACTTTGCCCCATGATACCCGACATTCATCCATTCTTTGCAGATCACTTAAGAGGTCGTGGTGACCCTCTTTAGTCCAAATATTAAAAACATGGAAAGAGTGATGCGGCATAGCGCCTTGACTGATTTTTTCTTCCAGCCAGCTAAATTCTCTGAGCTTAATCTTATCTTTAACTTTTAGATCATCGATAAAGAATCGATACAAAACATTCTTTTCTACTTTTTCCAGAAGTTCGTTGCCAATCCAGTAAGCTTCAACTACCTGAGAGTCAAAGGGGTCGTCAATATGATTAGCGTTGGCTATGTGTTTTAAATATGGATAGAGAGTTTTGAATTGTTTTAGGAGATGAGTTAGGCCAAAATCATCATCTCCTTCTTTAATAAGATCTTTGAGTTCTTTATTAGCATCTGGCCCGCAATAATGTAGACGATTGGGACCAAACGAATATCGACTACAGCGTAATATGCCATCCATCTCGTCATATTATCATAAAATTATTAATAAAAGGTTATAATATAAATATGAATGAGACAGTCTTAGATTTTTTTATGTTAGTTATCACTTATTTGGGTGATTATATATTAATTCTTAGCTTAACTGCTCTTTCAGCTTTATCTTTTCTTGCCCACAAGCATTGGCACAGAATTCTACCGCTCTTTATTTCAGTTGGTGGCAGTTCTTTGTCTGTTTTCTGGCTTAAATATTTTTTTAATCTGCCACGACCCTTAGAAGCATTCTATTTGGAGCAGACTCCTTCTTTTCCCAGTATGCACGCAAGTTTAGCGATAGCTTTTTACGGCTTTATATTTTATGTGATTTGGAAACATGACAAACATTATTTAAAAAAATCTCTTGGAATCTTTCTTGTTTTAATAATCATTTTGATAGGAATGAGCAGATTGTATTTGGAAGTGCATTACTTGTTTGATGTCTTAGTTGGTTATCTGATAGGTATCATTTGGCTCGGAATAAGTATTTTTACAAACAATAAAATCGAAAAATTGCTAATTTGGAAGCTTATATCGCGAAATTAAATCTAAAGCTTCTTTATAACCTTCAGTTTCCATAAGTTGCAGCCGTAATTTTTTTAGCTGCGGATTTTTTAAGTAGACCTTAAAATGTTTTTTCATAATCGCAAAACTTTTTAAATCCCCAAGTTTTTTTTCAAAAAGTTCAATGTGTTCCGAAAGCACTCCTAATCTCTCTTTTAAATCGGGAATATGATCAGAAAAAAACCATGGATTACCGAGTATGCTACGGCCAATCATTGCTCCATCAGCAGTAGTTTCTTTACACTTTTGAATCGCATCTTTTACACTCAAAATATCACCATTACCAATAATAAAAGTTTTAGATTTTATTTTATCTCTTATTTCTACTGCCTTTTTAATTCTTTCCCAACGCGCCGACACTTTAGACATTTCTTTTCTAGTGCGAGCATGGATAATCACAGCCGCTGGATTTTCTGCTAAAAGTTCCGGCAACCATTCTTCAAGTTCGTCTTTATTGTAGCCCAATCTAGTTTTTACTGATACGGGTATCTCTTCTTTATTTAATTTTTTGGTCACTTCCTTAATGCCAATTTTAGCGGCGGTAATAATTTCTCTGGCCAGCTTTGAGTTCTTTATAAGCGCTGCGCCAGCGCCTTGTTTCTCCACCACCCGATCCGGACAGCCCATGTTTATATCCAACCCATTAAAACCTAACCCAACAATAAGTTTTGCAACTTTCTCGATGTTTTCGGGATTACTGCCGAATATTTGAGCAACAATTGGTTTTTCAATTTCTTTATATTCCAAATTTTTCAGCAACTTCTTTTTTCCCTCTTCAGATGCCAAAACCAAACCGTCGGCAGAAACAAATTCTGTATAAGTTATGTAGGGAAGCTTTGAATATTTCGCAATTATGTAGCGAAAAGCGGCGTCGGTGACATCGGCCATCGGTGCTATACACAGTATAGGCTTTTTTCTGCCCAAGGCGGATCCGCTTTGGGTAGATATCTCCTGCCAAAAATTAGACATGGCAGTATATTATCACAAAAAGTTATTCTAACTCTTCCCTTTTTATCTCTAATTTATCACCTGAATTTACCTCTTTATTAATTATCTTATAAGCAATAATATCTTCAATTTTGTTTTGAATAGTACGATTTATGGAACGTCCACCAAATTTAGGATCATAACCTTTTTCTATAATAAAATTTATTATTTCTTCATTTACCACTAATTCAATATCTCTTTCTAGTTTTAATCTTTTAGCCAACTTCTCCAGATTTAACCTAGCTACTTCCCTAAGTTCATTCCTTTGTAACGGATGAAAAACAATTATGCCGTCAAATCTGTTGAGTAATTCTGGTTTGAATATTCTTTCGCTTATAATATCATTTATGATTACTTCTTTAGATTTCGAAAGATCAACTCCAGATTTTATTTTCTCCCAAATTAAACCACTGCCAGCATTTGAAGTAGCAATAATCATCAAATTTCGGCAATTAACTTGTCTACCAAGCGCGTCGGTAAATACTCCTTCATCTAAGATTTGTAAGAACAAATCTAGAATATCAGGCGCTGATTTTTCAAATTCATCTAAAAGTAATATTCCATAGGAATTATCTCTGATCTTACTAGCCAAAATACCGGTCTTATTTAAGGCAAAATTACCAATAAGCCGAGATAAAGCATCAGGTCCATTAAATTCTGACATATCAAATCTGATCATTTTCTTCTCATTACCAAAAAAACTTTCCGCTAAAGCTTTAGAAACTTCCGTTTTACCTACTCCTGTTGGACCAATAAATAAAAAAGAGGTTATTGGTCGGTTCGGATTGCTAATACCGGAACGTGATCTTCTTATAGCGTTGGCTACTCCACTTATGGCTTCTTCTTGGCCGATTACTCTTCTATGTAAAAGTTTCTCTAAATGCTTAATTTTTTCAGCTTCTTTTTTCCCTATGATTCCAGATTTCACGCCAGTTTTTTCTGATATGAAAATTGAGACATCATTTTCCTCGAGCAAAGAAACCTTTCTTTTAGTAGCCCAAGGAGCTATTTCAAATAGAAGATCCAAGGCTTTACCGGGCATCTCGCCTGAAGTAATAAAACGATCAGCAGCATTAGCTATGGCGACAATACTTGGATAAGAAAAGAAAAATCTGCATTCTTTCTCAATAGAAGGTATTTGTTCTAAAAGCACCTGGGTTGTCGCTTTTATATTTGCTTTAGTTGGGATAATCCTTTCAAATTTTTCCAAAAAAGTTGGCACTGTTTCAATGAAAAAATGAAAATCATTATTAGCAGCAGAAGCAATAATCGGTATGCTTGAGGAAAAATATGATGACAAAAGGGAAGTAATATTAACTTTTTGACCTTTGGCACTACTGATAAACCCCGCTAAATCTTTTATAAATATAATTAAATTACCAACTTTTATTGCTTCATTAAAAATTTTAATAAGTTCTCTTTCAAGATCACTTTTGTTTTTGTAAGAAGCGATTAGTGAGTTCCAATCTAGTTCTATAATCTCTTTATTTTCAACAGAGGGGGGGACAATGCCTAATTTTATTTTTTTTATAAATCTATAAATGATATCTTCTATTACATTTTCATCATCATCAATAATAATAACATTAGCTTCTCTTCTCTTTTCTAAAATATCTTCTAATAAAACTATCTCTTTGTTTCGATAATTGTTTTCAACATCTAACTCAGAAACTTTGACAGAATTCATTAGAGAAATACTATATTTCCCCAAATCTATTGTTTTACCATAAGACCAGCTCGTACCGATTGAAGGTATAATTCCTAAATTTTCCCTACTCCAAAATCTAGTTTTCCTCAATTTTTTATCTTCGTTTTTCATAATCCAGTCTACTGTCCCTAAGAATTCTTCTTTATTTACAGAATTTTGAGATAAAAATAATTGAAAATCCTTGTCTAACTCATATACAGCTTCAGCATAGAAAACTAAATTTATAAAATCATTTTCTAAATTTAGAGATGAGGCAACAATAGGTGACCTTTTTGAATAAATAAAATCTTTAAAGTGTTCTGTGGATATACCCGATCTTATCAAGATTTCCTGTCCTATTTTAGAATTAAAAAAGCCTTTAGTTATATCAATTTCATCTGTTAGTGCAATGATATTAGATAAAGCATAGTCTATATTTTTATTTTCTTTAATAAGCCCTTCTCTAATCCTTGTCACCAAACCTTCATTTATCATAGAACGGTAAAAAAATTCCAAAAAAGAAAGGGCGAGAAATGTGAAAACACAAAGGAAGAATAGACCATCAGTAAAGTTAAAATAAAAAGGTAAAGCATCGATAGACAAGATTAGAAATACTAAAGCTAGAAAAGCAGCTCCTTTTCTTAGAATTCCCCTTATTATACTTGGAAAATACTTATCTAAAAACAGGCAGTAAAAATGAGGTTTTGATATTTTTTTAAGTTCTCTAAAAGTCATTATCTAAAATAAATAAAAAATATTACCGACAAAATGAGACAACCTAGAAGAATTAATGGCGCAAAAATCCAAATAAACAATATAAAAAATGAAAAAATCAGAGTTAAAATATAAGCTGTTAAACCTATTAACAACACTATGATTTTTGTTACAAAGCCAAAAGCCCTCATTAAAGTGTTTACTAATACCGTTTCAGCAAAAGCACCTAATTTAAGTCCACCCTCATAATGCTCCCCAAGTTTTTTCCATGGAGCAAAAAGAGTCCTCATCAGTAAACTGAAAGAAAAAAAATTCTTTATAAACCAAAGAAAGTTTCCTGTTACTCCCCAAAACTCTCTTAAACCTCTCCCATAATGCCATTTTATATAAGCAAGGAAAAATGGTTCTATCTCATATGAATCTGACATACAACAATTATATCAATTTATAAAAAAGTTTGTTGCCGAAGCGAGTGTCAATGTAGTCAAATATCGCTTCTGGATTTTTAGATTTAATTTCTTCAACTAAAAGGATCACATTTTGAGCGATAAGAACGAGGTCTTCCTGTGGATTGAAAATGACATTACCCAAACTTGAATTTGCAATCGCTTTGTCCGGAGCCTCCGAGCTGATTGAGAAAATTTCAATATCGACAGCTTTAAAATTGCTGAGCATTTCAATATATTTCTGCATTTGTTCCGAAGAAGTAAAATTTTCAAGTAGAGGATTCTCATTTAATACGCCCCTAAAAATTATCCTGTTTTTAGGCTCAAGATAATTTACCGAAGAAAGCAGAAATTCCGATTCTGTAAATGGCGCCCGTTTAAAAACCAAGCCATTTTTGTTCATAAAAAAACAATCTCCTGAGTCAGAACACCAAAGATAATCGGCTTGTCTTTCTATAATGCTTACAGTAACATTCCTTAGAAAAAAATCTCTATTTATTTCAATTTTTTCTATCCTAGAATTTTGAGATAATAAAATTGAAGTTAAAAAATTTTTGTCAAAAAAAACAATATTGGATTTAGGTATAAA
>JAFGCQ010000015.1 GCA_016932555.1 Candidatus Zambryskiibacteriota bacterium
CAGAAATAATTTAAAATGATTGCCTTTTTTAAAACTATAATATATATCCCACTTTATAATATTTTAATTTTGATTTTAAATATTAGTTGGATTGATGCTGGTTTGGCGGCGGTAATTTTAACTATTTTAGTGAAAGTGGTTCTCTATCCTCTCTCTAAAAAAGCGGTGGTTACCCAAGCAAAAATGAAGGAAAAAGAAGGAGAACTTGCTGCTATAAAAGAAAAATACAAAAATAAACAAGAACAAGCTGCAAAAATTATGGAATTTTATAAAACAAATAAAATCAACCCATTTTCCAGTATTTTAACTATTCTTATTCAAATTCCAGTAATTTTCTCTCTATATTTTATATTTTTTAAATCGGGTCTCCCCACAGTAGATACAAGTTTACTTTATTCTTTTATAAAAATACCCGAATCAGTATCAATGGTTTTCCTAGGATTTATTGATGTTTCCCAAAAAAGTATAGTTTTAGCTCTCTTGGCTGCTGTTACTAGCTATTGGCAAATGCACTTAGCTACCCCCAATATTAAAGGAAGCACCAGTTTAATGAGTGACAAACCCGATTTTGCTAAGATGATGGGGAAACAAATGAAATACACCATGCCCTTTATTGTCTTTTTTATCTCTTGGAAAATCTCAGCTATCATTGCTCTCTATTGGTTTGTAAGTAATTTAATGACTATTATTCAAGAATCATATATTAGAAAACAAATTACCAAAGGTAATCTCTAAATAAAAAATTAAAAGATTATTAATCGAGTCTTAAAATCCAAAGATAGCCATCAATTTTATTGCGGAAAATGGTGTGAGTATTATCAGGAGATATGGCAATATCAACCACATCGATTTTTTCACCAGATTCGTCAGTTAGATCTACTATTTTTCTGGAAATACCTGAGTGGATTTCGATTTTCTCGATAACGTCATTTGTAAAAACGATTCCTTGGTACCAAATATCCGGATAATTTCCTCTAGGCATTTCTTCTGGTACGGCGCAAAAGGCAGAAAACTCCTCTTTATTTTCATTTAACCAAACACATTTATCGGCCAGAGTTTTAATATTTAGTTCTGTAAATTCATTATTTTTATTTAAAAGCAATTCTGAGCTAGATCCGCCCCGAGAGATTAAACTGGCACTTTCGGAATTTGTATTAAAAGATAAACCAATTGTTTCTACGATCTTTTCTAATTTTTGGTTTTTTAAATCAAAAAGATAACCTACTCCAACACTTTCTGAGCTACTTTTAGTTTGTATAGCAACAACATTAGCAGAAATCCATTTTGGCAGCCATTCGGTTAAGGGGTGGCTGTAAACCAGTTCTTCTTTAGTACCGTCGGGATTGGCAATAAACCACTCTGAACCAGAATTACTAGTGGTATAATAAAACACTTTAGAACCTTTAGGACTAATTGAAATCTCCTTTATACCAGTTGGTAATTGACTTATTGTAGTGTCAAAAGGCACTGAATCATAAGTAGAAGTGGAAATACTTTTTTTCAATTCAACAAAACTGGTCTCTATAGTTTCAGTATTAGAAAGTAAGGTTTGGGCTAAAAAACCACTACCATCAGGTAGCCAAAAAGCTCTAATAATTTTAGGTATAGTAGTATTAGTTAATCTATCTACTCTATTTGAGTCGGACTTGACCTCATAAACATTACCAGTACCTTTTTCAACAAATCTAACTACGCTAGTTGTTCCGATATTAAAAACTACTGCTCCGGCAACAGGCTCTTCAGATACTTTTCTTAGTTTTGGCACAGGGCCATAATTTAAATAATTTTGAGAATCAGAACCAATGTCAGTTTGATTGTTAAGATATTCATCAAAAAGATCTTGGTTTATATCCTCGTCATTTTTTCCAAAAGGCAAATAATCTCTAATAGAAAAACCAACCCTATTATCACCTTCTTCATCTTGAGGTTTTTGTCCTAATACTAAGAAAACTACTGCTCCGATTATTATCAATATTCCTATTATCAATAATGTTTTTTTCATCATATTAATTTCCTGAAGCTGGCGCTCCGCCTGAAGCAGGAGCTGAGACATTGGGTGTGCCTATTTCAGGCTTCTCCAAATTTAAGTTAAACTTTAACAGGTTTGGATTTATAGTGGTCAATATGAGGTAAGCCGCTATAACTAAAACTAAAGCAAAGACGGAATTTAAAATCATGCCCCGACCTCGTTGTTTACCAAAGATGGCGTCTGAAGTCATATAAATGATTCCACCCCACACAATTCTCAATACTGCCACTACTGCAGAAAGGCCTATAAGTAATGTAATCAACCCTGGTACATACATTTGAAGATTGGTTTTACCACCGCTTTCTGTACCCGGTAAAGGTGCTAAAACAGTATAGTCTTCGGCATATACCTGAAAGACTAGCAAACTCCCTAAAGCGAAAACTATAAGCAATATTATAAATATTTTTTTCATCCCGTTAGAAATTTATCTATTAAAATCTTTCCATTTAATTTTAAGTATAACGAGTATTTCTTATAATTTCTAACGGGATTCATTTTAATTTTCGAAATTCATTATTAAATTATTTTCAGCAAATTGTAATATTTTTTTAGGATTGTTTATTTGCAAAGATATATTGGAACGTCCCGAATCTCCTTCTGGTTTTCTGAAAATAGCTAAACGAGCATCTGAAAGTTCTTTAATAAGATTATTGTTTAAACGCCATTCATATTTGATGTTGCTATCCTTGGTGAAATAAAATGGTGCTGCTAAAATTTGAACTTCTTCCCCTTTAAATTCGAAATTTTGAACTAGAGCTTGATCAAAGATATGACCATAATAAGGATTATTTTCATAAAAAACTATTTGTGGATCGACTGGTTTTATATATAAAAACTTTTCTGCTGATAAACCGCTTTCCGGATCAGTTACTACCACTTTTATATTTTCACTTTTACCCAAAACAGATCCATTTAAAATTAATATATTTTTACCATAACCGGATTGGGATTGGTAATTGGTAAGGCCGTTTGACCATTTATAAATTAAATTTTGGGGATCAATTTTTTTACCTCCATTTATAAACTCAGGTAAGGCTATCACTTTTAAATTGCCTTGTTTGGGATGAAGAGTTTTACCTTTATAAAAAGGCGGTACATAAGAATCAGCTTCCCAGATTAAACTTACTTCAGCCGGGTTAAAATTTATAGACTTTGTAAAATAAACTCCATTGTTTAAAGTTATATCTATCTTGATTTGAGTTGCTTCGCCGATACCATCCAATTTAAAAGAATATCTAGTTTCACCTTTACCATCTAAAACTTTTTGGTTGTTTTTGTACCAAACAATTTGAGCAGTGTCTAAGTCAGCCGTATAGAGATTTAGATTTACAGAAACTAGATTATTTGGGCCAGGATAATCAGGAGTTATATCTACATCAAGCTCGTTGGAAAAAGCTTGAGCCAAATTAATAGTTTGGGCTGAAGAAACTATCGGTAAAAAAGCAAAAATAATACTCAATAATAAAACTTTTGTAAGAAAAATCTTATTCATTTATTAATATTATACCATTTCCTTATAAGCTTGATTTATTGATTGTTGATAATATTGTATACTTTTAATGTTTATGAATTTCGATTTTTCTTATATTTTCACCGCTATATTATCTGTTTTGGTCCCTTTTCTGTATTGGCTTTTTAGTTTTGTTATAATCTACCACTTAGTGAGATTTGGTGTTGGCACTAAGCCCAAGAGAGTAGCTGCTGTATTTTTGTTGGGTGTTGTAATTTTATTTACCTTAAATATTTTATGCTTTGTTAATCTCGACAGAGATTCTTTGGTAAGTAGGTTTGAAAACATGGGTAATAATAGCTTTAATATTTTATACGAAAGATGAAATCTTTATTTTCAATATTTTTTGATACTAAAAATTCTTTTGAGGGCGAAGAAGATGACGAAAGGGTAATTTTATTAATCCGCCGGCATCCATTTTTCATTATTTTACACTTGATATTCTTCACCATATTATTTTTTGTGCCAATCTTTTTAGGTTTAATGTTTTCTAATTTTTTGATTGTCAGTGGTCTTTCTGATGTCTTCTTTTTACTCTCGAGTTTGTGGTTTATTTTAACTTGGTTGCTTACTTTTTACTCTTTAACGATGTATTTGCTTGATGTTTGGATAGTTACCAATAAAAGGATTATAGATAGCACCCAGCATGGTTTCTTTAATAGAAAGGTTTCAGAATTGCATTTAAAAAGAATCCAAGATATGTCAGTGGAAATAAAAGGAGTTATTCAAACTCTGTTTACTTTTGGGGATCTTCGAGTTCAAACAGCGGGGACTGAAGAAAAATTTAAGTTTTTACAAATCCCTTTCCCCCTTGAAGCTAAAGATAAAATAATGGGATTAATTACCAAAGAAAATCATTTTTGAAATTTTATTTACCGGTGGCCATTTTTGCAACTTGGCCAATTTGAGCTAAGTGTCCACCCTTGTCTTCGGATCTGGTCATAAGAACCATCAAAACCATGCCCAATGTCCAAATGAAGCCACCAAGAGCATCTAAGGCGGGAACCATCTCTAATATTGGAGTTAATGTTGAGGTAGCTAATCTTTTAGGACTATTGAAAAACCCAACACTAAGTATTTTTAACCAAATTGCAAAAATAAAAGTTGCACAAACGGAAATAAGAGTACTAAGGCCGAATATGCCTATACCAAGCCACTCTAGAACAAACTCTGTTAAATCAATGCAAAAAGCTACGATAATGAGACAAGCCGCCATCCATATTTTTATTCTTTCAGGTTTTTTTTCATCATCTTGAGTATATTGCCTAACTGGACGCCTTAGAACTGTTTTTTGATTTTGTTCTGCACCATCCATATTTTTATTCATCAACCTGACGAGAGGCTTGTTTTTGTTGCTTCATGGCTAAAATTTGTGAGGGATCTGAGGTGATGATTTGTTCTTCAGTGTAGGAGGCGATTATTTTAATAGCCACGTGTTTTAGCCCAGCAAAGAAAATACCTTCACCTACCCCTGATTCCAAAAGCAAATATTTTTCCTCGTCAGTTAAATTAAAAACTTCTTTAATACGGTCAGCTACAGTAGGTGATTGTTTTAACAATACTTGAATAGAGGAGTTTGAGACTATTGGTGTGCCATATGGCGATTTTAAGAAATCGTCAACATCTTGGGTAATCGTGGCAAGGCCCAAGTAATATTTTCTACCCCTTTTAGCAAGTGAAAGTAAAAAAGAAGCAGTATCCTCAGATTTCATCATCCACCAAGCTTCATCAATAACCAAGAGGCGTTTCTTTAGGGTTCTCCTAATAGCGTTCCAGATATAATGAGTGACGATATACATAGCGATTGGCTTAAGTTCATCCTCCATATCTCTTATAGAAAAAACTACGAATTTTTTATTGATATCTATATTTGATGGTTGGTTAATGAAATTGGCCCAGGTACCTTTGGTGTATTTAGAAAGCCTTTGAGCCAGAGATTCCCCGCCCTCCATAACAGAAAGCACCATTTCAAAATCAGAAAGCAAAGGTGGTTCTATATTTTTAAAATCAGAATCCGCAGTTATATCTTTCAAGGCATAAGTTTCGGTTATTGCCCTGTCTATCAAAGCATCTTCTTCTGCTGTTAGGCCGCCAAGCATAAGCCTAAAAAGCCCTACCAAATTTATGATCTGACTTCTTAAGATATTGGCTGAAGATTCATCCTCAGTTGGCTCCGGCAGTTCAAAAGGATTGATATGATGATCTGAATTTAAGGAGATACTAAAATATCGGCCACCGACAGCTTCAGCCATATATTCATACTCATTTTCTGGATCTATAACGATAACTTCGGTATCAAACATAAGAGAGCGGAGGATTTCCAATTTTACTGAAAAAGATTTACCTGATCCTGACTTGGCGAAAGTTACGGAGTTGTAATTTTCTAAAGAAAAGCGATCAAAGAGCACTAAAGAAGAATTATGCCGGTTAATACCATAAAGGATGCCCTTATCGGAAGTGAGGTCAAAGGAGACAAATGGGAAAATACTGGAAAGGGGTGAAGAGTTTATTTTAGAATGAACATTAAGTTCGTCATCTGCCGTTGGTAGCATGCTTCTGAATCCTTGTTCTTGTTGAAATAAAGCCGGTTTTACGTAGACCATTTTGGATTCTAAAATAGATTTAATTTCTGATTCAACTTTATCTAAATCGTCACTCTCAGTGGCATAGATAGAGATATATAAGCCAACCTCAAACATTTTTTCCTGGGCCTGTTGCAATTGATCGCGTAAATTTTCCAGATCTTGGTAGGCGGTATCTAGCAGAGGATCTCTAACTAACCCCTTTTCTTCCCTGCTGGATATCTGGCTTTGCACCTCGGCAACTTTTTTTTGGAAAGCTCTCAGAATTTTGGCAGTTTCTAAAGGGTGGATAAAGATGGAAACATCAAACATCTTATCCATATTAATAATAGGTGAAAACCAATCTTCAGATACAAATCTGGGGTAAGAGATGACAAAAAAACTTCTCACCAACTTTTCACCCAAATTCAATTCCTTGGCGTTTACTTTCAAAGCGCTTGGCGCTAGAATGTCTCGTAATTCTAATTCAGGACTCTCGGTTATCGATTGCGGCAATGCTGAAAGCGCTGTTAAATCTTCATTTTTTTCTTTTTTCTTTTTTAAAAAATCAAACATTTCTTTTTGAGCTTAAAGCTTAGAGCTAGGAGCTTAGAGGCCAGATTTTACTTTTCCTCTAAGCTTCAAGCTTTTAGCTCTCAGCTAGTTTTAATGGGTTTCTCGGTTTCGCCTGGGTTAAAAGTTTTATAAAACAGTTCGACTACTTCATCAGTGCCTAATTTAGCTACCCTAACCCCACATCTTACCAATCCTTGCTCTACTACCCCCATCCTTTGTTCTAATTGATTTCTTCTTTCTTCAAACTTTTCCTCTTTATCGCTTTCAATTTCTTTTCTATCTTTATTCCCTAAATTTAATAGGAGCCCTTTTTTGGTAGAAATAATAGCGGCATCATAAGGTACAACTACAAAAAAGCTTTTAGTCATGATGTTGGTGCTTTCAGTGAAGCTTTTTATAAAAGCGATATACTGCTCTATTTGAATTTTCATAAGATCATTGGTTTGTTCTTTGTGTCTTGATTCCAAGAGGGCTATATAAGGTCTGATATCAAGTTTTCTGGACTGGACTATTATCTGGACAGTGAAATCTAAGGAATTCAAAAAGTTTTGGAACTGCAAAAGAATAGCTTGCTTTTCATCCTCTGATTTCAAAGAAAAATTAACCGAAGAAGCCATCAAAACTCCTCGAAGTCCCCCATTTTTTAAAATAATGATTCCATCTCTAACATCATCTATGGAAACGAATTCTTGTGTAGCATTTTTCATAATAGCTTAGAGCTTTAAGCTGAGAGCTTAGAGTTCAAGTTCAGCTTCCTAATTATAGCACGTAACATCATACCTATCTCACTTGTTTCTGAAATTAATTGTGAATATTCTTCAATCTTTATAAATTTTAAATTTTTGGAAATTTCTATTTGCGATTCTAATTCAGCAGTTGAGCCCAAAGCTATCCTAAGAAATTGGACAAAGTCTCTTCTTGTTCCTTTGTTCCTTCCTTCTGCTATGTTTGAGGATATAGAAACAACTGATCTTCTCATTTGAGATATAATCCCATAAACTTCTTCTTTAGGAAATTTTTCGGTGATTTTGTAAATTTTGGTGGCTAATTCTATAGATCTCTTCCAGACTAACAAATCTTTATACGTTTTTATCATTTTTCTCTACTCTTAGCTTCAAGCTCTAAGCTCTCAGCTTCTCTTCTTTTAACATCAAGTTCCCAATTCATATCTTTAAGTTTGCTGCCCGACAAATTTGGCACAACCATTGAGCTATATTTATCGCTTGAAGTGGTTTTCTGGCCAGATTTCTCTTCAGGTTCTTGTTTTTTCCAAATATAAAGTTTGTCTTTCAAAGTGTATTTAAAAACTGATTCTAAAAAATAAATAAAAGGCCGATTATTTTTTTTGTAAAAAGCGAGAGCAGCAGCTAAAGCAATTACTGGCGAAGTTACCAAGAGACCCAAAAATGTGCCTAAAAATATAATACCAACTACCGCTACTGCAGCGCCGCCGGCTAAGTAAATAAACTGCTTGAGCGTAAATGGCCCAAATATTTTATCTTCTACATCTATAAATTGTGGAATTTGAAACTGCACGTTAGCTTGGAGCTTAAAGCTAAGAGCTAAAAGCTTTTTAATTATAACTTTTTCTTCCTTTAAGCTTCAAGCTCTAAGCTCTCAGCTTTATCCAATCGGTTCTCTATATGGATCTTGCCCAGTCTTATAATCGGGGGTCTCTATCGGTTTTTGCTCGATTTCCTCGCTCGGTAAATTATCTGGTTTTTCTTCTTTCCCATTCATAATTCTTGATTCATAATTCATACTTCCGCCAGCAGACGCGGTCGCTGGCTTAGCGGGTTGCATCGCTCTGGCTTGGTTTAAAATACTTTGCTCGAAACTCACACTCGGTGCCGTTTTTTTATAATCGACTTTTTCCTTCGGTGTGCTATAGCTTTCAGTGTCGGCAACATTTTCTGTCGGTTTTTTTATATTTTCTTCCATAATTCTTGATTCATAATTCATACTTCCGCCAGCAGGCTCAGCCGCTGGCTCCTCTTCCTCACTCACCATCTTCTGCCACGTTTGCTCTATTGGAGCTTTTATAGGTTCAAAAATGTTCTTTTCCACATCTTCCACTATCCAGTCAATCATATTAGAATCTAATTCTAGTTTGGTTTTTATGTTTTCCCTAAAGTTTTCCTGTGATTCCGCTCCTGAAACCACTTTTGAAATTTCATTTTTTAGAATGGAAATTTTATTTTTATCCAAATTAAATTTTTCAGCAATTTTTTTTACTTTATTTTTGGAATTTCCATCCAGTTCAACATTGTCAACTTTTTGCATAGTAGGAGTTATTTTTTCTATTATCTTGTTTTTATCCATAATATTATCTTTCTGCTCAAAAGAAATTTCATTTAATATGTTATCTCGGACTTTTTTTGTTATTGAAATAGCTGTATTTTTTTCTATACCCAGACTAACCAAAGAATCATAAAATTTATCAATAGATTTTAACCCAAGTATTAAATAACCGATTTCATCAAATAATTTAAGAGTGTTTTCTTCATTGAGATTATTTTCTGAAGCTATTTTATTAACTTTTTCTCCAAGTTTATCAGAAAACATCAAATCCTTTATTTTTTTAGGACTTTTTTCTAATACCTCTGCAACTTTTTCAAAGTCTATTTTCATATTTTAATAATTTTGTTCATCAGCTCTTCTTTGTCTGGTTGTTCCAGTTACTGGATTGACTATTGTACCTTGAGGATTTGTATTTGTTAATCCATTATTTGTAATTAAGTCTCTTATTCTAGTAACTTCGTTGTTTACATTAGTCAAATGGGTTTGAGTAGTATTTAGTTCATTAGTTACGTTAGCTATGCTACCTCTGGTTCCAGCTCCAGAATTAAGCAAAGTCAATCTTGCTTGTTGTTGAGGTGTTGCTGTTCCAGCAGTTACGAGGTTTTGCAAATTAGCTTCTTCGTTTGTTATATTTGCCAATTGTTGTGACAGCTGATTTTCTCTGTTTTGCAGGTTTTGTTGTTGTGTTTCCAGAGGAGTTAATTGATTATTCAAAACTTTTGATGCAACTACTCTGTTGTGTCTACCCATAGCGCCAAAAATTGTATTTCTGCTGCTGCTACTACCACCCCTTGTT
This sequence comes from Candidatus Zambryskiibacteriota bacterium, assembly GCA_016932555.1. GTDB lineage: Bacteria > Patescibacteriota > Minisyncoccia > Phycocordibacterales > WO2-35-19 > WO2-35-19. The sequence continues at coordinate 9,774 of JAFGCQ010000015.1, forward strand.
AGTGGACCCCCAGATATTCTGGCTGCATAAGCTTCTCTCTGTTGATCAGTTCTAAACCCTTGTGCTGTTCGGTCTCTATCCGCGATGTTTCTTTGTAAATTAGCGTTAAAGCCTCCTCTAGCTCTTTCACCCACATGCCCTGCCGCTTCTGTAATTTTACCAGCACCAATTGCCCTACCAAGTCTAGTATCGGCAATTCCTCGAACATCGAAACTTCTATTGGCAAAACCTCTTGTACCTTGAAGAGTTAATTCCCCGACTCTACTTCTGGCGGCCCAATTTTGAAACCTTTCTGATTCCGCTACTCTACTAGCTCCTCTACCAATAGTTTGTCTACCTGCTAGAGCTGCTCCGCCAATAGCAGCTGCGCCAATACCTCCACTTATTGCTTTAAAGGCAGAACCGGTGGCGCCCGCAACGGCCATCTTTTTAGAAAAGATAAGAGCAGCGATGGTGAAGCCGATTATTAGGACATAATTAATTATTAAATATACCGAACCGGCTGGTTTGGATGTCATTTCAGAAAAATTTAAAGCCCCATTTGGAAAACTTTTTTCTATTGAAGTAATAAGCGTATTGCCAAGTCTAAAGGCCACCCAAATCAAGGCGAAAAAAATGGGAGCAAAAAACGATTGATTTATTAAAGCATTTTTCCATTCATTAAATTTACCTCCCAATCCCGGGATTATAAAAGCAATAAAAGCTAAGGGAGAAAGAATCATTAAAAAAATGAGAATTACATAACGAGCGATAAACATTATACTAGCCATTAAAAGTGTTACAGCTAAAATCAGCATAAAAACACTGCTCATAATCCCATAAACAAGGATACTGTCCCACCCTTTTATACTATCCAAAACTTTAGAACCATAGAAACCCTGTATTCCCAGCATTCTCATAAAACCGGGAGATATGCCCTCAAGAGGAGGATCACCTTGCCTAAGAGTAAAACTGGGAGTGGTTATCGAATGATAAAATCCCACCGCTACTATATTAGAAGCGTCAATTACTACTTTTGAAAAGAAGAGACTGAAATTTATGAGCAGAGCGATAATAATTATATTTCTTATGGTAGTGCCGGCGGCGCCGAAATTAAGGTCAAACATTGCCTTAAAGGCGGCATAAAGAAGAACAAATATAAAACAAATATTGGCTATATCTCGGAGTGTAATCCAAGCGGCAGTAATTGCTCCACCTACACCAACTGGGTTACCTACAGTTACAGCCATATCTACTATAGAGAATTTTATTATCGCATCAAATAACAATCCACAGAGATATAAAACAAGCGATGAAATAAACATTAAAAAATTACCAACAGCTTTAAGTATAGCTTCTATCCCCGATTTAACCGCAATACAAAAAACGCCACAATTTTCACTTCCTTTTTCGGTTGCCATTTTTTCAGCCACTTCAACTGTCAGATTATGTGTTTTGGCTGTTTCTTCAGTTAGTCTTTTAAACTCCTCTTCGGTTACACATGTCGCTAATCCTTTTTCGGTTCTGTAAAATACCTCACCTATTGCGGCGCAACTTTCAGGAGTTTGGCCAGCGACACCTTGAGCAAAAACTTTACCAAGCGGAAACAGAATTCCCGATATAACTAAAATTAATATTCCGAATGTTAGTAATTTTTTTGACATTTTTAATCTAATTAAATCAGTCTTACGGATTAGTTTATTCCAGGCGGATCGCAGTCTATATTTTCAATGTAATCTTCTATGTTATCTATCACAGTTGATTTAGGTAAATTCATATTTAGAAGAGCGTTGACATAATTATCTACTCTGGGGGTTATATCTATTCCAGAACAGTCATTATCAATTGGAGTTACGGTTGTATAAAATTCTAATGTTTGGTTATAGTAGAATTTTGATACTGGTTGAATTTGGGCTTCGGGTGTAGTTGTACTTTGAACATTGCCAAAGTAGTCAGTTGTGTTTTGGGCAGTGGTTTCTAGCAATTGCCTCGTGGTAGATTTACCTCCCGAAGAATCACTTAAACTTATTAGTCCACTACTACTGAAGACTTTGCCCACGAGCTGGGTTATAAGAGCACCGACGATTTCATTTATCTCATCTGCTACGGCGAGCCTTTCATTACCCATATTCAAGGCATTGTTTAATTGAGTCTCAATAGCAGCGCCTGGAGTGCTCAAATTTTTATTGTATTCTATACAATCACCTGTCTTAGGATCTCTTTTGGTACATTCTCTAAATGAAAAAAATCCTTTACCCCAGTCAAGTTCCATCTCTCTAGCTTCTTGTTCAGAAGTAATTTGCTCATACATCTCACTTTCTGCTTGCAGATAAGCGCCAATTGGATTCATATGCTGATTTTGAGATATTTCATAAAAGCTATCCCAGCCACCTTTACTGAAATCACCCATAAAATCTTCCATATTTTCACCAACCTCTGTAAGGGTGCATTGCCAACTTCTTTCATTTAAATAACTTTTAGCTAAAGCTAATCTGATCCTGGTACTTATTGGATCACAAAGGAAATTTAAATTTGGATCGTTAAATATATATTGTCCAGCTACTTTGTCACCTATATCTATAAAATAAGCTTCCGGATCGGTGACAAAAGCTGGGCTACCTTCAAAACCAGAATTTATCCAGTCAATAGTACTAGCGGTTACTCGGTCTATGATGGTATTTATAAGCATCCAGGCGGCTGCATCAAGGCCTACTCTCATTAAAGTCCATGTGCTGGCACCGGCCGTGACTGTATTTTGGACAAGATTAGAAGGGTCAAGCACAATGTCACCAATGCCTAAAAAGGCATTAGCTTTATTTATCGGTAAAAATGAAAAAGTCAAGATAATTATAAGAACTATTGTGATATTTCTATTTATTTTTTTCATTGAAATTATAATTATTATATTCCATACAGTAAGTAGTAGCCACCACTGTTTTGTTCATAGATAATGTTATTTTGTCTAATAAAATTTATAGTAGCGTATAGGGCTCCAACCGAAGCTTTCAAACCTTCATTATAAAGTTCCATCACTTGCATGCCAGTGATTGGGTCAATCAAAACATTTTCCATCATTTTTATGGCTTCGGCCATTTGAATTGTACCGTTTAATATATCTAAATGGGCTTTCTCAAAAGTTTTTGGCACAGCCATTTTTTTAAGGTCATCGATACCTCGTTTATAGATGATAATTATCGTGTCTAGTTGTTTTAATACTGACTCATCTTTAGTCTCTAAGGCTTCTTTAACAATATCTATTTCATTTTTACCTGTTTGGAGCTTGTCTCTTTTTAAAATGGAGCCCAAATTTTCTCCGTAAGTAATAATAGTATCCTTACCTTGGTCGGGAATGGTATTTAATTTTTCTACTTTTTCAATTTGATCAGAGTTTTGTTCTATATTAACCAGACTTTGACTAGCTAAATATTGGATCGTGTCTTCATTTAAATTACCGCTTTGTTTTAAATTTAAATAATTAATAAAAAGGAGTTTAGAGACAGCATCAATAGTACTTAATTCTTCACTTCCAGAATTAATTTCTGAATTTTTGCTAAATTTTTCAATCTCAGCTTCCCAGTTTGGATTCTCTGGAATCTCCGCTTTGTCTCCGGTTATCAGATCATTGGCAAAATTTACAACCTCTTTGGTTTGCCTTCCGCCGAAAGCGATAATAATAGATATTACTAAAGCAACGACCACAATAGAAACGCTTAAGACTTTTTTACTTGGCCAAGGGTTCATTACTTTAATTATAGCAAGTTATGTTTTTTCTGTGGAATTTATATTGTTGATTATTTTAGCTAATCGAAACCAATCTTCAATCTTTAAATCTTCAGCCCTAGCTTTGGGATAAATACCTATTTTTTTTAAGTTCTTTTCAGAAATTCCTAAATTTTTTATCAAAAGTTTCCTCTTATGGGCAAAGCCTTTTTTAAGAATTTCAAAAAATTTTTTTTCATCAATTTCTTTAAATTTCTTTTTGTTAATATCTCTTATTGCAATAATGGCTGAATCAACCTTAGGTTTCGGGTAAAAACTTCCTGCTTTTATGACACCGCCATATTCTGGTTTCCCGTAAGCTTTTATAGAAATACTTAAAATGCTCTCTTTGTGCTTGTCTCGTGAAGCTTTAGCGGAGTGGGAAGCTATAATTCTTTTAGCTACTTCTTTCTGCACTACGAAAGTTATTGATTCCGGTTGTACACCAGCTGGCGGATTTTGCAAAAACTTTTTAAATATGGCTCCGGTTATGTAGTATGGGATGTTTCCAACAAGTTTATAACTTCCGCCGCCGACTAGATTTTTTTCGCGCTTCGCTGATTTTTCTTCGAAAAATATCGAAAAAAATCCAGTCGGCGGCTCCAATATGTCTCCACTTATAATTTTTAATTTGTTATTTGAAATTTGATATTTGAATTTTTCTCTTATTTTTTCTGCTAGTTTCTTATCTTTTTCAATCGCTATAACTTTTTTAGCTCGCTCCAGCAGTAATTTAGTGAGCGTGCCTTCTCCGGGGCCGATTTCTACTACCATGTCCTCTTTATCGATTTGCGCAAAATCTGCAATTTTTCTCAAAATCTTTTCGTCTCTTAAAAAATTTTGTCCTAATGATTTTTTTATTCTCATATTAAAATTCTATATGCAGAAGTGATTTGTGTTTTGGGATGTAGTCTAAAAACTCTCTTTCCAAATATTCGTCGGGGATTTCTAGGAGGAATTCGGATGGAATGTTAGAACCTTTGTTGCCAAAGATGGTGCGGGTTTGTGCGTAAGAGAGGAAGAGTTTTTTCTTGGCGCGAGTGAGCGCTACATAAAAAAGTCGGCGTTCTTCCTCGGCTTCTTCCTCGCTTAAAATCTCATCCTGATCTCTATCGTGAGGAAATAGTCCTTCCTCCAGTCCAGTTATAAAAACATACGAAAATTCCAAACCTTTGCTAGCGTGAATGGTCATAAGTCTTACTCCATCTTGCTCTTTCTTTTCACTGTCTTGGTCAGAAGCCAGTGAAGTGTCTTCGAGTAATTTTTCTATTGCTATTTCCCAATTTCTTTCTTCTTCCAAATTTTCATCTTTTTTGTACATTTGATCATATCTTTTAGCCAACACCGCGAGCTCTTTTATATTTTCTATTCGCTCTGCATCTTCTTCGGATTGCCCCAATTTTTCACCCAGACCGGTTTCTTTGGCTATAAATAGGATAGTTTTTGAAGGCGGATTAGTTTCAGCAAATTTTTTAATTCTTTTAATGAGTTCTTTAAATGCGGCCAGCTTAATTTTCATTTTTGGCGGCAAGTTATCTCCTTTACCCTCCACAATTTTAAGCAGAGTGATTTTGCCGATGCCGCGGGGAGGGACATTTATAATTCTTTTCAGATCGGAAATACTTTCCGGGTTAAAAGCAAATCGCAAAAACGCTAAAATATCTTTAATCTCCTTTCTTTCAAAAAATCTGGTACCCAAAATTTGGTACGGCACTTCGCCGGCCAAAAATTCCTCTTCTAAAACTCTAGATTGGAAATTGGCCCTGTAAAGCACGGCAATATCGGATAAGTCGACGCCTTTTTTCTGCAATTCTTTGGCTTTTTCAACCACAAATCTGGCTTCGTGGCTTTCGGTCAGGGCATCAAAAAGGCCGATTCTTTCCCCAACCGCGTTGTTGGTGACCAAAATTTTTTCATGCCGGATTTTGTTTTTTTCAATCGCGCGATTGGCGACCGAGAGGATAGTTTGGGTGGAGCGGTAGTTTTCTTCCAAGAGAATAATTTTGGTATTTTTAAAATCTCTTTCAAAATTCAAAATATTTTTGATACTAGCATTTCTCCAAGTATATATATTTTGATCGACATCTCCGACTACACAGATATTTTTATGATCCTTTACAATTGCTTCTGCGATTTGATACTGAACCTTATTGGTATCTTGATATTCGTCAATATGGACGTATTGCCATCTTTGGCTGTATTTTTGGCGAATTTTCTCATCTTGCAAAAGTTGGGCAGCAACCAAGAGTAAATCGTCAAAATCCAAAGCATTTTCTTTCTTTAGGGCGATTTCATAATCCTGCCAAACTTTTGAAACTAACTCGCCAAAAAAACTATTCGCTCCAGCCTCGGAATATTCTTCGCTGGATATAAAATTGCCTTTCTCTCTAGAAATGATAGATAAAATTTTGCCAGGCTCAAATTGCTTCGGGTCGTAGCCGTTATTTTTGAGTGATTCTCTGATGACCTTTTTAGAATCTTCCCTATCAAAAATACTGAAATGCTTCTTGACCCTCGCCTCTTCGGCATTTTCTTTAATAATTAAGGCGCCTAAGCTGTGAAAAGTGGAAATAAAAGGTTTGCCTTCTATAGATGTTGGTCTATTAAGCTCTAAGCTCTCAGCTAAAAGCTTCTCTACCCGCCCTAGCATTTCTTGAGCAGCTTTATTAGTGAAGGTGACAGCTAAAATGCTTTCCGGCGCCACACCTTTTTGTATCAGATTTAAAATCCGATAAGTGATAGTTTTGGTTTTACCCGCTCCGGCTCCTGCAATTATCAAAACCGGCCCTTCAGTTGCCTCCACTGCCTGCCTTTGCGCATTATTTAATTCACTTAAATTACTTGACATAAATTTTAATTTTGCTATACTATATCTACAAATGGCCTTTAGGCCCTCCTCCGCAAGGAGGTTTAAAAGAAAACTTACTCAAGAAATTGTGTAAGTTTTCTTTTTATTTCTAAAAAGTCTTTATTTTTTACTTCCCCTATCTTGTATTGCAACCTTTTTGAGTCTATCAATCTAATTTGAGATAGTATAGCAGTACTTTCTTTATCATCATCAAATTTTAAAGAAAAATAGTGTCTACCTTTCTTCTTGTTTTTTGTAAGAGGAATTCCCCATAAGACCTCATTATTGAATTTTTTTACAATAATTATTGGTCGCAAAAAATTTTCTCCTCTGCCATCTTGTTCAAATCCGATATTTAAACCTAAAGATGTAAACCAAATTTCTTTTTCATGAAAAAAGGGACGAACTTTTTCCTCGTGCAAATAATTTTTTTCTTTGTGCCACTTTTTGAAATCTTTTCCCATAATATAAAACTTAATACTAACACAAGTTATTCTCTAGCTATTTTCCACAAAGTTTCGAAGAATTGTTTGTAGCTTTGGGCTATCGTTTTGTTGTGCATGACAAATTGAGTTACTGGCTCACCGTAGATGTTAAAGGTCAAAGTGTCTGGCCAAATGTTGGTGTTGACTTCGCCTGTGAAAAAGCCTGGTAAGTATTTAATTTTGAAATTGTGTCTTGGACCATGTAACTCTGGCATAACATCTCTCTGTTCTTCTGAGCCGATATAGCGGATTTGTATATTTTTATGATGTTGGAAGTGCATGTACCTCTTCAAATTTTTACCCATTTCTTCATTAAATCTGTCCCCTGACCCACCAATGATCAAAAGTTCGCATCCATCCGGAGCTTTTTTGATAAGTTCAAATTCCTTTGAGACATAAGATTCTCTACCTTGATAAGTTTCGGAAATTTGTTCAGGTGGCAGGGTTATAAACTTATTTAAATCCGAAACTAAATTTTCGGCGCGGATTTTTTGCTCTTCAGCTACTCTCACTAGAGCCAAAGGTGACTTGGCTGAAAATTTTTTCCGCCCCCTCTTGACCACATGTTGAACTAAACCTTCTTTTTCTAGTTTTTCGAGGGAGTTATAAACATATTGGCCGTGCAAGCCAGTTTCTTTGATTAATTTAGAGCTACCAGTCTCTCCAATCCCAAGAAGCGCCAAGTAAACTTTGGCAGATTTTGAGTCCAATCCAAGCGATTGCAATTCTTTCACTAATTCTTTTTCATCAAACATTTTTGATATTGTATCAAACTATCCTTAATTATCAATATTATTTTATCATAATTTTATCATCATATTATCTTGACCACATCGATAATTTAGCAGTCGCTAAAGTACCAGAAAATGATTGTGAGGGAGAAGTCAATGTAATTTTCTTCAAACTCAATTGTGGTATAAGTTTTGATGAGATGGAAAAAATATGTGATTCTACTCTTTACAAACCGGCTGGTCCATATATACAAGCTGCTGTAAATGAAGCTCATCCTTCATTTGCAGACTACTACCGTAATACCACCTACTGGAAAGATTCTGAAGGTAACCGATATGTTTCTGTTTTCAGTAAAGATGTTTTGATCGTTACTCCTTACGATAGAAAAATTTACAATATAGATTTTCTCGCGGTCGTAGAAAAATCTCCTTCCGAAAGCTAAACGCTTTCAGTGTCTCGCACAAAAAGTCTCGCGACTTTGTGTGGGGCTTTTTGTTTTAGCAAAAAATTATACAATTCTTTTATCCACAATTGAGTTGAAAAAAAGAGGAGTTTTGCTACAATTTTGGTCGTGCAAGTGTTTTGCTGCTTGGTAGAAATATGGCTTAACAGAGCCATAAAATCAGAAAATTCGGAATTATCATTAATCTTAGGCTTATTTTAAATAATCCCACTGACCCTAAATCTAAACGCCGTTATTTTGTAAAGAAATTGTGGCGTCTTTTTGCATTAAATGAACCGGTCTCTTTTAAAAAGGTGTTGGCGGTTTTGTTTGTGACGCTATTGCCAATAACGGTTTCGGCTGGTGTGATAGGAAATTTTTTCAGCAATATTTTTAAAAATGCTAAAGCCGAAAATATTGTAAGTTGTGATAATATCCAAAACATGGCTCTTTTAGCTGCGGTTACTTCACCCTTGCCTAAAGACCAAATTATTTTTGAGCCTATTGTTGAAGGTGGTGCTCTAGTGGCGAATATTGGGCCTTTGGGTACAGTTAGGGGCTCAATAGAACACAAACCAACTAGTGATCAGATTAGTGTCTATGTTGTCCACGAGGGTGACACCTTGTCCCAAATAGCAGAAATGTTTAATGTGACGGTGAACACTATTAAATGGGGTAATGATCTATCTTCTAATACTCTTCAAGTCGGTCAGACTTTGGTTATTTTGCCTATCCCCGGCGTTAAACACACTGTAGTTAGGGGAGATACTCCGGCTTCTATTGCTAAAAAATATAAAGGCGATATCGATGAAATTATGGCTTATAATGATCTTAAAAAAGATCAGAGTTTGATAATAGGTTCTACTGTTATAATCCCAGATGGAGAAATTTCGACCTTATCACCATCTTATGTAGCTGCTTCTAGTGCTTCTAATCTTAAGGAGTACAAGGGTTATTATATAAGACCAGTGGCCAGTGGTGTAAAAACCCAAGGTTTACATGGTCATAATGCTATAGATATTGGCGCTCCAGTTGGTACACCAATAGTTGCGGCTGCTTCCGGAGAAGTTATTATTAGCCGAACTGGTGGCTGGAACGGTGGTTATGGAAATTATGTTGTTATAAAACACTCTAATGGTACTCAAACCTTATATGCTCATAACAGTGTAAATTATGTCTCTGCCGGAGATTGGGTTGAGCAAGGAGAAACCATAGCTGCTATTGGTGTGAGCGGCAAAGTTACTGGTCCTCATATCCATTTCGAAATTCGTGGAGCTAAAAATCCTTTTTAAATGTGCTATAATGCTACTATTAAGAAAATAATTTAGAATTTTTGGCTGATTATAGATATAAAGTAAATAATTTTATAAAGGCGGAAAAGGTGCGTCTAATTGGGCCTGAAGGTGAGAATTTTGGAGTGATGAATACTAAAGATGCTATCGTTAAGGCAGCAGAATTTGAAATGGATTTAGTGGAAATATCCCCTAGTGCCAATCCGCCAATTGCCAAAATTATAGATTATGGAAAATTTCTTTATTTAGAAAGTAAAAAACAAAAAGCTATAAAGTCTAAAGCCCATAATGTTGAAGTAAAAAGCATTCAAATAAAAGTTGGTACTGGTGATCATGATTTGGGTTTGAAGGCTAAAAAAATAACAGAATGGATTAAAGAGGGTCATCGGGTGAAAATAGATCTTTTTTTACCTGGACGTACTAAATATATGGATAAAAATTTTCTCAAAGAGCGTTTAGAAAGAATTTTTAAATTAATCCCAGAGGATTTTAAGGTAACTGAAGAACCCAAAAAAAGCACTAAAGGGTTGACAACAGTGATAGAACGTGCAAAATAGATACACGAATTACCACGAATGTAATCGAATGACATGAAAACCAACAAATCTTACGCTAAGCGTATTAAAGTAACAAAGAATGGAAAATTAGTGGCCAGAAAAGCTGGTCAGAATCATTTTAATGCAAAAACTAATTCTAGAATTAGACTTAAAAAGCGTGCCTCGGTTTCAATAAAAATGAGCAACAAGAATCGCAGCCGCTATCTTCATAATTCATAATTCATTATTCATAATTCATTTTTGAAATGTCGAGAGTAAAAAAAGGAGTAAATGCCTTAAAAACAAGGAGGAATATATTGAAACAAACCAAAGGTTATCGCTTTGGTAGATCTAAAAAAGAAAAGCAAGCTTATGAAGCGATTGTTCATGCTGGTAGCTATGCTTTTACTCACAGGCGTGATAAAAAAAGCGATTTTCGTAAGCTTTGGAATATTAGAATAAATTCAGGTTTAAGTGAATTTAATATTTCTTACAGTAAATTTATTGATGCTCTAAAAAAGAAGAATATTAGCTTAAATCGCAAGATGCTTTCAGAGATTGCAGCAGAAAAACCAGAAACTTTCAAAAGAATAGTTTCTAAAGTTTAAAAACTTGACAATTCTCCATATCCACATCTTATTTTTAAAGGTATTGCCAAAAAACCCATAAAATATATACTTGTAATTGGAGGAAAGACGCCTGCCTGCGCAGGCAGGTCGAAATTATAAAATCTAATTCTAAAAAAATGAATAAAGCAGATTTGGCCAATGCCGTTCATGCAAAATTAGGTGGTACCAAAGTTCAGGCTGAAGAAGTTGTTGAAACTATTATCAGCGAAATTGTCAGCGCTCTTAAGGCTGGCAAAGAGGTTTCAGTTGCTGGTTTGGGTATTTTTTCAACCAAACAAAGGGCTGCCAGAACAGCTAGAAATCCTCGTACTGGTGAATCAGTTCAAGTTTCTGCCATGAGGGTTCCTAAATTCAGAGCCGCTAAAGCTTTGAAAGATGCTGTTAAATAAAGCTTGAAGCTTTAAGCTAAAAGCTTAGAGTGAAAAATTTTCCACTTATCAAAAACCCCGCCTTAGCGGGGTTTTTGATTTGTGGAGAAGTGTTATAATGTTTATATTAGAAATTCAATATAAAAAATATGGCATTAATTTCATCTTTAGGAAAAGACCAAATTGAGGAATCAATCAGAGGAATTTACGAAAAATTTGAAGAAGATACTGGTAAAACACCAGAGTGGGTAAAGGTAATGGCTCACAGACCCATTATTTTAAAGGAATTTGTAGAACTTTTTGGAGTAGTAATGAATAATGGTGAGATTGAAACTTTATTAAAATGGAAAATTGCGTTGGAGGTTTCTAAAACCTTAAAATGTCCTTTTTGTGTTGATGTTACGGAAAAAATGTTAAAGAAATTGGGAGCTAGTGAACAAGAAATAACTAAAATAACTGGCCAAAATAGCGGAGAGGCGGAAATTCTAGAATTGGTAAAGGATGTAACCTTAGATGGTCATCTTGACCGGCCGGAATTATTTGAAAAGCTTAAAGATAAATTTAACGAGTCTCAAATAGTGGAAATAGTCTCAGTAATGGGTCTTTTTAATTATATAAATAGATTTAATAACACATTGGGAGTGTTACCTGAATAAAATTGGTGCCACCGGGGGGAATCGAACCCTCAACTATCCCTTAGGACGGGACTGTTATAATCCATTTAACTACGGCGGCAATATTTAGATATTACCATAAAATGTGTTAATATGACCCATATTGCGGGATTAGTTTAACGGTAAAATATTAGTTTTCCAAACTAAGGTCGGGAGTTCGACTCTCCCATCCCGCACCAAAAAAGATTTAACCTTTATTTTTCTTTATCTCTACCAAACAATCGAAGCAATCATCCTCGGAAAGTTTATTTTTATGAATTTCGCCGCATTTTTGGCATTTTTGAATAACACGCCACTCTCCCCCACCTTCTTCAGCCCCGATTGGTTCCATGAGTCCACCACAATCTTCTGCTCTATCACCTGGAAAAATATCAACATGTTTACTCCAAAGACAATGCGGGCAATGATTGGTATAACCATTACCATCTACTGGCTTACCACAATGCTCGCAGATGAAATTTTCTTTTCTCTTTTTAAATTTTAAGTCTGACATTTGATTTAAAAAGGATTTTGTTTAAATAATTACTCAATCTTTCTTAAATACAGTTTTCTGTTTAAGGATAACAATAGTTTATATAACACACAAATTTTAGTATCATAAATACACAATAGTATGCATAAAAAGGAGTTAGACGAAATAGCCATAAATTTCTTTATTTTTTGGCAATTTATTTCAGGTCGAACATAGCTTGTGATATAATTTAGTCAGTTTAATAAATTAACCAATAAAATTATGACAGAAAAACTTGAAGGCACAACTCCGCCACAAGAGAGTATAAGAAAATTTTCACCAGAAGAAAAAGAAGTAAAATATTTAAGCATCTCAGTAATTGTAGTTGGGATTATTCTGATTGTTTTTGCTTTCCTGCCTACAAATTTATACTCTCTAATTGTAAGAAATATTATTAGTGCTTTTCTTATAGCTAGTGGAATTTCTTTTTGGTTCAGAGCCAAAAAATCTTAAAATCTGTCCG
>JAFGCQ010000016.1 GCA_016932555.1 Candidatus Zambryskiibacteriota bacterium
AGCTAAAAATTCAGTTAAAATCTATTCTTTGTTAAAATAAAAACTATGAGATACGAAAATTTTGCGCCAGATGAACACTACCATGTGTTCGGTAGAGGTATAAATCAAGAAAAAATATTTATCGATAATCAAGACAAGGCTCGATTCACTTTTCTAATAACTCATTTTCAATCCCCCGCTCGCATTTATAATATCTCTTGGTACACCGATGCTTTCATTAAAAAGGGTTCTTTTAACTTAAAAGAAGACCGAGTAAAAGAAATTTTAAAAAAGAGAAGTATAGAACTTATATCTTTTGTTTTAATGTCTAATCATTTCCATATTTTAGTACAAAATCTACAAGATAAAATTCTATCAGTCTATATGCATCGAATCTTAACTGCTTATAGCAAATATTTTAATGCTAAATATAATAAAAAAGGTCACGTTTTTGAGGGACCTTTTAAAGCCGTGCACATAAAAAATAATAATCAACTTTTACATTTATCAGCTTACATACATAAAAACCCCAAAGAAATCAAAGAATGGGAAAACACTTACGATCAATATCCTTACTCAAGCTACCAAGATTATCTGGGTTCAAATAGGTGGGGTAAATTCCTTTCTACAGATATTATATTGAAACAATTTAAAGACCAATCTAAATACAAAGAATTTGTAACTTTCAGCACCGCTAAAGAATTTTTTTAATTGAGCAATTTCTCTAAAATATCTTTTAAAACCTGAGGATTCGCAGCACCCTTACTAGCTTTCATGCCCTGCCCCACCAAAAATTGCAGAGAAGAAGTTTTACCTTTTTTATACTCTGATACAACACTTTCATTTTCAGATATCACTTGTTTAGCTATCTTTTCGAGTTCTGTTTTATCACTTTTTTGGAACAAACCTGTCTTTTGAGCGATGATTTTAGGATCTTCATCGCTCTCTATCATCTTAATTAATATGTCTTTCGCACCCCTTGATGATATTTCTCCGGAAGCAGCCATTCTTATAAGGAATGCTAGTTTTTTATCATCTATTTCTAAACCCTTTTCGCCTAAACTGGCTATATCACTGACTATATAATTAGAGAGCAACTGAAAACTATTTTTATCTTCCAAATTTTTGACAGTTTTTTCAAATAAGTTTCCTAGAAGAATATTGGATACATAAAAATCAATATCACTAGTTTTTATAGCATAGTATTTTTTAAATCTTTCTCTTTTTTCAGCTGGAGTTTCTTTTAATGAATTCGATAAAATTTCCTTACTAAATTCGCTCAATTCGCTTAATTTGAGTTTAGGTAAATCAGGTTCAGGAAAATATCTATAGTCGTGAGAATCTTCTTTTGATCTCTGAGAAAAAGTAGATTGTTTATTCTCGTCCCAACCTCTAGTTTCCTGCTCCACTTTTCCTCCATTCTCCAATAAATCAATCTGCCTTTTAATTTCATATTCTATCGCTTTTTCAGCCGCCTTAAAAGAATTAAGATTTTTTATTTCAACTTTAGTGCCAAGATTGTCATCTTTGCTGACAGAAATATTAGCCTCTAATCTCATCTCCCCTTTCTCCATATTAGCCTTTGATACGCCCAAATATTGTAGAAGTAATTGAAGTTCTTGGCCAAATTTCAATACTTGTTCTGAAGAATTTATAACCGGTTCGGTTACTAATTCCATAAGCGGCACTCCGGCTCTGTTAAAATCAACAAAAGACGAATCACGAGTCATAAGATTTGAGCCACGATCTTTTTCTTCGTCACTCGTGCTTCGTGCTTCGTGACTCGATTTGGCTGTGTCTTCTTCTAGATGTATTCTGGTCAATTTAACGCCTAAAAGTTCACCCCCCGAAACCAAGGGGTGTTTGTATTGACTGATTTGATACCCCTTAGGAATATCGGGATAAAAATAATTTTTCCTATCAAACTCTGTAAAATCGGCCAATTGTCCGTTTACTGCCAAGCCCACCCTCAAAACCTGCTTTACTGCTTCTTTGTTTATGACTGGTAGTGTTCCCGGATGACCCATACAAATCGGACATATATTTATATTCGGCCTTTTCTCATCAGGATCATTTTTACAAGCACAAAACATCTTGGTTTTAGTCCTAAGTTCCGCATGTATTTCTAATCCAATGGTAGGTTTGTATTTAACATTTTTCATAACTTATATGTAAAATATAAGCCAATTTTAGTTTATTTGCAAAGTTACTCAAACACAAATTTTATAAAACACCAGTGTCAAAGGTAGCCCTTGACAGATTTGACTAATTTAAAATAATCAAGATGGGAAATCATGGGCGGAAGACAACGCGAAAATCGGCCGTATTAGTGACAGGAGTGGTATGGAAGTATGAACAAGCGTAAATGCCAGCCCGCCTCGCATTAGTGCTGTAGAACTGCTCGGAAAGCCATTCATAAGTTCCAACATTACAAGTTATCACACTGTCCGCCCGACCGATTTGAACTCCATATTTACCAGCCGTTTTGGAATCGGTGCCATCGCCGCCCACATCAAAAAAGTCATTATGAGTCGGCAGACGAGTGCCTTTCCATTCAAGAAGAATTTTGGGCGTTAAAGGACCATTATGACAATCATCATAATCCGGAGCAGTACAGGTAGCATCGGGCGCGGTATAGCCATAAGACTCCACTTCGGCTTTGCTTATAAGATTGCGGATGCCATCTTTACAGTCCACAAGAGCCAAAGCCGTATTAGCGTCATCACCATAACCGGCGTTTTCCACGACCAAACCATTCAACTGAGCATCAAAAGTTTCCAGATTGCTTTCAGAATCACTGCAAGAGTAGTTGCCTATGAATGTGTTATCGTTGACGCTCGCGCTGTTATTCCACACTTTTGTACCCGCGGCATCTCGAGAGGGCTGTACACAAATAGGGTCATCAGTTACTCCGTTATAATCACTGTCAGCTATCCAAGTCCAATCCGCGGCGGCGCAAGCGGTAGCATTAAGACCATCAATACCCGAGGGAGTATTGGGGTAAGGAGCTGAATAAGCGGGAGTAGCTGACCCGAGTTTTACTTTACCCTTAAAATTGAACCAAGCCCCTTGAGCAATATTAAAACCAAACATCAATACCAAAACGATTATTATCATAATGGCTATATTTTTGTTTTTTATCATATAATTTTTTTATTTTTAAGGTTAAGTAGCTTATAATAATTGAATTATGGCATAATGTAGTTTGTTATGCCCTATTCAGAGATTTATTTTTTTTACTATATTCTATTACCGTTCTGATAAATTCAGCGTGGCTCCAGGTTAATGGGTTAGCGGAAATAGCTTCGCCATTTTGGGGGTTAAGCTGTTCTGGCAACATACTGGCTTGGGCAAAATTAGCAACCCATTCTATATCTTTAATCACTTCTTCAAGTTCTGCTTGTGAATTAGCAACAGCAATTTTATATTGAGCAAACCACAAAGTAGTAATGAGCCACGGGTTACCGACTGATTCTTGCCCAATATGATAATATCTATCACCTTCATAGCGAGCAATGCCGCCTATATTTATACCTCTCGATAATCTATCCTTTAGAATATTGAAAGATTCTTTCATTCTCGGATCATCACTAGATAAAACTCCAAATCTGAAAGGACCATAAAAGTTACTTGCATCTAATCTTCTGTTTTTTTCTAATTTTTCGCCATCTACTAATTTCAAAAAGCATTTTTCTTGGTCATCCCACAGAAGACTTATTATAGCTTTACGCAGTAATTGAGCTTCCGAATAAAAATTCTCTGCATCATCTTCTTTGCCCAAAGTTTTGGCAAAATTATACGCTGACATCAAGGCTCCATAAACTAAAGAAGCCGTAAAGGGCGAAACTGAATATTCTTCTTCCCATAAATCATAACTTGGCAGTGGCAAGTTGGTGCTAATATTTTTATAACGGATCAAAAATTCCGCCGCTCTTTTTATAAAACTGTTATAAATACTTTCAATAAATTCCAAATCTTTAGCTCTAATATAATGTTCCCAAAGACCTACTAAAAGCACTGCTGTCTCATCTTCTTGTATAGCTAATTGTCTTTTGCCATCTTTAACCCAAGGGTGCCAAGAGCTCCCCAAAGAATGATCAGGTTGATATTTATGCAAAACATAACCCCCTTCCGTTAAAATATCATTAGCAAAAACATAAAATCTTTTAGAAATATCATAAAAACCGGCTAAATCAAAACTCCAAGCAGTAAAACAAGCGTCTCTTGGCCAGATATATCCATAAGTATCTCCCCCATATTGAATATTACCAGAATCAGCTGAAGCCAAAATCCCCCCCCGATTATCACAGTGGGCCCGTATTACCAATAATGAATCATAAAATAATTTTTTTGCCTTTTCGGAAAGACCCTCAAAAGAAATCTCTACTTGACCAGTCCAAGCCCGCCAAAAATCTCCAGTGGATTCAACTAAATGTTCAGGAGTTTTTCTTAAAATATACTCCAGCAATTCTCCAGCTTCATTATAGGTTTCTGCTACTGCTATCCAATAATATAAAACTATTGAACTGTTGCTCGAAATATCTCTATTCCAGCTAATGACAGAATCAACCATTCCATGTTCAATAGCATTTTTAGATAAAACCCCGTCTTCGGCGTCTCTCCAAGTGCCTTCTTTACCTTCTATACCACAAAAACCAATACTATAATCATCAAAAGATTTATCATCACAAACCCCGCCCACCAAAAAAACTCTTCTGCCTTTGTAATGAATAATGGACTGTAAACTACTTAAAAAATAAGCCGTATCCGCGTGATTAGTATCACTTATTTTAAATTGTTGATTTAAAAATACTTTTATATTGCGAGGTCTTGAATCTTTATTAGTTAATGTTATCTTACGCAAAAAAATATTCTTCTCATTATAAACAATATCTTCAGATTCAATATAAATTTTATTTCTATTATTAATCGCTGTCATCTTAGAAACCATAGATTGTTTTTCAAACTTAATATTTATCTCCCAATCTCCATCATCAGACCAAGATATATAATTATCGACAAAAACTCCAAGTTTATGAGCTTGGCCCCGACCGATATGATTTTCTTGTCCTACAAAAGGAAAATAAAAATCTCGAATCTGTCCGAATTCATCAAAACAGACCGCTGTATTGCCATTACCTAAAACCATTGAGCGAGCCATATGGATATTTTATCACAAATTAGATTTCACTAAACCTCAGTGGTCGTACTTTATTCAAAGCAATTTGATATTCTTGTTTTTTCTTAGCTGCTTCTAGACGCAAACGTATATCTTGCAACACATTCATATAAGCAATAAAAGCTTCATACGGAGATTCGTAAGGTGAAAAATACTTATGGACATCGCCATCGTTCCACCATTTAGTGCACATATAATAAAAATGGTCACTAGTCTGTAAACGACGCCAATCTTCAATAAGTTCTGGATCATCAACATAAATAATCTCTTCTCCCAAAGAGTATAAGGTTTTTAAGGCCTCTTTTTGTAAATCATTAGACATCCAAGCTGATAAATCTCTCTCGGTATCGGCCCAAGAAACATAAAAAGGTACATCTAATTCACCCCTAACTTCATATTTCTCTATAGCTTCAGAGGGAGTTACAAAATCAATATCACCCCTTTCAAGGATAGCTCTCGGTAGATGACGCAAAAATTCAAAAATGCCTGTATCTTCCCATTGATGCTCGCCAAAAGTCTCATAATCCATAAAAAGATTTATAGTTTCGCCATTACCATTATGAGAAGCCACCCATTCAGTAAATTTAGGAGCAGTTAAGGGCCAGCCTTCCCAACTTTGCTGACTAAACCTGAAAGCAATATCATCCGAAAGCCGATAATGCTTAAGTAATAATTTTATATTTTCACTACCTAAAGGTTTATAAATAAAAGCTGGAGAACGCCAATCTAAAACATGATCGGCTCCTTCAGCTAAAATGGCCTTATAGCCCATTTCTTCAGCCATCTTGGCAATTTCATTAGAATAAATAAGTTCAGTATTACGGAATATAGAAGGTGTTACTCCAAAAAGATCTCGAATTTTTTTACGATGAAGTTTAATTTGATTTTTAAACTCTTCTGGAGAATAGATAGAAGCTAAAGAATGATGATAAGTTTCTGAAAGTAGTTCGACATTACCTGTTTCTACTAAAGCTTTAAAAGAATTTATAACTTCTGGTGCAAACTTTTCAAATTGCTCCAAAGCTACCCCCGAAATACTGAAACTCGCTTTAAAATCGGGATGATTTTTTATATTTTGGAGCAAAACAGCATTAGCTGGTAGATAGCATTTATGAGCCACTTTTTCAATAATGGCTTTATTATCTAAACTGGTACCACTATTATCGTTAAAATAATCACTATTTTGACCAACATCAAAAACTCGGTACTTTCGCACTCTCAAAGGCTGGTGGACTTGGAAGTAAAAACATACTGAAAGCATCGTCTAAAGAATTATACACTGAAATCAGGGATTCTGCCGCCTTTTTCCAGTGGATATTCTTTACTTCTTTATTGCCATTTTCCGAAAGATAATTACAAAGTTTATCGTGACGTAAAACTGAAATTACTTTATCACTCATATCATCAACATCCCAAAAATGGGATTTTAATATGTTGCTGGTTATTTCGCTTACTCCTGATTCTTTAGAGATCAAGGCGGGAGTACCGGATACCATGGTTTCAAGAGGTAATAAACCAAAAGGTTCTGATACTGAAGGCATAACATAAATATCAGAATCTCTATATATAGTTGCCAATTCTTTACCTCTTAAAAATCCGCAAAAAATAAATTTGGAAGATAATCCTCTTTCTGCAATCATTCTAATCATTTGCCCTTCCATATCTCCGCTACCAGAAACTATAAAATAAGTATTGGGTTCATGTTGTAAAACTTTCTCAGCCATTTTTACGAAATAATCTGGACCCTTTTGAACAGTAATTCGGCCAGCAAATAATACGATCTTTCCTCCGTTATCTTTTATTTTTTTAATAAATTCGGGAACATCAGCATCACTTTTTTGGAATTCTACTCCATTATGGACTACTTTTATCTTCTCACTAGGTATGCCATATTTATTAATTACTGTATTCTTAACCCGATTAGAAACAGTAACAATAGCATCTGCCTTACGGTATCCTTCTAGTTCAACATTATAGACCTCTTTATTTATATTATCTCCAGCGCATTGGTCAAACTGAGTAGCGTGAACATGAACAACCAGAGGTTTACCAGAAGCTTCATGTGCAGCAATACCGGCTGGGTAAGTTAGCCAATCATGAGCATGAATTACGGAATGTTTATTTTTTCTAGCAATAATAGGTACCCGAGAAGCATAAGCTTTTACTCTTTGCATTAAACTACCGGATATAGACTTTGGTAATCCGTATTGGTCAATTTCAGTATTCCGGCTGTGGCTTTGGTAACCTGAAAATAAATCTTTTATTTGCTCTTCGTCAATATCGGATTCGTTAGCAAAAACAAACTTGCACCAAGGAATAGAGATCGGCAGCTTAACAGGCAAGACAAAAGTCAGATCTACCCCGCTTGAAACCAAAGCCTTTGAAAGGCCCTCACAAGCAACACCTAATCCCCCACTGTTGAATGGCGGAAATTCCCATCCGAACATTAAGACACTTGGTGATTTTTGACTTGACACTTTATTTTAAATTGATCCGCCTGAATTTATTTCAATATTTTCATCGTTCGCGGACTGCTTTTTATAAAACATAATAAATGGATAAATTTTCATCAGTGCGATAAAAGCACTCACTACTACCGGTCCAATAAGGAAACCGATGATCCCAAAAACTTCTATGCCGCCAAGTATAGAAAACAGAACAATAAGAGGATGAACTTGAATTTTGTTTCTGAAAAATATCATAGAAACAAAATTATCGATTAAACCCACAGCGATAGCAGCCCAAATCAAAAGCCCAATGGCTGCTCCGATATGATTCGTCAAAAGCAGATAGGCTATTGCCGGCACGGTGATAATTGAAGTTCCTAAAATAGGAACAAAAGAAGCTAATGCTCCCACGAAACCCCAAAGGATGGGCGAACCAATGCCAAATATAGCAAAACCGACGCCAATAAAAGCTCCCTGAACCAAAGCAACTAAAAGGCGTCCTCGAAGCACCGCATCTATTGAGGTTTTTAAAGTTTTTATAAATTCTTCATCGTATTCATCAGGTAAAGGACTCCAAGTTATTAAACCTTTTTTTATTTTTCCACCAAAAATAAAGAGGTAGTAAAGAGAAACCAACATTAATATAAGATTTAAGATGCCCCCAAACACTGCCGCGAATATTGAATCAAAATTGCTTATTATCCAATTTAAAACATTCCTAGCGTAAAGAGCCAAATTAATTTCAGAGCCAACAATGTCTGGCGAAATTAAAGAACTAAATTTATTCAATAAAACATTAACTTGAGAAATAATATTTTGGGAACTACCATTAAAAGCAATAGAATTGTATAAATTTACAGATTCTTTAAAAAGAAGGGTTGATAATGCAACCACCGGCAAGATAATAAATATTAAAATTAAAATAGTGGTTATAAGAGAAGCGAAATTTTTTTTACCTTTTAATTTAGCGACAAATTTCTCATAAATCGGATAAAAGACTACGGCAAAAATTCCAGAAATAAAGATCACCCCCAAATAAGGTTTCAAAACAAAAAATAACATTACAGAAACAATAACTGTAAATACTATAAAGAACGATAATTGTATGGTTTTGTGAGACATAGGAACAAGCAGAACGATTTCATCTCGATCTGTTCTTATATTTTATCATAATAAAGATTAGCGCGGCTAAAATAGTGGATATCAAAATAAAGTTTTCTATAGAAGAGATGGTTTCAGCATATTTTTCGTAAATATTGCCAACTTGCCAGCCTAAAACCCCCAAAATAATGCCCCTAATAAAAACTCCAACAAAAGAAATTACAAAATATTTTAATAAATTCATCTCCATGATGCCACAAAAAGCTGATATGGCTGTACTTGGAATAAATGGGATAATTCTAGCCGCGCCAATCAAAATTTCATCTTTTCTGGTACCACTAAGTTTATCTTGCATTTTTTCTATATCACTCCAATAAAGTCCTATATATTTACCCCATTTTTCCAAAACAAAACGCCCACCGAAACGGGCTACAAAATAAACAGTATAAGAACCTAGAGTTACCCCCAAAGCGGCCGGTATAGCTACTTTGAAAATCAAAACTGAAATAGCATTCCAAGAAATCGGGCCTGTTATAAAAAGAAATCCTGAAGCTGTCATAATCAGAGCTGAAGGTATTGGAGCAATAACCTCTTCCAAAACTGAAGCTACAAAAACCCCGAGTACTCCCCAGGGCAAAATATTAATCTGTAAAAAATGTACCAAAGATTCAATCACTTTTTGATTATAGCAAAATATAAGCAATTTGCCGAAAATCTACCTAGAATTTCAGCAAATTCAAGGGTTTACAAGGGCGCCCCTTGTGTATTTAGTTACTTTCTGGTCTCTCTACGCTCCATGACATTTTTTGAATTTTTTACCGGAGCCGCACGGACAAGGATCATTGCGGCCAACATTTTTGTATTTTAAAGAAGGGTTATTAGTAGGTTGAGTGTTTGACTCGCCTGTAATTTTTAGAGCTTGTTTTTCAACTTCTCTCTGTTCTGCCACTATTTGAGTAGCAGATTCATTTACTCTAGTTACCGTACCTAAAATAGCATTCTCTATAGAATCTTCCATTTCTTTAAAAAGCTTTAGACCTTCTTTCTTGTATTCTACTAAAGGATCACGTTGACCATAGGCTCGCAGATTGACGCTCGAACGCAGATAATCCATAACTTCCAAATGCTCCACCCAATACATATCAAAAGTTTGGAGACAAAGTTCTTTAAAAGCTCTGATAAAATTTTCTTCTCCTAAATCTTTTCTTTTTTGTTCTATTATTCTTTTTATTTCTGGTAAAGCATTTTCAGAAATTTTGTTCATATATTCCAAGATTGTTTTTTCATTGCCTTTTAAAATATTCCTCCTGCGTTCATAAAAAGTTTTTCTCTGAAAATTTAAAACATCATCATATTCTAAAACATGCTTACGAGCATCAAAGTTAAGACCTTCTATTTTACTCTGAGCGCTTTCTAGTGATCTAGTAATAAGCTTATTTTCAATCGGCTCGTCTTCAGGGATGCCGAGCCGGCCCATCATTCTTTTAACAGTATCAGCCGCAAAAACTCTCATAATGTGGTCTTCCATAGAAACAAAAAATTGAGTCTCGCCTGGATCCCCTTGTCTACCTGATCGGCCTCGGAGTTGGTTGTCTATCCGGCGCGCGTCATGACGTTCAGTACCCAAGACAAACAGCCCATCCACACTTTTTACTTTTTCGTAAGCTTGGCTTTCAAAAGGCACTCCACCGAGCTTGATGTCCACACCGCGGCCAGCCATATTTGTCGCTACCGTTACCGCCCCGAATCGGCCAGCTTGAGCGATTATTTCTCCTTCTCTTTCATGATTTTTAGCATTGAGCATTTCAAAATAGACACCTTCTTTCTTAAGATATTCGCCCAAAAGTTCATTTTTCTCGATAGAGATAGTACCAATTAAAACCGGCTGGCCCTTTTTTTGTAGTTCTTTAACTTTACGAGCAATTGCTTGAAGTTTACCGTTCTCAGTCTGAAAAATCAGATCATTTTTATCAATTCTAGCAATCGGTTTATTAGTCGGAATAGCTACCGTGTCGAGTTTATAAACTTTATAAAACTCCTCACTCGAAGTTAGAGCTGTGCCAGTCATGCCTGAAAGCTTTTCATACATTCTAAAATAATTCTGATAAGTGATCGAGGCAAAAGTTCGGCTTTCTTTTTGAATACTCACTCCTTCTTTTGCTTCTATAGCTTGATGCAAACCCTCCGACCAACGTCTTCCGGGCTGGAGTCTACCAGTATAAGTATCGACAATAATAACTTCTCTGCCATTTTCGCTATCTTTCACGACATAATCTTTATCTCGATGATACAGAGCTTTCGCTTTGATAGCAGTCTCCAAATGATGGACCAATTTTATGCCACCTTCAACATAAAGATTTTCCATGCCCAAAATTTTTTCTGCTTTGTTAATCCCCTCATCAGTTAAAAGCACGGCGTGTAATTTTTCATCAACTGTATAGTGTTCATCTTTTTTAAGTTGGTTAGCGACAATAGCAAATTTTTTATAAAAATCATCTGAATCAGCTGCCGGGGCAGAAATGATAAGTGGGGTTCTAGCTTCATCAATCAAAATAGAATCAATTTCGTCGACGATAGCAAAATTATGTCTTTTTTGTCTGACATTTTTATAATTATATTCAAGATTGTCGCGCAAATAATCAAAACCAAATTCATTGTTGGCGCCGTAAGTAATATCAGCTTCATAAGCTTCCACTCTGTTTATCGGTCGAAGAAATTCGTGCACTATGTGATAACTTCCTCGCTCATCTCTTTCTTCATCTCGTGCTTCGTAACTCGTATCTCGCGACTCATTTTTTAATTCCGGATCATATAAAAAACTTGACTCATGAGCAATGACGGCAACACTTAAGTCCAAAGCTGCATATATTTGCCCCATCCAAACTGTATCTCTACGAGAAAGGTAATCATTAACAGTGACTATATGAACCCCTTGACCGGTAAGAGCATTGAGATAGGCGGGCAAAGTCGCTACTAAAGTTTTACCTTCACCAGTACGCATTTCAGCAATACCGCCGCGATACATCACAATACCACCCAGAAGTTGAACATCAAAATGTCTTTCCCCTAAAGTTCTTCTAGCCGCCTCTCTTACACAAGCAAAAGCTTCCGGTAAAATATCATCCAAAGTTTCTCCTTTTTTTAATCTTTCCTTAAATTCCTTAGTTTTATTTTTTAAATCTTCATTCGATAATTTAGAAACCGATTCTTCAAAACCGTTTATTTGAATCACTATAGGATATATTTCTTTAATATAACGCTTACTTTGATCACCAAATATTTTGTTCAAAAATGACATGGCAAGCTAATAATAGCACATTTTTCTTTTTTGATTATTCCAAATAAAAAAGTAAAACCCCTCAATAAATTGGGGGCTTTTACTTAAGTGAAAAAGAAGATTAAGCTCTTTTCTTTTTAGTTGCTTTTCTTTTCTTAGTTGTTTTCTTCTTTTTTGCTGCTTTCTTTTTCTTTGCCATTTTATCGTGACCCGCCAAATGACGGATAAAAATTATTTTTAAGCGCGCTGCACAAAATTTTTTTTGTACGATCGACCTTGTTAATATAATTATCGCTCGAAAAAATTTTTTCGTAAATGTTTTTTTGCGAAAAAATGTGGATAACGTGAAAAAAAAATTAAAAAAAATTAATTTAATTTTTAAAATAAAAAATTCTTTCAAAAAATTTTTGAAAGAATTTTTTGCGCCACAGCGTGGATGGCGGAAGCTATCTCCAAAATGAAAATCTATGTGAGTGCGAACCGCCACCCGCGCTGAAGCACTTTAACATAATAACCTAACTTATCTTTACTTACAATAAAAAACGAAAAGCCACCTTGTTTAGGCGGCGTTTCGCAGATATTCATTTGTTAGAAAATAGTTCTAACACTCACATTAAAAGTATAGCATACAATAAGATATTATGCAATCCTCCAAATAGCAGATGTGGATTACGGGTTTCTTCCAGCCCTGATTTCATTTATATAATATTCTCCTTGTTCTTTAAAATTTGGATCCAAAGCTATAATATGTTCCAAGGTTTGGATAGCTTCTTCTCTTCTACCAGCTTCCAAATAAGTGGCTGTCAGAGTTATATAATGTTGTAAATTAGAAGGTTCAAGTTCAATTCTTTTTTTAGCTATCTCTATTATTTCTGAATACTGACCAAGATTTAAGAGAAGACTAATGTATCTATCGTCAAAAATCAATTTTCTTTCTGGCATTTCACCTAAAATTTGATTAGCAAGATCAAAACTGCCAGATGCCGCTAAAGCTAATCCGTAAATAAATTTAGCTTCTTCATAAGAAGTATCTGATTCATAAGCCTCTTTGGCTATTTCAACCGCTTTAGAAATTTGGTTGTCCAAAATTAAATTATTTACTAATTCAAAATATATCTGTTGTTTCTTTGGAGAAAGTTCCCGCGCTATTTCTAATTGCTCCACTGCTCGTCCGTACCAACCATAGCGAGATAAAAAGATAGCGTAAAAAAGTCTGTAACGAGCATCATTTGGCACTCTAGCAAGATGTTTTTCAAAAGCCTGCTCCACTACAGCAAATAATTCCTGTTTTAATTCCGGATTAACACTAGGACTAGCAGACAAACCTATAACTATCTGCGAAACATGTTCTAAACTTTCCGAAAAACCCATACCACTAGAAAGCGGCTTCTGATATTCTTCAATCGTACCCACCTTACCCTCACTGTTCAATTTGAGAACATACAGCAAATCTTTGTTTTGCCCGTAAGGCTTATATATAACGAAATAAGAGACAGCTACCAATAAAATCAAAACTACAGCTTCAATAATGGGCTTAGCTTTTTCATTATCAAATAATTTACCGGCTCCTTCAGATATCTTGTTCCAAAAATGGTTCCCGACACTTGAAGCAGACGAATGAATCAGAGCCAAAATGGTAAAGAATAATATATAGCTCGAAATTTGATCAAAAACAAAAAGATTATTGAATACATAAGCAGTCGCTAGCCCCAAAATAACCGCTTTGCCTTTTTTGTCTATAATATTTTCATCCGCTTTAAACAAGTAATAAAAAAGAAAAAACAATAAACCCAGATAAGATAGGAGTCCCAAGGTGCCACCGGCCACCAACCAATCTAGAGGTGTACTGTGAGCTCGATCAAACCAAGGTTCCTGCTTATAAGCCTCTGGATCATAGTATTTATTGAAAACAAAATTAAAACTTTCCTGTCCCCATCCCAAAATCGGTTTTTCAATAAAGCCCTTTATAGCCATTGGCCAGACATAGTAACGCCCCTGAGTTTTAATTTCTGAAAGCGAAAGAGAGGCGAAGCGGCTCAAGACTGAATTCTCTTTTACAAAAGTAGTATTTCTAATAGAAGCAAATAAGCCTATAAAAATTAAAACGGTTATCGTGCCGGCAATAGCGATTTTTCTGATCCTGTCGCCCTTTTGAGACTTGAACAAAAGATAGATGAAAGTTACTAATATTCCGCCAATTAGACCTAGGATAGCACCTCTAGTAGCAGTAAAATAAAGAACAATTAAATCCATTAGAGCAACTATCCCAAGCAAAATTTTTTGCCAATTAGATTTTGATCTAGTGAACAAAAAGGTCGCAAAGAAAATATGAAAAACCATATAAATAGCCAGATAGCCAGCATTGCCTAAGGTACCATCAACTCTAGTACTACCTTGATTGATAGTAATTTTACCAGTTAGTTGCAGGAAGCCATAAAAAGCCATGATTGCTGAAGCTCCAACACTGGTAGCCAAAAGTCGATTCCAAAGATTATGAATTTTAAAAACCGAACTCAACACTACAAAATACGCCACTAAATGCAAAAGTGTGATATAACCTTCCATTCTTTCAAAATTGCTCCAAAAACTTTTGAATGGATTTTCACTGAAAATATCCGCTAGGCCAATCACGGCCAAAAACAAAATTAAAGAACCAATTATCCAAGAAAAATGTGGCCGATATGATTTGTCTCGCAAAACCAAAATCAGATAACAGGCAAAAATAATTTCTATTATAAGTCTAAAAACAAAAGCTTTACCGGTAATAAAGGGGAAAAATGATGACGAGGCCACCACAAAAGGAATAAATGGTATGGTAAAAATGCCGAAGAGTATCGTATACTTTAAATAATTATTTGACATTGACATTAATATATCAAAAATAAGGATAAAAAACAAAGATAGAAAAAAGTCTTTATTTCTGGTATTATTTTAAAGTTTATTATATGGAAAAATTAAAAAATAAGATTATTTTACTGTTACACTGGAGTGAAAAATACACCAAAACCGATATGGTCTATCTGGTAAAAGGTGGTTCTTGGCTGGGATTGGGACAAATTGTTTCTACTGCAGCCGCTTTTTTTACTTCCGTAGCCTTTGCTAACCTTCTACCCCCAGAAACATATGGAGTTTATAAATATGTGCTTTCTATAACTGGAATTCTTCTGGTAACAACTCTTTTGGGTATGGATTTGGCTGTGATCCAGTCCACCGCTAGAGGATTTGGGGGCACTTTGATTACTGGGGTTAAAAAAAGAATGAAATGGGGGACTTTGGGAACTATTATCTCCCTTTTAATCGCAGGTTATTATTATTTTCAAGGTAATACGGAACTAGCTCTAGCTTTCTGTATTGTTTCCGTTTTCATGCCTTTCAGCGAGAGTTTTGATATGTACAACGCTTTTCTTACTGGTAAAAAACTGTTCGGGTCTCAAACTAGATACAACATTGTTCGCAAAGTGGTTTCTTTAATTGCTATTGTTGGAACTTTATTCGTCACTCAAAATATCCTCGTGGTATTGCTAGTATATTTCATTGCCTTAACTATACCTGCAGGCTTTTTTCTGTGGCAAACAGTAAAAAAGCATCTGTTCAACAGAAAAAACGATCCCAAAGCAGTAAATTATGGAAAGCATTTGAGTGTGGTTTACGTGATTGGTTTGTTACTTGGAGAATTAGATAAGATTTTAGTTTTCCATTATTTAGGTGCGATTAATTTGGCTGTCTATGCTCTAGCGGTCGCTCCCACCGACCAGATTAAGGGTATCTTGAAAAACGTAAATGCTTTAGCCATGCCCCGTTTCTCAAATCGAACACCAGAAGAAATCAGAAGAACATTGTGGCACAAAGTCTTAATACTTGCTCTAGTTATAACAATTATGGTTTTGGGTTATATTTTTCTAGCCCCAATATTCTTTAAGATATTCTTTCCTAAATATCTAACATCAATACCATATTCTCAGATATTATCTATATCGTTAATACCAGCAGTCCTATCTAGTTTTATTTATACTATTTTGGAGGCCCAAAAAGACAAGGCGGGTATATATAAATACAACATCTATTTCAACACTTTTGGTATTGTTATTTTAATTCCTCTTATCTATTTCTTCGGCATCTGGGGCGCTGTAATTTCTCGTATTATTGGAAGATTTTTCTCTTTAGGTTTATCTATTATTTTACTAAAGAGATAAAATTTTGCTTAATTTGAGTTCTTATATAAAGCCAAGATATGTTTATATGATTTTTTGTTACCATTAGCGCAGAACTTAAAATAAAACTTAAATAACGCTTTACGTAAAAAAGATATTGATGCAAATCTACGAATTAATTTATTTAAAACAACCCCAAGAAAATTATTTTTGATCAAATAAAAGATTTTAATTAATTTTAAACCATTTAGTTGCTTATTTAGTAATTCCTCATCATAATGTCTATAATGCTTATCAATTATTGGTATTTGTTTAGAAGGTACAGAAATAATAAGAATACCTCCTTTTTTAATTTTGCTTTTTATATCTAAAACAAACTCATTTATATTTTCATTTGGTATATGCTCCAAGACTTCAATTAAAAGAACTGCATCAAATTGCCCTTTTAAATCAGAAATTGGCTTACAGAAAAATTCAACATTATTTCCGTAATTCAACCCCTTAGCCAACAGAATAGCTCTCTCTGATAAATCGACTCCTACATTTTTAATTTGATTACCATATAATTTTGCTAATTCAAAATTTACCTTACCGTCTCCACAACCAACATCAAGAACGGATTCTGGACTATATTTCTTTAATAGATCGAGTGCTTTTTGAATATAAACATAATATTCCTCTCCCCAAGGCATAATCCATACATTTGAAAAATTTTGAAAATTAACAAGATGATGATATGGAATAGAATATTGATAATTCTGAATATCGAATTTTTCTTGTTTTTCGTTCATAGACTTTATTTCTTCTTAGCAAAAAGATAGTAACCTGTATTGATTATAGAACCATCTATTTTGATAGTTTTTTTAATATTTCCATATTCTTCAATAATAAGAAAATTTGCATGATTAAAGATCCAAGCTAAAAAAAGTAAAAGTAATTTAGAAATTTTATTTAAATGTAAAGACGTTTGAAAAACTATACGCTGTATTAAAACACCTATAGCGGAAAAAGTTTCCGTTTCAGGTTTCAATTCAATTATTTCCCAATCTTCAAATAGTTTTTTCATCCCAAACAAAGTAAAACGAAAATAATCATGCGGAATATCATGCATTGGATATATAAATCTTGTGGTTAAAATCAGTTTACCACCTTTTTTTAAAACTCTTTTCATTTCATTTATCGCCACTTTTGGTTCATCAATATGTTCAAGAACTTCTGTACATAAAATCATTTCAAACTCCTCATCTCTAAATGGTAGTTTTTTTGCATCTGCCACAATATCCGGTTTTCTATTTGGATCAATATCGACAGCAATACGATTTGGGAAAAATTTATCATATCCAGAACCTCCTGAGCCAATATCTAAAACTCTTTTATCAGATGCATGATTTTTTAAAAATTTTTCTAGATTTCTTCTAGTTATTTTTTGAAACATAGATTTTGTTTTATAATAGAAAGGATATTTTCTGATCTTTTTTGCCAAGAATATTTTTGAACCTTTTGATAAGCGTTTTCAGCCATTTTAACTGCTAAAGCTTCATTTGACAATATTTTGTTTATAGCAGTAGCAAAAGAGATCGAGTCGTCAGATTTCGCAAATACACATTCTTCCTCGCTAACTACCTCTCTCATGGAAGGCAAATCGGAGACTATAATTGGTCGTTTAACAGCCATATATTCCAAAAGTTTCAGAGGCGAGGTAAAATAAGCAGAAGTTTGACTTTTAGCCGAATTCGGAGAAACTAGCACATCTGCCGCTTTAAGATATATAGGTATCATTTTTCTTTCAACGAAAGGAATGACTTTTATGTTTTTAACATCGTTATATTTAGTATTAAAAATACCAAGCTCTGGCTCTGTGCCACCTATAAAAACAAAAAGATGTTCTGGCAATAATTTTGCTGTTTCCGCTAAGGTGTCTATTCCTTTCCAACCGTAAAATTGACCGCTATATAAAATTATTTTTTTATCCAAAGGTAAATTTACTTTCTCTCTAGATTTATTTTGACTTACATCAATATCAAAATCATCAATATCAACACCACTTGGAGATATGTAAATTTTTCTTTTATCAACACCAAATTTTATTAACTCACTTTTCAAATTTTCGTTTAAGACAAAAAATAATTTTGGCTTTTTTATCGCTTTTTTAAACAAAAAAGAGAATTTTGGTATTTCATGCAATTCCAGACAAATAAATTTATTTTTGGAAAACAACAACAATATTTTATAATCACGAGTATATATAACATTATCTGATCCAATCAATTTTTTCTGCTTAAAGAAAAAAGAAATGAAAAAAGAGATAAAATCAATAGGATAAAAAAGTTTGCTAAATTTTGTTGTTTTACCAATTAAATCTAAGGAATTTATTTTGGTAATAGTGAAATTTTTATCCAACCCGTAATATGAAAACGGCTCATATTCTGTTTCTTCATTCTTCTTGTTCGGCACTATTAATTCAACGTCCGTTCCAGTCCTACTAAACTCTTCGCACATTTTCATAATAGCGTAACCGTGCGCTCGAGAAGTTGGTATTCTTACATTCGTAATGTATTTTAGTTTCAACACAATATAAAATCAAAGATTTTCGTACCAATCAAAAGTTTTTCTCAATCCATTTTTTAGACTTGTCTTAGTTTTCCACCCTACTATCTTTTCTATTTTCGATACATCTGGCAATCTTCTATCAACACTGCCTGGTAGGGGTGGTTTTTCAATAATCTTTTTGGGTTTCCATTTACCTATCTCAAATAAATTTTCAGCAAGCTCTTTTATTGAAGTTTCTTTAGAGCTACCAATATGGAACAAATCCACATTTTTATTATCAAAAATACTTTCTCTCCTCATCAACAAAACCATTGCTTCAACAGCATCAGAGATATAACAAAAAGATCGAGTCTGTTTAGGGCTATAAAGTTCAAATGGGTCCATTTTTTTAATTATTTTAAGAGAAAGAGCTGGAATAACATGATCTTCTCCCGCCCTGGGACCATAAAAATTATGGGGTCTTACAATAATAGAGGGTATGTGGTATTGATTAGCGTAATGAACAACAAATATTTCACCAATTAATTTACTACCACCATAAGACCACCTAGGATTAAAAGGATCATTTACAATTAATGGAACATCTTCTGGGGTAGGGATGGGTAACTGTTTGAAAGTCTCAAGCGCCCCAGCATAAGCTTCATTTGACGAAGTGAACAAAAATTTTGGCTTTACTGGAAAATTTTTTATCCATTCTAAAATATTTATAAGAGTTAATGTGTTTACTCTTAAAACTTCATGTGGAATCTCATAAAAATATCTTGTGCCATTTATTGCCGCCAAATGGTAAATATGATCAAAATTATTTGATAGACTTTTATAAAAATCCAAATCAGTCAAATCGCCTTGTATAAATTTGATTCTTTTATTTGAGACTATAGACGAAAAATTTTCATCCAGTTTCCCGCGTTGGAGATTATCGATAACAAAAATTTCTGAATTTTTATCATCTTCAAGTAGTTTTTTGATAAGATGGTATCCTATAAACCCCGCTCCTCCGGTAACAAGTATTTTTTTCATATTTATATTTCTTTTTTACCGGTGACAATGTATTTCAAATTACGACCAATAGCCTTCACCAAAGCTCTAAGAGCTATCTTGCCGGAAACATCTGATTTTTCCCACTCAGAAAACCATTCTTTCACCACATCATTATTTTTATGCATTTCTATGTGAATATCATTAGAATCTATGATGGCTTTGAATAATTTATCACCACTGTTATTTTTTGAAGCCACCCCCCAAAATGCTAGAGTATCTTTAGGTAAACAGTGACCACCAAAACCTCTACCGTAACGTAAATAAGATTTACCACCAAAAATAAAGTCTATGATTTTTTCAATAGATTTTACATCTCTATGATTTCTCGGTATTTTTATGGCATTACCAAATTCGTTAACGAATGCAATACGAAGAGAATTCCAAATATTGGAAAGATATTTAATATAAGAAGCTTCTTCAGGAGTACCTTCAAAAATTTTATAAGAAGCCTTACTCCATTTTTGCAAAAAAACCGGCACCGGTTTAGTCTTTCTATCACCAATTACAAAATAATGGGGTTTGGAACATTCTTCAACTGCTTTTATTTCATGCAAAAATTCTGGTACATAAAAATCAAATTTTAAATCTTTAAGAGAAGACGGTAATATTGTTGACCTTAAAATAACAGTGCCATTTGCTTTAGCCAAAGAGTCCAAAGCTTTTTTTATATTAGTTAGATCTTGATCTCCTGAAGGTAAAACCTTATCACCCACACAAACTAAATATACGGTGTCATCAGAATCTACTTCAAGCGGATTTTTTAGAGCCTTTAAATTATTATAATACTTAGCGTAAGATTCTTTGTAATGAAAATCTGGATTTTGAGGATCAAAATAATAAACATCCTCCCCCATCATAGAAAGAGCCAGAGCATTAGCTTGTCCCACCCATCCGAAACCTATTACCACAACTTTCATTTTACGCATTATATTAAATTTTTAACAAATTACAATGTTGTTTATAAATCTAAATTGATAAATCAGATTTTCTTCCATAAGCAAAAATATAACTTCGACCAGGAAAACGTTCTGATCTTATCATTTCAACTGTAAATCCCCATTCTTTAAAATCCTTAGTGTTAAATTCCCATATATGCTCTGGGTCGTTATATTCCATTATTGCTGTAGATAAAATTAATTTTCCATTAGGTTTGCAAATTCTCAGCATTTCCTTAAGTAAAATTATTGGATTCTCCATATGTTCTATGATTTCTCCAGCTACAACTACATCAAAACAATCATCACGAAATAAAGTATTTTGTGCATCACCTTCAATATAATTGATTGCAGGGAATTTTTGACGATTATATTTGAGAGTTTCTGGTGAATAATCTAGGCCCCAACTTTCTTTAAATCTGCGACGCACTATATCTAAAAAAGGTGCTTTACCACAACCCAGATCTATTATTCTTTCGCCATTACCTGCTATCTCAAAATATTTTTCATGCCTTAAACCAAATTCTTCTGTTGTAGGATGAACATTCCAGTAATCGGGTGTGTTAATATTTTTTTTGTTAATTCTTTTCATTTTTTGCAACATCCAGAACATTTTTAATTATGTAATCTTGTTCTTTTGGTGATAAATCATATGTTGGTAAGGTTATAGTCTCTCTTCCAAGTTTTTCGGCTATAGGAAGCTTTACTTTCATAAGTTTTTTATAATAAGGTTCTAAATGAATCGGATCATAATGTATTGAAGTTTCAATACCTCTCTTAGCCAATTCTGAGCGTATATGATCTCTGTTTTTAACCCAAATAATAAACATATGGCCAGCATGGATAGAATTAATAATGGGTTTTTGAAATTTTATTTTACCAGCGAAAGCTTTCTGATATCTCTCCATAACTTTTTGTCTTTTAGCATGAGATTTATCTATTCTTTGTAATTGATCTATTAATAAAGCAGCTTGAAAATCAGTAGAATCATATTTATAACCAAAATCAACCATAACCCTTTTATCATTACCAATATTTTTATTTTTCTTTCCTATTCCATCTTTCATTAGGAGCAAACTTTTATTTCTATCCTTACAATATATCGCCCCCCCTTGACCACAGGTTATATTTTTAGCCGCATGAAAACTAAAGCAAGTTGAGAAACTTAATTGACCTGGTCTTATTTCGTCGCGAGATGATTCTAGAGCATGAGCTGCATCTTCGATAATTTTTAATTTGTATTTATCAGCTATTTTTTTTAATTTTCTCATATCAACCATTTGTCCATATAGATGAACAACTATTATAGCCTTCGTTTTTTTTGTTATTCTTTCTTCTATTTTGTCCAAATCTAAAAGTCCAGTATCAAGTTCAACATCAACAAAAATTGGTTTGGCTCCACAATATAAAATAACATTACTTGTTGAAACCCAAGATAAAGGAGTAGTGATAACTTCATCACCTTCTTTAATTCCCGCTAGAATAAGAGAGAGATGCAAAGCAGCGGTAGCACTATATAAAAAACATGGAGCCGGGCTTACTCCAAGATATTTACCAAGATTTTCCTCAAACTTCTCAGTATATTTACCACGAGAAAGCCATCCAGATTTGACAGAACGAATCATATTATTAATATCTCGCTGGTTTATATTTGGTTTTAAAAATGGAATTTTCATAATTTTAAAAATAAAATAATACGTCTGTCGTCTTAGACTGAAATTGTTTAAGACGACAGACTATATTAATCAGGTTTTGGTCCCCAATAGCTGGTCACTCCACCTATACCTCTTCTCAAACTCTTTTGGATTTTTCCTTTTAATTTAAGAATCTCATTAGAATCGAGATGCGAGGTGCTGACAGCACAATCTCCATATTGCGCTTCCCCAGAAAACCAGATTTCTCTAAGTTTTTTTTCATCCCAATTTATATCATACTCTTCTTTGTGATTATAAATTGGAGAACCGGGGTAAGGAGCAAAAATAGAAAAATCAAAATTGTCAGGCTGATTTTTTTCCAACCACTTACGGCTTTTTTCTACCGACTCGCAACTTTCTCCAGGTAAACCAATGATAAAATAGGTTTTGACTCTAAGCCCTATTTTTTTACAAAGGTTTACAAATTCAGTATCCTGTTCAACGGTTGTGTTTTTTTTGATGATTTTTTTTATAAGAGGGTCCGCTGTCTCCACACCTATAGCTACTTCAGCACAACCAGTATGCTTTAACATTTCCAGATCTTTTTCGTTAGCGAGATTAGTTCTAGTCATGCATCGATATGGCATACCCAATTTTTTAAAACCCTTAAAAATTTCCTCGTCTCTTTTTTTATTAAGAAGAACATCATCATCATATATTGCTATTGATTTGATATTGTAATTCTCTTTTAAAAAAAGAGCTTCCGAAAGAACATTCTCGACAGTCCTAAATCGCAATGGGCTTTTGCCAAATTCTTGCTTAGCGCAAAAACCACATTTGTAAGGACAATTGCCGCGTTTTGTCATGATATTGATACATCTTTTTCCCTCCAGATAATAACCATATCGGTTGATATCAATGGCCTTCCAATCAGGAAAAAAGTTTGGATCAATTTTATCAAAACCATTAGGTTGATAACATTTTTTTACATTGGGGAAAGATTTGACTATTTCAAGTATTGAAGTCTCGCCTTCTCCACGAACAACAACATCAAAATCACTACAAAGTTGCGGGCTATGAGTAGGAAACGGCCCCCCTATAACAAACAAAGAGTGGGGGTTTGTTTTTTTGAGGTCCTTTTTTATCTTTGCAACTTCCTTAAATTGAGTAATTTGGCAGCTAAAAGCAAAAATATCTGCTTTAATATCAGGCATTTTTATTCCACCGGTCAAATCATAAAAATCCGATTTGTAACCATTTTTCTTTAAAAAGGCTGATATATACAACAAGCCAAGACTCGGAAAAGCCAAAGGATAAGACAAATAAGGACTATCCGGTTGAATTAGAGCTATTTTCATCAATTTTTCTCCTTTTTTATCTATAATTTCCAAAGATCACTCCACTGACAGAATAAACCTAAAATCATAATAAATCAATACCTATGAAATGCCCCATTAATGTTTAACATTATTTATTATTTCCAAAAATTCGTTAGATATTTGATTTATATCAAAAACTTCTTTAGCTCTTTTTAGACTGTTTTTACCAAATTGCTCTCTTTTTTCTTCTGAAATATTTGACATTTTTTCTATAGCCTTACTTAAAGAATTTATATCATTTAAAGGAACTCTGTAACCGTTAAAATCTTCTATAACTGATTCAGGTAATCCACCAAAATCAAAAATAATAGCGGGCAAGCTAGAAGCTAATCCTTCCGTAAGAGCCATACCTAAGCAAGCCCTGACAGTGTTTGAGGCATCAACATAAACATCTGACGCTTTATAAAGTTTTATCAAATCGCTTTCAGAAAGTTTTTGAAATATAAAAAGTTTATCTTCAATTCCTTCTTTTTTAGCCAATTCAATCCACTCATCTGGTTGCCCAGCTCCACATAAGGCTATCCCGAATTTTTGCTTATTTTGCTTTATAAGTCTAGCAACAGCTTTAATGACATAGTCATGACCTTTTCTAGAATTAAAAGCACCTACTGAAACCACTAAAAATATATCTGTCGGTATTTTCAGTTGATTTCTAACTTCTTCTTTACTAATTTCTTTTAGACCCTCAATATACTTAGAAACTTCTAAAGCGGTGCCATAGATTATTTTAACTTTTCTGCCTAAATATTCTTTCGGACCAAGGGCACAATATTTACTGGCTGCCACAATTTCATCTGCCATGCCCAAAAAATTTCTCCAATAACTTTCTATTTTCTTGGCATTATTACTAAAAAATCTATTAGGAGCCATGGTTAAATCATGAACTTCAGCGTAAGTTTTTATTATAATAGGTACTTTTCGCCATTTAGCTAAAAGAGTTGCCATAAAGCTTTTTACTAAAGCAGTTTCTGCTACTATTACGTCTGGTTTAAAATCGTTTATCACTCTATCTAAGAAAACCCCATAAGCCGCATAAATAATGCCTTCCTTTTTTATAAAACTATGAAATTGCTTGTATTTAATAGCCAGCCGAAAATATAAAATCGGGTTGAAGAAAAAGTATTTGATAAGAAAAAATAATCGATCAATCTTCTTGGGCTTAGAATTAAATTCCCAATAATATTTAGCTACAGCACCAAGATCATCTTGATTTTTGTGTTTGTATGTAAAAGTCAGCGCTACCTTATGTCCTTTTTCTTTCCATTTTCCAGCCCACATGAGAGCGATTTTAGGTATACCGCCATAAGGAGGAGGGATACTTTCCCCAACGGCACCAGTGACTAATATTTTCATATCATTCTAGAATAACTAAAAATTTTCGTTTTATCAAACAAGCCAGATTGCCAATAATCAAAAAGGAGGTGAGTATGCGTAGATATTTTCATCATGTATTGATAAGTTTCCAATCGGACGCCTCTGAAGAATGAATGAATAAAAAAGGCGAGTGAATATATCCACCCGCCTTTTATCATATATATCAAGTGTGATATTATGCATATCATGTTAGATCATTATGAATTAAAAGAAAAAAACATTAAATTCATTGAAGAAATAAATAGAATTCACAATGAAGGTCACACCAAAGATTTGGGATTTGGGCATGATATTATGCATAGCGAAATGACCGCTTGTTACGCACTTGTAATCGGTGAATCAGAAATAGATAAGCTCAAGGGCTGGTATGCCTCTATGCTACACAGCCTGGATAGAGTATTGGAAGATGAGTCAAAATTATCGGAGATTTTAAAAGAATTACTAAGTTATACAGAATTTAATTTAAAAGATAAACCGAGAGAAAATGAAGAAATTTGCAAAGCGGTGCTTGACCACGAATTGCCAAACAATAATAAGGATTCTGTAACCAAAATTATACTTCAGGATGCAGACCGACTAGCAAATATAAGTCCGGCTATAATAATAAGAGCCGGTCAATTTAGGTATAATATTCCGACTTTTGAACTTGACTATCTTGATTTTGATAAAAATCCGGAAAGCACATATCATAAGCCTAAATCATCGTTGGATGATCTCAGAAGCTTATTAGAATGGGAAAAAGATCCTAAATATTGCTTACGGCTGCCGAGGGCAAAAGAATTGGGCACAAAATATTTTGAATATATAAAAGAATTTATAAATAGATTAAGAACCAGTTTAGAAGAAATTGGCTTAAAAAAATAAAATATGTTACAGGAGAAAATCAACAAAAAAAACAAGGTCTTTGTAGGTATTTTATTAATTATTATTTTTTTATTTAGTTTTGGTGTTCACTATTCTCTTTATGAAATTAAAGGTTTTTCTCAAATTGAATATTTCAATCTTTTAATTGCCAAGAACTGGGCAGAAACAGGAGAACTTTCTTATGAAAACGCGGAAAACGTTGTCCTCTCTACAGAAAATATAAAGATAAATGGAGTGCCAACTAATCTAGGTAATAAATTAACTTTCTATCTTTATGGCTCTATGTTCCGCGTTTTTGGTTTTCATCCTGATTTACCAATTTATACATCTTTCGTTCTATATTCGTTAGCTGTGGTTTTTATATTTTTGATTGTAAATAGAGCTTTCAATTTAAAAACTGGCTTAACCGCTGTTTTGTTGATGAATTCGGTTCCTTTCGTTTTACCCTATTCTCAACTTGTTGGCCGACACGAATGGGCTTGGTTTTTTATGATCCTAGCCGCTTTTTTCTATTTCTGGCCCAAAAAAAGAAAATACCAATATTTGGTTCTAAGTGGCTTATTTTTAGGTCTTTCAGCGGCTACTCGTAATAGTTTTCTTGTAGTTTTTCCAGCGTTTTTCATTATGGAACTTTGGCAATATAGAAAATCAACTAAATTAATAATCCAAAGAGAATTAATCTTACTGTTTTCATTTTTAATCATTATTTTACCGTTAATTGGTAATAATGCTTATATAAAAGCCACACTCGGTATTTCTACGGGAGAACATTATGAATCCTTCACTAATTTTGTTCATCTTTTTCCAGATCCATACACCTTTCATTATGAAAAAAATATTTATATAGATGAACTTATAACAAACAAAAATTCATTTTCAGGAGGTGAATTTCGGCTTTGGGGTGATTTAGGTTCTTTTTTAGACGAATATGGTTATGATATCGGATTTTTTAAGGGAGAAATAATAACTCGCGCCTATTCTCTATTTATTTACTTAAAAGGTCTATTTTTATCACTTATTGTATTTGGCGGTATTTTAACTTGGTTTTTAATTTTTATCGGTTTTAGAGAATTAGTGAAAAAAAAGGAATACATCTTTCCTTTATTTGGAATAATATTCTTCATCTGTTGGCTAATTCTTTTAGTTTTTCTAAAAACTTCTAATTATACTCATTTGCTCGCTTTATCTTTGCCGATTACTATCTTAATGAGTTATGGATTAGTAAGATTATCTGAGATTATTTCCGACTCCATAACTTTCAAGAAAATAAAACCGAGTTTTATCTCTTGGGTTATTGTTTTGATATTTGTAATTATGTTTGCTCAAATAAGTTGGTGGACTATCCGCGAGCTCTCGGCAAATAGTGGATTAAAAAATTCATTGATCAATTTTTCCAAAACAGAGCTTAAAAAATCTACCATAGACTGGAGCGAAGTTACTATGGTTGGATATAGCAAAGAAGAGACTGATCTGCTCACCTATTACCTAAATCAAAATTTTATTTTCTTTGATGAAGAAACTGTAAAAAAATTGGCTGAGGAGAGAAAATTAAATTCAGTACTAAAAGAATATAATATTTCTGGATATATAGGATTCGACGATAAAACTTCTGAAATTATTAAGAAAAATAGTGGTGATCTAAAAGAATACAAAATCTATTGATTAAACAGCGGTTTTTTTAAAAAACAAAATAGACCAATTAAAGCAACGAAGACAGACATAAGAAAAACCAATAATGATAACGCTACAGCTAATTCCTTGGAAACCGCAAAAACAGAAAGTAGAGATATAAAAACTAATTCCCGCGTTCCAAGCCCAGCAACAGAAATAGGTAAAAGTGTTAAGAAAGAAGACAGAGTCACTATTGAAGCTATGTAAATAAAAGGTACTATATTTAAGCCTACAGAAAGTGCTAGCAAATAAACAATTAAATAATAAGTAAGCCATCCTAAAAGAGTAAGGGCGAAAATCCAGGCATATTCTTTAGTACGATAAACTTGAAGTTCATTTAAAAATTCCTGAGAATTCAACTGCCAATAATCCTTGTATTTAGGGGGAATAAAAAAATAAAAGACTTTTTTCAGAAACGCTCTTATGATTTGATTTTTGAAAACCAAAAAAATCAAAAGGACTATAAGAGCTAAAATTAGACCAATGTAAAAAATTTCACTTTTAAGGATTTGCAAAAACAAAAACATTGAAAAATAACCGAAAATTAGGAGAAAAAAGATATCAGCTAATCTATCTAAGACAACACTCACAAAAGATTTACCAATAGAATATCCTGCCTTGGTAAGATACAATACTCTACTTGCCTCACCTAATCTGCCCGGAGTAAACATACCTATATAAACACTAGAAAGATACATAAGATATGACTCATAAACAGAATAATTTATTCCCTGTTTTCTCATTAAAAATCTCCAACGTAAAGCACGAACAAATCCAAAAAACAAAACCAATAAAACTGCTAATATAAATTTAAAAAAATCTATTTGAGGTCGGAGTTCTTTATAATAAGAAAAATCTAATTTGCTCAAAATAAACACAAAAAGCAATATACCAATTAAAAAAGAATATTTTTTAAGAAATTTCATTTTTTACCGACTATTATCTGATTAAGTAAAAGAAAACTTAATCCTAAAGATTTTATTATTCTTTCTATTCTTAATTCACCCGGTACACCCATGGGTGAAAACATAAATTTATCAGCTTGGATAATTTCAAAATTTGCTTCCTTAAAAGATTTTTTAAGTTTTTCGAGATTAAACATTATATTATGTTTTTCGCCTTTTAAAAACCTGTCCCGCATAACCCAACCGATTACTCTGCCAACTTTATCAAAAAACGGATTAGGACTTGTTACTATAAAAATTCCTCCCCTTTTCAAAACCCTGTGTGCTTCCTCAAGCATTTTTTCTGGTCTCGTTACATGTTCTATTATCGCAGCTGCAATTATTACATCAAAAGTATCGGATTGAAAAGGTAAAGAATGTGCATCTCCTTGAATGATTCTTATGTTTTTATTTTTATTAGCTTTTATAAATTCACGTGATTGTTCTAATCCAATGCATTCAATAACCGGGTATTTTTCCTTTATATCATCGAGCATTGAACCATCTGCTGCTCCTATATCTAATATTTTTTGCGGATTGTTATAATATTTATTCATTAATCTCAAAATCTCTGACGTTCTTCGCTTTAAACGAAAATAAAAAGAATGCCCTTTATCTTTTCGTCTTTGGATATACACCTGATCTAAATTATTGTCTTCCATGTTTTATCTTTTTACTATAACAACATCCCCAAAAAATTTTCTATTTTTTATTTTCACTATTTCAAAACCATTTTTTATATAAAAATTAATTGCAACTTTATTATCTTTCCTTACTTTAGCCCAATTAGATTTTGATCGTTTTAAAAGTTCAGTTCCCACATTTTTATTACGATAATTTCTATCCGTAGCTATTAAAACTATTTCATCACCATTTTCAATTAGAAAACCTATAATTAAATTATCAATTTCAGTAACAATTCCCGGAAAAAACAAAAAAGGTATTCGTTTAAAAAACATCGGAAAAGAATGCTTGGTAATTTTAGCAATAGTTAATATATCTTTAAAGTTTTTTTTTCTTATCCTCATGAAAACTTATTAAGAATTAGAGCCTTGCCCATATTTAGCTGTCGCCAAAGCT
The DNA here is from genome assembly GCA_016932555.1 of Candidatus Zambryskiibacteriota bacterium. Taxonomy (GTDB): domain Bacteria; phylum Patescibacteriota; class Minisyncoccia; order Phycocordibacterales; family WO2-35-19; genus WO2-35-19. Next base: position 29,607 of record JAFGCQ010000016.1, read on the forward strand.
GAGTAAAACTACGTATACTAAAAAGGCGTCGGATCATATAACTTGATCTTATATAAAACTTTTTATTAGCCATTTTCACAAACTCGGTAACTTCTTTTTCTGGTAATTCTTTAGTATCTAGAGACGGTGCTCCGTCTTTTTCTTTACCTTTCATAAATCTATCCCAATATTTGCTATCAATTTGATTATTTGCAATAGCCCATAAAAAAAGCTCCGTACCTGGAATGATAATAGTTTTGCTAAATACCGCAAAAGCCGGATCAATTTCTAAAGCTAAATCTAGAGTCTTTTGTATAGTTTCTTTGGTTTCCTCAGGAGAGCCCATCATAAAATATCCAACCATCTCCATACCAATTTTTTTACATATTTTGGCACATTTAATTGATTGTTCTTTAGTAATTCCTTTATTGAGAACTTTGAGTATTCGGTTATCCCCCGCTTCAAATCCAAAACGTATCCGGTAACAGCCAGCTTTTTTCATCTTTGATAAAACTTCTTCATTAATCGTATCTACTCTGGAACGACATTCCCAAACGATTTTTAGTCTTCTCTTCAAAATTTCATCACATACCTCACTAACCCATTGTTTTCTTACAATAAAATTATCGTCAAAAAACATAAACTCCCTTATATCTTCTTCCTTATAAATTTTTTCAACTTCATCTATAAGATTCTGGGGGCTCCTCACTCTCCAATTTTTACCCATACGGTTTTTCCTATCACAAAAACTGCAATTAAATGGGCAACCTCGAGTCGCGATAACCGTAGCAAAATGTTTTTCTATGGTAAAAACATCAAAATACCTATCTTTAGATGGCAGTAAGTGTCTGGCCGGAAATGGTATTGAATCTAAATTTTCGATCAAAGGTCTGGGATTATTTATTTTCACTTCCCCTTTCTCTTTGTAAGCCAAACCCAAAATATCTGAAAAATTGCCCTTTCCTTTTTCTAGAGCTTTTACAAGTTCGACAACTGTCACTTCGCCTTCGCTTATTACCGCCAAATCAAAGACTCCGTACTCTAAGCTCTCTCTCGGCATGCAAGTTACGCCGGGACCGCCAACAATGAGTTTAATATTGGATTTTATTTCTTTAATTTTTTTAGCCAAATCATTAGCTGCTACAAAAGTCCAAGTCATGATGTAAAAACCAACAACATCAGGTTGAAATTCTTTTGTTGTAGATTCAATTATATTCCAATAGTCCTTTTCCGCATCACAATCAACTATCTTTACCCCATGCCCATTTTTTTCCAGAACTGAAGCGATATAACAAAGACCGAGCGGAGGGTATACACCTCGGTTTTTTTCTGTTTCTTTGGAATAATGGCCTATCTCGGCTTGAACCAAGCTGGGATTGATAAGAAGAATACGCATTATTTTCTATAACTAATTTGATCGGCTAAAAACCCAAATATTATAATCTGGACACCAACTATTATTAAAATGGTAATAGCCGAATCTCCTAACACAGTATTCATGCCGAGCAGAATCAAAACGCCAATCCATATGCCTAAAACAATTGAAAATAAACCAACAAAGAAAAAGCTTCTTAGGGGTTTAAAATGAATGTACATTCGAAATATTATTGGTAAAACATTCATTGGATATTTCAAACCAGCTTTTATAAAAGAATCACCAGCTTTTCTTTTTTTGAAAACAGTAGATACCTCCATAACCCTCATATGTTTACCCCAAGAATCAATAATAAGTTGTTGAGTTTCGTTATAGTCTTTTATAATATTGAAAATTTGCAAGTATCTTTTATGAAAAGCCATAAGACCGGTAGTAGCATCAGTGATTCTAAGCCCGGTAATATTAGAGACCAGCCAGGCAAAGAACTTGTTTCCGCATTTTCGATAAAAAGGCATCTTATACTCTAATCCTCCCATAAGTCGTGAGCCAAAAACACAATCCGCCCGATCTTCTAAAATTGGTCTGACTACTTTATCAATTTCTTCTGGCGGATTCTGCATATCTGCATCAATTTTTACAGCAATATCAGCCCCCATTTCATAGGCAGTTTGCATACCTGTTCTAGTAGAAGCTCCTAGCCCTCGATTGTAAGGATGAACAACAATCTTTTTAACTCCAGCCTCTTTGGCTAACTGCGCAGTCTTATCTTTAGAACCATCATCAACGACAATAGTTTCTAATACATAATCTTGATTTTCGCCAGCTACATAGAGTTCGCTTATTTTTTTAATCACATCAACAATTGAGTCCTCTTCGTTGTAAGCTGGTATAAAAACTACCACATAAGGTAGATGATATTTTTCAAATTTAGCCATGTTGAATAATATTTTTTATTAATTTTATCATATAATCCAATTGTTTCTTTGTCATTCCTGGATACATTGGTAAAGTAACGATTGATTTTGAAAGTTTTTCGGTTATTGGTAAATCACCTTTTTTGTAGCCATAATTTTTCATATAAAATGTTTGAAGATGCACGGGAGGGTCAAAATGAACAGAAGCTTCAATACCATTTTGCTTTAGTTTTCTCACAAATTCATCCCTGTTACCCCTTTTCAGCTTTATTGTATACATTTGGTAAACATTTTTACAATCCTTAGCTTCTGTAGGAGTTTCAATTTCTGAGATATCTTTTAAATGCTTAGTCAAATAAGCCGCCTGCTTTCTTCTCATATTATTCATTTTGTCTATCTTTGACATCTGTTCAACCCCAATAGCAGCCAAAAGATTGCTCATCCTAAAATTATAACCCGCCATCGTGGCAGATCTAAACCAAGGCTTAGCTGCCTTAATTCTTTGACTAGTAGATTTAGATATACCATGACCAACCAAAGTTTGGATTTGCGTCAATAGATTTTTATCATTGGTTGTAACCATACCACCTTCACCAGTAGTAATATTTTTGGTTGGAAAGAAAGAAAAACAGCCGATAGTAAATGATCCAGTCTTTTTATTTTTAAAAGTAGCCCCTATCGCCTCAGCAGAATCCTCTATAACATAAAGTTTGTGCTTCTTGGCGATTTCTATAATCTTATCCATCTTACAGGCTTGTCCGGCAAAATGTACTGGCATTATAGCTTCTGTATTTTTAGTAATCTTTTTTTCGATGTCATTCGGATCAATATTTCCAGTAGCAAAATCTATCTCGGCAAATACCGGCTTGGCACCAGCGGCAACAACGGCATTAGACGAAGCTACAAAAGTAAAACTTGGCAATATAACTTCACCCTTTATGCCTAATGTCTTTATAACAACAAAAAGTGCTGAAGCGCAAGAATTCATACTTAAGGCATACTTGGAACCTATATATCGAGCAAATTTTTCTTCGAACTCTTTATTTTTTGGTCCATGAGTTAACCAGCCTGAATTAAGAACAGCATCAACGGCTTTATGTTCTTTATCGTCAATAAAAGTTTTTGACAGAGGAATTTTCATTATTTTTTAAAAGCTTTTTTAAACAAACCAGTGGTTTTTATATAATTCACATATTCTTTCAATCCTTCTTCTAGTTGATACTTAGGCTCATAACCAAGAAGTTTCCTGGCTTTGGAAATATCTAGAGAACCTCTTATTGGCCGGTTTAAATCAGTCGGTTTGATTTCAGTCTTTACTTTTATAGGAAGAATTTTATCTAAAATTTCAGCAAATTCCTTGGCACTTTTACCTTCTCCGGCCGTAATATTAAAAGTTTGATTTGCTGCATTTGGTGATAATGTGGCCAAAACAAATCCATGAGCAATGTCTGTGATATAAGTAAAATCTACTTTATCTTCTCCTCCATTATACAATCCTAAGGTCTCACCAAGCAAAGCTTTCTCCAAAAAAATTTGACTAACTCGACGATTAACATCAGTAGGACCATAAACCGCTGAAGGCCTTATTATAACATGCTCAATGCCGAATTTTTTACTAAAACTCCTGCTTAAAATCTCGCACGAGAGCTTAGTGCCTCCATATATATCAATAGGCAAAGTTGGATGATCTTCGTCTGCTGGATCGTACTTAAAATGACCGTAAACAAAACTTGATGAAGAATATAAAAATCTCTCTACCGAATTAGAATACCTTATTGCTTCTAAAACATTGATATGACCATTGAGATTTATTTGGATAGCATCTTCAAAAAATTCATCTGAAGCGGTAGCTAAGGGGATAGCGACCATATTTATAACTATTTCTGGTTTGAAATCCCTCATAGTATCTATCAATTTGGGTTTATCATAAACATCACCACGAACAATTTTTGCTTTATCTTTAATTCTCTTTAATCTTTTAGGCAAATAAAAATTATAGAAACTTTGTTCTCTGGGGATGTAGCAGGAAAAATTATCATAAACTAAAACTTTATGATTAAGAGTTAGTAATTCTTTGGCAATATTTGAACCAATAAAACCGGCTCCGCCAATTATCATAACCTTTTTGGCTTTCATTACACCTTAAATCTATCATTTGATTGATTTTTTGCAACTTCTTTACAAAAGCCATTTGTTTAATAATTTTTCTTTAAAATGCTCGAAATTTGTGAGACCATCAACAACGCCATTAACTAAAATAATGGCAAGAGATAGACCTAAAATTTTAAACCATTCTTTATTTTTTTCCTTTAAGCTCAAAATAAAGTAGGAAGTAAAAACAGCCAACAGTGGGTAAATCTGGAAGCGATAGCGAGTTTCTACTACCGTAATAAACAAAATTAAAGGTGTTAAGATGGTAAAAGCTAATAAATAATATAGAAATTTTTCTTTTAATTTAAAAGCTCGAATAATACCAGCCAAACTAAAAATTAAAACCAAAAATGAAAAAATAGCAGAACTTAAAACAAAGAGAGCCTGCTTCCAGCCCGAACTGTAAAACCAAAACCCCATCGGCCTCAAAACGCTGAAATATTTATTTGCTCTAGATAAACTTAAAGTAACAAAGTTTGCCGGATGATTAAAAACATAATTTTTAAACTCAGTAATTGATTTTTCATTTATTTCTTTCATATCGTGGGTATTTATAAAAGTATCTATTTCTTCATTTGTTTCTTGTTCTCCGTTAGCTCCAACATGATTGCCTATCCAAAAATTAGCCGAACCCGCTACACCAAAAGGTATAATATTTTTATGAATTGAATAATTTCTTACAGTCCAAGGAGTAAAAACAACTATCAATATAAACCCATAAATAAATAAACTTTTCCAGTCTTTTTTTCTTAAGAAATAAAAGATTACAACTGGTAATATAAATAACAAAGGAGGTCTAGCTAAAACCGCCAAACTACTAATAAAACCCAGTCCCCAAAGCCATTTTTTATCTTGGACATTTAGATATTTAAAAAATGCGTAGAAAAATAAACATACAAAAAAAAGATACAAAGTTTCTGACATTAACATAGCTGATATTTCTATAAGATCGGGGTAAAAAGCAAAAACAGCAGCAGATAAAAGGGCTATTTTTTTCTTTTTTTCTTGATCCTTAAAGATCAGTATAACCGTTAGATATAGAAATAATGTACTGACAACTCTCAATAAAGCTTGAATTATCCAAACTGCTTTATAAGAATGCCCAAAAATTTTATAGATACCCGCTAGAAAGTATTCATAAATCGGACCGACTCTTAGGAGTGCATTGTCACTGTTTATCGATACTTCAGGATTTTCGCGATATCCTATCCCATTAACAATATTTTGAGCTATAGTATCATAAGCATCAGCATCAACTAATGGTGTAATTTGAAAATAAAAAGCGTAACTAATACTCAAAATAAAACAAGCTAAAAGTATACCAATCAGCCATTTATTTTGAGAAATAAAATCTTTTACATTATTTTTATTGATCATTTTTATTTACTTTGCCGCGAAGAGCCAACTGTAAATCCTTTTTAAAATAACCTTGAAGTGTTTTGGACTTTTTATTTCGCTTACAAATTTAAACATAATTTTTGGTCGAAGATAAAACCTCAACAAAGCCCGGCGGCGCAGAACTTTCATTTCTGTCTTAGTAAAACCTGGTGGCGCATAAACCGCATCAGCCAAAACAAAATGGGCCCAGTCTTCATCTGACATCTCTTTAAGTTCGCCTTTTTCCATGAGTTTTTGAGTGGCTTCGGTGCCGGGAAAAGGTTTGAAAAGAGAAAAGCCGGCTCTTTTTAAATCTAGACTCATGGCAAATTTTATAGTTTCCATAATATCCAATTTAGTTTCGGTCGGATAACCGATAATAAAGAAACCGGAAACTTCGAGACCGCAGTCCTTTATAAGTTTTATTTTTTCTCTTATTTTTGCTGTAGTCAAGTTTTTTCTCATATCTTTAAGAATTTTATCAGAACCAGATTCTATACCTACTGAAATGCTGTAAAGGCCAGCTTTCTTCATAGCCTTAAGAAGTTTTTCGTCTAAAGAATCCAACCTAACACCATTGGGGCAGGTCCAGGTTATATCCAGATTATTTTCTTTGAGTTTTTGGCAAAATTCGTAAACCAATTCATGATAAAAAGTAAAATTATCATCTTCAATGTGAATCTCTCTGATACCATAGTCATGATAAAGAATTTTAATTTCTTCAATTACTTTATCTACACTTCGATGCCTTATCTTCTTGCCAGAAATTAAATAGCCAGCACAGTAAGTGCAAGAAAAAGGACAACCTCGAGTAATGATAAGAGGGGCAATCGGATAATTTTTAAAAAACCCGCCGTGCGGCGCTAGAGGATATTTGTCTGGACGAATTAAATCCCAACTCGGCATACCAAGTTCATCTAGATCTTCTACAAAAATTGGGGCATTAATTTTTGTTTGTTCTCCTGATCGCCAGATTAAACCTGGAATTCCAGACAAATTCTCGCCTTGCGTTTGATTTTCTGCTATCAAAGCCAAGAGTTTTGTTAAACCAATCTCTGCCTCTCCTCTGAAAGCAAAATCTGCTTTTGGTAAAAATTCGAAAATATTTTGAGGACTGCAGGAAGGATGCGGGCCGCCTAAAATTATTTTCGCTCGAGGTAAAACTTTTTTAATGGAATTTATGTAGTCTTTGACGCGAATTACATGAAAAGTGAAAATCTGCAGACCAACAACATCAGGTCTCTCCTTCTGTAAGATATTTTCAAATTTCTCCAGAGTTAAATTTTCTTTGATACCATCAAGAATTTTTACATCATGTTTTCCTCTTATAGCAGTAGCTAAATAACCTAAACCAAAAGGCGGAATAAGCTCATCCGATTCGGAATTCGGCTTCATAAGAAGAACCTTAAGCCGTTTCATTACTCAAAAAGATTAAATCTAATAATGTGCCAAATAGCAGCAAAACCATCTTTCCAGTTTATCTTTTTACCTTGCTCGTAAGTCCTCCCATAAAAAGAAATTCCCACTTCGTAAAGTCGCCATCTACCTTTGGCAATACGAGCGGTAATTTCCGGTTCAATACCAAATCTCTTAGATTTTAATTCGTGCTTAAAAGAGTCAGCCACCTTTTTGGTAAAAGCTTTGTAACAGGTTTCCATATCGGTAAAACTCAAACCAGTAAGCAAGTCAGAAAGTAGGGTCAAAAAAATATTACCCAAAAAGTGATAAACGTAAAATACTCTCTTGGCATCACCAGAAAGTATTCTAGAACCATAAACAACATCTGCCTGATTATCTAAAATCGGTTTTAAAATTTTTTTAAAATCTTCCGGATTATACTCTAAATCAGCATCTTGAATGATAAGAATATCTCCGCTAGCTGCTAATAACCCAGCTTTTAAAGCGGAACCTTTACCTTCATTTTTTTCTTTAAAGACGATTTTAAGATTTCCACCGGTAGAATTTTTTTCTAATTCTCTCAAAATATCTCGCGTACCATCAGTAGAACAATCATCAACAATAACTATCTCTTTTTGCAAGGGTAAATTTACTGCTTGTACTCTTTTGAGGATTTCTTGAATTGTATTTTTTTCGTTGTAGGCCGGGATAACAACGGATAAAATATTATTTTTCATTATTTTATGATTGTATCATTCTAAAAAACCTAAAGGTAGGTTGACAAAATCCAATATGAATGAGTCCATAAAATAACTTGAGATCATATATAATGCCAAAATAGGAAGTGTAATACATAAGCGAAGATTTCTACTCAATTTTTTTATAAATAAACTGGACACCAAGATTGCAGCGGGCATAGTAATAAAAAGGACTCTAGTTACTACCGGCCACAGAAGAACCGAGATACAAGAAAAAATAACTAGCCATATGAATATCAAATCTCTATTTATAATTTTGCTTTTAATCATATTTTTTGTGCGATTAAGTAAAAGATAAAAACCTGGGAAAAACAAGAGCCAGCCAAAGTTAAATATCGAACCAAAAGATTTTATAAATTCTAATGTTTTATTTTGGAAACTATATTTTTTTTGTTCTAGAAACCAGTCGAGATAAGTGTAATCAAATTTCAAAAAACCATAAATATTTAGCAAAAGAAACGGACCAAAAGATATGCACCCAGTAATAATTACCTTCTTTAGTATTTTTAGCCAATCTGTCCAATCCCTAAATATAATTATTCCGAATATGACAACATAGGCCACGAAGGCATACTCCTTATATAAACCCCCTAGACCCACTAGAACAGAAGACAAATAAAGCCACTTATCACTCTCATTATCATTTTTAAAATACTTATAAGAAAAATATAAAGAGACCATATAAAAAAACCAGCCCCCCATATCCATCATATAAGCAAGACCAAAAACAACTACAGCATAATTAACTACTAAAAAAAGAGCGCCTAAAAAAGCCGTTAGTTTATCTCCAAACATTTCTTTAATAAGCAGGTAGGCCGATAAACCCATGAATACATAAAAAATACCATTAAGTAATAACCAAGAGACCTTAAAGCTGTTAGTAAACAAATCAAAAAACATAATTGATTGCAATCCAAGATAAGTGCTGACAATCATCATTGGCATAAATTCTTCAGGAACTATACCCGTTTTTAATACTTCAATACTATCAGTATAATGGAAACTATCTCCCGCTATTTGTGGCTGAAGAAGACAAATAGAAAAAACGGCTAATAATATAAGTAGTCCAGAAATTATAATCTTATCTTTCGTCATTTTATTTTTTTCTGCCTAAAATATAAAGTTGAGTGGCTACCGCTTCCGCTCCAGGCATTTTCATAAAAAAATAATCTAAATATTTGAAAGGACCTAAAACTAACATAAAAACATGCGCTAAGAAGGGAGCCATCTTTTGAGAACCAAAAGAAAAAATTACTCCAAACCAGTAAGCCAAAAACATCAGAAGGGCGCTCCAAGGTCCAGAACGAACTCCTGATTTTACTATTTCCAAATCTGGAAACAAGCACTTTAGCCCAGAAATGGTCCATCGATTATAGTCATACGGCGAAGCATGATAAGGTTGAATAAAAGGCACACTTACATAAGCGTAGCCTCCTGGTTTTAAAATTCGCATAATTTCTTGTGATATTTTTTGTGGATTTGGAACATGTTCAAGAACCGCCTCAGAAACTATAATATCTGCGGAATTACTACAAAATGGTAGTTCTTTTCCATCAGCCACAATGTCAACTCCAGAAAAAGGAAAAATGTCAACATTTATAAATTCTTCACTAACTCTCCCTGGCCCAGAGCCAATATCAACCAAAACACCATGTTTATCCCTATATTTAAAAATCATACGGGGTCCATTAACAGTCATCATCACCGGGCAAAAAATATGCCAAAGTAAATAATACAGTTTGGGAGATTTTTTAAAAAAAGATTTTAACCAATTAATACCCGAATTATGACTGCTAACATTTTTATCTAAAGTTTCTTCTTCTACAAAAATAATCCTCCCAGCAGCATCCTTTTTAAAAAGGCCGTGAGTTTTGCAAATATAACCAGACTCTACTTCTTTAAGCCCAGATCTACAAAACGGACAACAGAGAATATCAGCATATTTTCTCATATCCATTTAAATTAACATAAAAAATCTTTATCGAAAAGAGTCGTTATTTTTAGCCTTATTTTAGGAATCTTGCTTTTGTTTATTTATTTCTAAATATAATTTATCAACCAAAATATTTAAGCTGTGTTTTTCTAAGATGTATTCTTGAATTCTATCTTTGATTATATTTTTTCGATTATCATCTTCTTCAATCCAGAAATTTATTTTTGTCGCTACATCTTCAGCTGTATTTTCCGCAATTAGAATTTCTTCAATTTCTCCACCAAGAGATTTATTAATAATAACCGGCAGGCAGCCGCAAGCCGCCGCCTCTAAGATAGTCTTGTCAAAGCTGCCAGATGGAGTAAGATTTACAAAAATTTCGTGACTGCTATAAATCTTTGGAGTTTCATAATTTGGCACTGCTTTGTAAAATTTTATTTTATCCTTTAAGTTAAGATTTTTAACTTTTGTTTTTATCGAATTAAAATAAGCCTTGTCTTTCGGTAAAGCATCCCCATAAAAATCACAAATAAAATTAACTCCTTTTTTATTCAAAAGATCCAATGCTTCAATCAACAAGTCAGGGTTTTTGATGGGTGATATCCTTCCCAAAAAAAGTATTCTATCTTTACATGACTCATAATTCATAATTCTTAATTCAGTATTGAAAACACCGTTATCTATTCCTACTGGCATTAGTTTGGTTTTTTTATATTTAGCTACATAAGCAAATTTTGAGGTACAAAAGACCTTATGCGACATCCAAACGGCAATATCGGTAAACAAATTTCCTATTTTGTGGTTCCTCCAAAGATAAACTTTTTTACCTATAAGTTTCCAAAAAAATCCGCCCAATAAAACATATTCTTGATTCATATGAACTAAAACTGAATCATATTCCCGATTAAGACCAAGTATCAGATTAAAAAAGTTTTTTAAATATTTTATTCTATTTTGACCACTTTCTTTACCTAAAGAATAAATTTTAACGTTTTCTGGTAGATTATAATTACCTTTTTCCAAACAAATCACTGATATTTTTTGGAATTTTTCCGATAATTTCAATATCCAATTATGAAAAAAACCCAAAATTGGATCGTCTATATCGATTTTTTGGGTGAAAATCAAAATTCTCATTCTATTTTTATAGCTTTAACTGGGCAATTGTCAATAATCTTCTTTACTTCTTCTATATCTTCTAAAGACAAATCGCCTACAATTTCAGCTTTGAAGCTATCTTGATTGATTTTAAATAAATTTGGATTACAATTTTCACAAAAACCGCATCCTATACATTTTTCTTGATCTATTGATATTTTTTTCATAAAGAAATTCTAACTTATTCTATTAATAATGTCAGCTAAAGATTTTTTATAAAATTCTAGATACTTTTCGTGATTTGGTAGAGTATTAACTGATTGTTTAGCTTTTTCTCCCAATTTTTTAGCTAAATCTTTATTATTCAAAAATTTTTTAATAGCTTCCACCAAAGATTTTCTATCATCAACTTTAATTATTAAACCATTTTCTTTATTTTTTATAAACTCTCCAGCACAGCCTACATCGGTCATTATTATCGGGCAACCACAAGCAGCGGCTTCAATCACCGTCATTCCCCAACCTTCATAATTTGAAGTTAAAAGAAATATATCCGAAGTTTTATAATAAGAGGCCAAATCTGAAGACCAAGGTTCAAAAATAATATTAGAGTATAAATTAAAATTTCTTACCAAATCTTTCAAATTATTTTTTTCTTTCCCTTCACCAACAATAATTAGTCCGGTTTTAGGATTGTTTTTTATAATATAAGTCATTGATTTTATAGCTAAATCAATATTTTTTTCCTGACTAATCCGCGAAGCCATCAAAATTATCGATCCAAATTGAGGATATTTTTGCTTGAGATTAATTTTCAATTCTGCAGATTTAAATTTCTCAACATCGATAAATATTGGCAAAATTACTGGATTACAATTCAATTTAATTTTGGATAAAGATTTTTTTATCCTCTCAGACACTACCCTAATACCATCTGCTTGGGGTAAAAGAAATTTAGAAACTAAAACTCTAATTTTATTAGAAAAAGATTCTTTCCAATAATAAGAACTGAATAAATCTCCATGAATTTGACATTGCCAAGGCAGTTTATATTTTCTTTTTATGAGCCAGCCTATGTGTCCAGTATCGGCTGGATCTTGAGTTATAACTAAATCATGTTTCTCTTTTTTTATGATTTCTCTAACTAATTTTAAAGCGTCTCGAGTATAGGTTAATCGACTGTTTGAAGCTGTAGCGAAAATGCCTAATTTTCCAAAAATTATCGGCTTAAAATGTTTCCTAGTCAAAACTATTACTGATAATTTGTCACAAAATCCTGTATACTCTTTCAACCTCTCTAAACTTGCCGAATTCGGCTCAAAAATACCCTTATCCAGATTTACTATTAAAATTTTCATTTACTTTTCACTAAATTATAAATTCTTCTTAAAATTCTGCCAGTCCAATTTTTTTCTTCGATAGCTATCCCCGAAAGCCATTCAATGAGATAAATATCAAAAGGTAGAGCAAAAAATCTATGTTGAATACGCCATTCAAACCATTTATTAATTGGTCCCAATTTAAATTTTAATAATTTAAAATATTCGCGAATCCGCCAAACTTTTTCTCCATTAACCCAAGGAGAAGAAAAATCTCTTCGAAAACGATCAATTTTGCCCCAATCTTCAGTTCTCTCGGGTGGCACAAAACCATGCTGGCAAGCAAATTCATACATCGTCGAACCCGGATAAGGCATATAAGCACCAAAAGTAATGGCTGATTCTGGATGAAGTTTATAAATTTTGTAAAAAAGATCAATAGTAGATTCGAATTCTATTTTAGTTTCTGTCGGCAAACCAACAATAGCTGAGTAACTAGCAGGTATATTATATTTTGCCAAAATTCTAACGGTTTTAATAATTTGCTCTACAGTAATCTTCTTATTGATTAGTTTTAAAATTCTGTCGCTACCAGATTCCACGCCAATCAAAATATCAAAAACTTTATTGGTTTTAAATTCTTTAGCTAGTTTATCATCGATCATATCTATTCTAGCCTCTAAATGAGCTGGTAATTTAATACGCCTTAAAATTTCTAATGCTCTATCACGACTAACCATGAAATTATCGTCATAAAATTTAATGGCATCAATTTTATATTTGCTTTTTAAAAATTCTATATCTTTAACTACTTGTTCTATTGACCAAGCTCGCCAACGATTCTTGTTAAAAATCCGATTGTAACAAAAAGCGCAATTAAAGGGACACCCTCGACTAGTTTTGTAAGCAATTACTCTTTTGTATTTATCTAACTTATAAATAAATTTCTCTAAATCCAGAAGTGAAAAATCTAGAGTCCACTCATCAAGATTCTTAATAAATGGTCGGGCCGGATTTATTTTGGAATTGTTCATTTCTTTGTAACCTAAACCTAAAACTTCATTTAAAGGTTCTTTATTCTTTAATTTTCTAGAAAATTCAATTACCGTTTCTTCCCCTTCCCCAATAATTACAAAATCAATATAATTCTCAGACAAGCACTGTTCTGGCAGAAGCGAAGGATGAATACCGCCCCAGACAATTTTAATATTTGAATAAGATTTAATTTTTTTAGACAACTCTGCGCTGTACAAAGTTTGGCGACCAGTCATAACTGAAAGTCCCACGTAGAGCGGTTTTTTATTTGCAACCACTTTAGCTGTTTTCTCTATCTCTTTTTCAGTGATATTTATAAGTTCTACCTCAAAATTATTCTTTTTCAAGGCGCTACCAATTGATAAGATACCTAGCGGTAAAATCTTTTCAGAATGATCCTCAGAATCATTTATTTGCACTAATATGATTTCACTCATTTATTAAAAATAAAGAATTTATAAAGTAAAAAATTTTGAATCATTACAAAAAAACCAGCTAGAATTTGCGAAAAAATATACCAAATACCAACAAGATCCGTGAAAACATATATAAGAATAGTGTTAGTAATCGTACCCAAAATCAAAGCTACTGTAAATTTTGAAAATTGATAATGCAATTTAGCAGTAATCATATCTTTAAAAACTACAAACTTCTGTAAAGTAAAACTTACGATAAGAGAAATAATAAAAGCCATGATTGAGGAATAAAGATACCAAATACCAACTATATCTGTCAGCAAATAAAGAACTAGGATATTTAATCCAGCTGAAGTGATACCGCATAGAAAATAGCGCAAAAATATAAAAGAATGCCAAAGATTCTTTATTATATTCGAATTTGCAATATCCGGTAAAGCTTTAAAAACTCTCACAAATTCTTCGGCTATATTATTCCAAGTGTGTTCAAAATTAAATTTGTTGATTTTTTCTTTAGCATTTTGATAACCTTCAGCTGACATCATTTCTTCCATAGCGCTAACAATTTCATTTTCATCTAGCGGATTGACAAAAATACCAGCATCTTTTATGCGATCATAAATACCGACTTCTTTGGTGCAGATAAAAGACTTATTAAACCTAATAGCATCCAAAATCATATTGGGACTGATATCTCCTAAAGAGACTAGAATTACTGCATAACAAGATTTAATTCTTTCCATAAACTTTTGAAAGGGTTCATTTTCTAAAAACAAATTAATATCTGGATATTTTGATTTTATTTTTTCAAAAACTTTTTGCAGAGTATCCAAATTTTTCCAAACTAAATTTCTCGTAGAACCCACAAATTCTTTTGAAGTCAAATTATTTATGTTTTCTTTGGGACCGTAATAATTTTCAATTATTAAAGTATTATCCAAGTTCAAATTATAAGGCTTCGCGAAAATATCTCTCTGCCATTCAGTAGAAAATACTAGTCTTAAAGAATTATTCAATGTCCATTTAGTTAATTTAAAAATTATTTTTTCCTTTAGTGAAAAATTAGGGATTTCAGTTTGATAAAAATTTCTTAGTAATACTTTTTTCTTAGTTCTTTCCACATACCCTTCATACAAAAAATCTCCCCCAGTTCTTAAAACACATTTTTTGTTTAAAAGTTTACAAGCAAAAACCGTCGGCAAGCCAACACTAAAATTATCTAATGTTAATACGAAATCAACAGCTAGCACAGAAAAAATAATTTTCAAAAAGAAAAATCCATGCCTTATGCCAGTTGGTAGCTTATTTTCTATGTCATAAGTCTTTACGCAAACTTCATGACCTAAATTCTCAAATTCTTTCTTTAAATTTTTAGCATACTGGGCTGGGCCGCCGATTTGAGGTGGATATATACCTGTAGTAATTAAAATTCTCATTTAGTGTGTGCTAGCATAATTACGTTCTCCATTTGTTTAGCGATTAAATCCCAATTATATTTTTCAGTAACCATTTTTTTGGCATTTTCTACAATTTTATCTTTATTTGGATCATTTATGATTTTTTTTACTACTTTCACAATGCTTTCTGGATTTTTTGGCTCACAAAAATAACCTGTTGCCACTTGTTCTAAGTTATCCGGAGAATCTTTCAAAAAATCAATTATTCCGCCAACAGGTGTACCTATCACTGGAATACCAGCTGCCATAGCTTCTATAAAAGAATTACCCATACCCTCTGAAAGAGAAGGCCTTATAAAAATATCACAAGCTTTTAAATATTTTGGTATATCATCAAAAGAAACCAGTCCCAAAAATGTAACTCTCTTTGAAACTTTTAAATTTCGAGCTAATTTTTTAAGTTTTTTTTCTAATTCTCCTGTCCCCAAAATTATAAATTTTATATTTTCTGACAATTTAGGTAGAGCTTTTATCACATCCTCTACTCCATTTTTCATGTTTAGACGTGAGGTAGTAATAAGAGCAATATCTTTCTCTTCTAATTCTAACTCCTTTCTTATTTTTTCCCTTAATTCATAACTCATGCTTCTTAATTCAAACTTTTCTATATTTACTCCATTTGGGATTATTTTTACCTCTTTCTTATATCCTAATCTTTTCGTTCTTTCTGCCAAATAAGAACTTATTGCAGTTACAACGATTGATCTTTTAAGAGCTAATCGCCAAGATAAGTCAATAAGTCCCAGCCATTTAGTTTTCAAATATTTTTCAGAATCACCTTCTTGTAAAGTTAGAATTATTGGAGTTTTTCTACCTAAAATATTTGCAATATAAGCAGCGCCGCTAGCCCAACTCACCATCATGCACCAGTAATTCATATAATCATTTTTAGCATTCAAGCGTAGAGCATAAAAAGCTCCCCAAAAAGGCAAAAGTAATTTATCGATTATTGGAATACCAAACCCCATTCTATAGACGCTCACATTTCCTATGTTTTCAAATTTTGGTAAATCAGGTCTCAATCTGGCAGTTATCATGTCAAATCCAACATCAGAGATTTTATTTGTAATCTCTTTTATAGCCACCTCTGCTCCGCCCACAAACGGCAAATAAGCGGTGGAAAATATGAGCATTTTTTTATTATCCACCTACAAAATATAGCAAAAATATGGTATTTAATCTACTTATTCCCCTTTGAGAATTTTTTTGAGAGTTTCTTCAGGAACTTCATTTGGTTTGGGTTTTTCTTTTATCTTTTCTTCTTTTTCTTCTATATTTTGACTTTTGGTTTTTGAATTTTGAATTTTATTTAAAGCTTCTTTTAAAGCATTTAGATTTCCTGGCGAAGGTTTTTTGCTTTTATCCTTGGGTTTTAATTCTTTAAGAGATATTTTTTCTCTTCTTGATTCTTGGTTATTAATTACTGATCCATTTTTTTCTTTGACTGCTTCTTTGATTGCGTTTCCTAAAGCATTATTTTTTTTAGGTTTTTCTTCAATTTTTTCTTCTTTTTTTATACTTTTTTTTGAAATTTCAGAGCTTTGATCTGTGCTATGCCATTCTTTTATAGTTTTTTCTATCTCTGCTTTTGGTTTGGTATAAGTTTTGCGGGACATTTCTACTACTTTATCTCTGAAAGAAATCCCAACTTTTGGTATTGGCGGCAAAGTTGTGGCTGAAAATGGCTGTGAAGCCACTCCGTCTATCATGAGTTTTAAATATATTTGGACAAACCCGAGATTAACCAGATCTTCCATAGTAAAGATTGGGGCAAATTCTTTCTCCAAAATTTCAGCATCGTATGAGCCAACTCTGAAAGCGATCATGGTGCCCACATTACCAAATACTGCCGCTCTTACTTCTTCAGCCATCTGTTCTACATATTGGTGAGTAATATTTAAACTAAGCTTATATTTCCTCGCTTCAGAGAGAATATTAGCAAAACTTTTATTGGCAAATGATTGAAATTCATCTACATAAAGATAAAAGCTAGGTAATTTCTTGAGTTCTTTGGGGTCAGCATCAGCTCGAGACATAGCTGCCAGATAAATCTTGGTAACTAGCATAGAACCCAACAGGTTAGCGTTATTTTCACCTACTAAACCTTTGGACAAATTGACTATCAAAATCTTCTTGTCATCCATTATCTTTCTGATATCAAAAGAAGATTTAGGTTGACCTATAATATTCCTAATCAAAGGATTTGAAGTAAATTGACCAATTTTATTTTGAATAGCCGGAATAGCTTCAGCTGCAAATCTTTCGGTATAACCTGCATATTCTTTTATCCAATAATCTTTCACCGAAGGGTCAGTGATATTAGCTATTACACTATTTCGATAAGTTTTATCTGACAGCATTTTATTTATACCAAGCATGGTGGCACCAGGATATTCCAAGAGAGCCAAAATTGTATTTTGCAAAATATATTGCATACGGTCAGAAAAACTTTCTTCTCCAAAAAGCTTCTCAAAAGCACTCATGAGGCCAGATAGTACCAAATGCCTACGATTTTCACCTACATCTTCCATCACATTAAAAGAAATTGGGTGTTCGGTATCAAACGGTGCAAAATAAATAACATCTTTGATTCTTTCTTCTGGAATATAATCAAGGAGTAAGTCTGCCGTTTTACCATGCGGATCTAGAAAAGCCATACCGTTGCCGTTTTGGATATCCTGAATAGCCATATTTTCTAACATAGTAGATTTACCCATGCCAGTTTTACCTATTGAATATATATGACGCAACCGATCTTCATCTTTTATACCAAACCTCACTCGCTTATTACGCGCATCGGTTTCAGCAAAATAGGTAATGTTATTCTCTTGCATAATTACATTATACAATAATTTTTAATTTTGTAATTTTTAATTTTGTAAATAATGCTCAAATGCTTTAATTTTTAAACATTTAGAAATTAAAAATTGGAAATTACTCAGACAGCAGTGCTGACTGAGTGTACGTATTTGCCGGATCCCATAGCATCCATGAGGTTAAACCAGCATCATAAGTGGCTTGAATTTGAGCACGAACCATTTCTGGAGTATAGTGAATAGGATAATCGTTATCTTGAAGCCAAGGGCGCAGCTGTAGAGGGTTTACTCTCTCCATAGCATAAAAATTAGGACTAGTAGTAGCTGTGGTACCACCTGAAAGAATTACGACCGTACTAGTTGAAATTTCCTTATATAAAAATTTGCTGCGAGCTACTGCGCCGTCCATACTAAATTTTACTATTTCGTAAGGTACTTGGTTGGGATCTGCCCAGCCATTAAAAGTTGGCGGATAGTGAGATGGATAAACCATAGGACAAACATAATCAAAGTTTAGAAGTGCGTATTCTAAGATTTGACCGATATTTAAATCATCAGTATTGGTGGTAGTCATGCCAAACAAATCAGCCGAAGTGATAATATCCGTATTCGTAAGCTTCTGGTTCAAATAGCTAAAAAACTGACGGAGCATTTCTTTTTTAGTGGTAGTACTAGTATAAGGAAAAGCGATATCTTTCATATCGCCATCAGAAGGAAAACGAATATAATCAAAATTTATTTCATCAAAACCAACAGCATAAGAAGAAGTGGCGATGGAAATTATATAATCCCAAAAAGGTTGAGCCCCAACATCTATGAAAGAAAGTCCTTTTTTATCTTTCCATACGTTGCCATCGCTTGCTCTTTTAACTGCCAATTCTGGATGAATTTGAGTATAGAGAGGATCTTGGAAAACGGTTACTCTGCCTATCACATAAATCTGTTTTTCGTGCAAACTTTCTACAAATTCTCTCATATCATCAACTTGACAGCCTTTGCCGCTGCTGCTAATGTTATCGATTTCGAGATTACCAGTTTTAAAAGAGACTGTACCGGTATAATCTTTGATATCAATAATCACTGAATTAAGTTCTGTTTTTTCAATAAGATCAACTATATTTTCCCTAAAGTTTTTGGTTGCAGCTACACACTGAGTCATGTAAATGCCTTTTAAAGGCTCGGGAGTCTCTACGTGTTTTATTTTTTTTTCGGTGATTATTTCAAGTTGAGAATTTAAAACATTAACACTGGAAAATTCGTCAGGCAAGGTGAAAGAGTAAACAAAAAAACCTAAGGCAAAACTAAATCCAATTATGCCTGATACCTTACCTATTTTTTTCATCCTGTTAGAAATTTATTTACTAAAAATTTCTCGCTCAAATTTAAGTATTGAGAATATATCATTTTATTTCTAACAGGATTCATAGCTTTTGATCGATTTCTGTTTTTTTAATTTCGTCTTCCGAGGAAAATTTTAGATTGCCCTCTTTATAATTATTGCCTTTACCTTCAGGTGAATCCTCTAGTTTTTTTGTCATAATTGGAGCTAAAAGTACCAACAAAAAAAGAATTCCTGACAAAAACATCAAAATATTTTTCCAATCCCCCGGAATACCTAAGAGCGGCAATATGATAAGCCAAATTGCAAATGAAATAAAAAAATTACTCTTATGCATATAAATATTATAATTATTTATCCTTATTTTTCCAATTATTAATAGTTACTAAAAGTGGACTGGCAAAAAATATCGAGGAATAGGTACCAGCAGCAATACCGATAATCATAGCTAAAGTAAAGCTTTTGATAGTTTCGGGACCAAGTAAATAAAGTATGAAGATAGCAAGTAGGGTAGTCACGGAAGTGTTTATAGATCGAATAAAAGTTTGATTAATGCTCTCACCTACTATTGTTTCAAAATCCTTCTTTTCTTTGAAATCTTCATTTCTGTGTAAATTTTCTCTCACTCTATCAAAAACCACAATAGTGTCATGAACAGAAAAGCCTAAAATCACCAAAAGTGCTGTTACAAAAAGCGTGTCAACTTCAACACCAGCTAAATAACCCAGTATAGCAAAGACGCCAGTTGGGATGAGAACATCATGAAGCAAAGCTAAAATAGTTATTAAGCCGTAAACCCAAGAAGAAACCGTTTTGGAAACTTTGCGAAAAGCAAAAGTGATAAACAAGATTATCGCCAAAAGCACCAAAATTATAGATATCCAGGATTTTTGAATAGCTTCTTTGCCCAAAATTGGACCGATCGTGCTAAAAGTCTTTTCAATCGGAAAATATTTACCATCAAAAGAAAGTTTTTCAATAATGGAATTTTTCTCATTTTGTGTAATTTCCGGAAGTCTTATTATAAAACCTTCACTTGATGGACGTGTTGATGAATTCTCGATTCCTATCTCCACTAAAACATTGTTAACTTCTATCACGGTGGGACTTGCTCCGTCAAAAGAGATACTGAGTAAACTACCGCCAGTAAAGTCAATGCTAGGCTTCAACCCCCAAAAGCTGATGGCCAAAATCGAACTAATCATAAAAATGATTGAGATTGCATAAAATATTTTTTTGTATTTAATTATTATCATTTTTTATTTTCGTTTTCACTACTAACTTCCTCTTCCTTGCTCAAAGCAAACAAAATCGTCCTTGAGGCAGTAATAGCAGAAAACATAGAAACTAAAACGCCGATTAAAAACACCAATGCAAAACCTTTGATGATTGGTGTAGAAGCAAAATAATATAAGATCACTGCTGTAATAATACTGGAAAGATTTGAGTCCCGAATAGAACTCCAAGCTCGATGGAAACCTTCTTTTAGGGCTTCATATTTACTTTTGCCTTTTTTCAGCTCTTCTTTAGTTCTCTCAAATATCAAAATATTGGCATCAACTGCCATGCCAATAGACAAAATGAAGCCAGCAATACCAGCCGCTGTTAAAGTTACTGGAATAAGTTTAAATAGAGCCAAGTTTAAAACTGTATAAATCGCCAAAGCCAGCACAGCCACCAAACCTCGGAATCGATACCAAATAATAAGAAAAGCAGCTACTAGAATAAAAGCGTAAAATCCAGCTTTAATGCTGGCATTAACAGCTCTTTCACCTAATGTAGCGCCAATGGTTTCGGTACTGATTAAACTTATCGGCATTGGTAGAGCGCCGTAATTTAAATCACGCACTACTTGTTTAGCTTCTTCAGGCGTAAAATCTCCAGTTATAACCGCTTGTCCGCCAGTTATTTCTTCTCTAATATAAGGAGCTTCTATAAGCTCTCCATCCAAAAAAATACCCAATATATCACCGGTGTTTTCTCTAGTGATTTCAGCGAAAAGTTTTGCTCCTTCTTCATTAAATTTTAAACCGATTATAGGTTTATTGCCAAAATTTTGGTCAAACTGTATACTAGCCCTTTGCAGCATCCTACCGGTAAGCCCAGTATCTTTAAACATTTCCTCAGCATTAACTTTTTCATCTACTGACATTTTTTCTTGATTTACTCGAGATAAGAGTTTGAATTCCAAAATCGGAGTCTCGCCGATTCTCTTAACAGCTTCTTCAACATCAGTCACCCCAGGCAACTCTACTATAAGTCTCTGCTCTCTTATGTTGGAACCAAAAACCCCACCTTCTTCCACTTGAACAATCGGTTCAGAAAC
The DNA here is from genome assembly GCA_016932555.1 of Candidatus Zambryskiibacteriota bacterium. Taxonomy (GTDB): domain Bacteria; phylum Patescibacteriota; class Minisyncoccia; order Phycocordibacterales; family WO2-35-19; genus WO2-35-19. The sequence continues at coordinate 51,298 of JAFGCQ010000016.1, forward strand.
ACCAAAAAGATTAATGCGCCTCTCAATAACTTCTTTCAAGGATCTCATAGCGTCTCCAACATCAGAAGTAGCTATTTCAAAAGTATCGGCTTCATAAACCAAATGAGTGCCACCAGACAGATCAAGACCCAGTTTAAATTGTCTTTCTGAATCAGGTTTTTGACTACTCCATACAAAAAAACCAACCCCTATCGCAATCGCCACTATAATAACTGCCCAAAATCGATATCGCGTCATGAGTAGATAATAGCTAAATTAGACCAATTTCGCAATTCTAACCTACTCCCTTCCCCCTCTTACCTTAAGGAGAGAACCGCGCGACTAGTATAACGCGATAATTTAAACTAAATTAGATAGCAGTCACCTCCCCCTTAAGGGGGAGGTCGGGAGGGGGTTAGAAAATTTGGATCGGTAAATTAAGTTCCACTTCTACTCAACAAAGTCTTAATGGTCTTTAAAGCAATTTTGAAATCAAGCATAAAAGAACGATTTTTGATGTAATAAAGATCATATGAGAGTTTGCGGCGAGTTTTTTCAGCATCAGCTACCACTTTTGGCGGATCAGTATGATAAAGTTGCGCCCAACCAGAAAGCCCCGGCTTTATAAGATGTCGAATATCATAATACGGAATAACTTCTTCATAGTGTTTAACCAATGCTGGGATCTCGGGTCTAGGACCGATCATGGAAATATCGCCCCGAAAAACATTCCAAATCTGGGGCAGCTCATCAATGCGCAGAGCCCGAAGCCATTTGCCGACTTTGGTGATTTCATATTTACCATCAGAATCTGATCGCATACTTCTGAATTTTTTGATTTTTATAATCTTATTATTTTTGCCTATTCTTTCCTGCTGGAAAAATATATCGCCGCCGTCATTCATTTTTATGGCCAAAGCTACAAAAGGATAAAGAATTAGAGATATTAGACCAACTACCCCAGCGATGATAATGTCCATTATACGTTTTAATACATCATAAGTAATCCTTGATTCGGTAGAAATATTTTCCAAAAACCAGTTATAACGAACCAAAGATAGCGGCACTCTGTTAAACAAATCCTCATAAACTTTATACATATCTATAAATTTTACTTTAGAAAAAATTAAATTATAAAGATGCGGCAAAATCGGCTCCACTTTTTCGTTTTTAAGGTCTACCGCGATTATTTGTACTTCTTCAGAATAGACTCGTTTAACTATTTCATCTTGAAAATCTAAATCTGCAATTTTGTCAAGATCAATTGAAGAAATGAATTCCAATCCATACCTAGGATTGTTGTTTACTTCTTCCAAAAGCTCTTTCATTTCTTCCCCACTACCTATGATAATACCTTTTTGCTTAACTGATGGATGAAGAAATCTATCACCATAAATTCTCCATGACAAAATCAGAGCAAAAGAAATAAAAAGATAAATAAATAAATTAGTCTTTGGAGCAATACCGAAATAAGGGATGAAATAGAAGAAAATAATGGCGATAAAACTATTTATTACCTGAGCATTAAAAACAGTACTGGGCAAACGGCTTTTTAAAATCAAGGTATGCTTTTCATAAAGCCCAGAAATAAAAAATACTAATATCCAAACAGCCACAATAATAGTAAAGGGTAGAAAGTGAAGATTCCAAGCCGCTTCAAAACTTAGATCGAGAGTTGAATAACGAAAAAATAAAGTAACCCAAAGAGAAAAATATAGGAGAATAATATCTCCCAAAAACAAGACTGTCGTCTCTTTTTTACCCGAAATAGCCATTGTTTATTAGTATGCATCATATTGAAAATAGGGTCAATATATGAGAGAATAGTTTTTCACATGCTAGAAAAGAAAAAAATATTATACATCATAACTAAAGGCAATTTCGGTGGTGCTCAACGATATGTTTATGACTTGACAACTAATTTGCCCAGAGACCAATTTGAGGCAATAGTAGTTTGCGGCCAAGGAGGATTGTTAATTGAAAAATTGAGAGATTCAAATATAAGAACAATAGAAATAGAATCACTACAGAGAGATATAGATCTGAAAAGCGAATTTAAAGTCTTCAAAAAATTGCTAAAAATAATAAAAGTGGAGAAGCCCGACATCATACATTTAAACTCTTCAAAAATTGGCGGGCTTGGAGCTTTGGCTGGTAGATTGAAAAAAGTGCCAAAAATAATTTTTACCAGCCACGGCTGGGCCTTCAACGAAGAGAGGAGTGCGCTTCAAAAAATCGCAATATATTTTTTGCACTGGTTGACTATAATTTTGTGTCACAAAGTCATTGCTGTATCAGAAAAATCAAAGAAAGATGTAGCTTTTCTGCCTTTTATAAGCCATAAGATAGAGGTTGTTTATAATGGCATCAAGGCCTTGCCGCCAAAAGAGAAAATGAAAAGTGAAGAAGCCCGAGCTTTCTTGGCCGATACCGAAAGTCAAAAAACCGTCATCTACTCGATATCCGAACTGCACAGAAATAAGGGTCTGGATGTAGCTCTAAGAGCTTTGAATATATTACCCAAGGAAATCCAGGAACAGATAATTTATTGCATTGCTGGTAGCGGCAAAGAAAAAGAAAAATTGGAAAAATTGGCAGAAGAATTGGATCTTAAAAATATGTTGATTTTTAAGGGTTTTGTGCCAGAAGCCAGAAAATTTTTACCGGGCGCTGACATTTTTCTCTTGTCCAGCCGCACCGAAAATTTTCCTTATGTTATTTTAGAGTCTGGTTTAGCCGGGCTACCTATAATCTCTACCTCTGTCGGCGGCGTACCTGAAATCATAAAGGATATGCAAAATGGTATTTTAGTTCATCCTCGAAACCCCAAAGAAATTGCTGAGGCCATCAAATATCTTCTGGAGCACAAAAAACTTATGAGAGAACTCGGTAGAGAAATCAAAAGTACCGTTATTAACTTTTTCTCCCTAAAAAAAATGATGGATGAGACTATTCGGTTATACCAATAATTTCATTTTTAGCTTCTTCTCGATATGCTACTCTCGCATAAGAGCGTTGGCCCATTAAAATACCAATCCCCAAAAATTCAGCCAGCATATGAGAGCCACCATAGCTCATAAAAGGCATTGTGATCCCGGTAACCGGTAAAAGACCAATGTTCATGCCAACGTGAATAATAAAATGGGACAAAAAAATAGAAAAAAGTCCCAGGCCATATAAAGTCTCAAAATTAGTCGCCCCCTTTTTAGCAATATCTGTAATACGCCAGAAGATCAAACCGTAAAGTCCAAAGATAACCACTACTCCGACAAAACCCCATTCTTCACTAAAAGCAGCGAAAATAAAGTCGGTTTCGTATTCCGGCAAAAATTTTAATTTTGATTGACTACCAAGCCCTACACCCTTACCCAAGATCTGGCCAGAACCAACGGCAATAGTAGATTGGTAGGCATTATAACCACTGCCAGTAAGGTCAGTTAAAGGATTTATAAAAGAGATTATTCTAATCTTCTGATAATCTTGAAATACAAAAAACCATAAACAACTTAAAGCTATCATTCCTGAAAGGAATACTACAAGTAAATGCTTTTTGGAAATACCAGAAATCAAAACTATAAAAAGCCAGACCGCGAATATGATGATAGCTGAACCAAAGTCGGGCTGTAAAAAAACCAGTAAAAAAATAATAAAAGCGTAAAAACCTGAAATTAAGATGTGTCTAACATTGGCAATTTCTATATGTCTTCTAGAAAAATACTTAGCCAAAAGTATAACCAGAACCAATTTGGCAAAATCAACCGGTTGAAAAGTAAAAGCTCCAAAATTAAACCAACTTTGGGCTCCGTGAAAAATTGAGCCCGCGATAAATAAAAACAAGAGTGAAAAACATGAGACTACAAAAATAGTAATGGTAGTATTACTACGTCTCAAAAATCGCCAGTCTACAATGCTAGCCAATAATAAAATTACTACTGAGATAGAAAGCCAGATTATTTGCCGAATGAATAGTATATCTCCGGCCTCCTTCTCACTCGGCAGAAAGGAATTCATAGTAAGAATCCCAGCTATAGATATAAAAATCAAAGCACCAAAAAGCAACCAATCCACGGAATAATTTATTTTCCTAAAAAGCTCGCTTATCATTTTATCCTATATTGAGTCGCCAAAAATTTTGTAAGTTATTTCTATTCTGGCCGGTATTTCCTTACATATGTCATAGGATATATCTTTATATATAATTTTCAAATTGTCTGCCGTCGGTGCAAAAAAATAATTACTTTCTTCAGAAGCGATTTTTTTTAAAAAAGATTCGTTTATATTATTCCCCAAACCAATAGTATATATAATTAAACCCTCTGTTTTAGCTTTTATTGCTTCTTCTAAAGCTAAGTTTTCCGCATATTTAATGTCATCTTCTTCAGTTTTACCTTCTGGATTTTGGGGATTATTAGCTATTCCATCAGTTAATAAAATGATTATTTTTGAATAATCATTATCAGCTTTTGCTGCAATCGCTAACCTAGCTTTATGAAGAGCATCGAATATGTTGGTATATTGGGTTCCATTTGATTCAATTTTTATAGACTCTATTGCATCTCTAACTGAAACAAAATCAGAAATAATACCATTAGAAATATTGATGGCTTCAGTGGCAAAAGAAACTACCCCCACCCCATCTTCAGGGCCTAGATTTAGGGTGAAGAAAGAAGCAGCTGTTTTAGCATCGGTTAAGGGTTGTGGAGGATTTTGCCCCAAGGCCGCCATAGAACCTGACTTATCTAGAGCTAAGACTATATCAGAAGGTTTTTCACAAATCCGAAAGCCAAGATTAAAAGGTCTGGGCCAAGTAAATAAAATTTTTTGGCTTTGATTTTTCTTTAAGCTTTCTATAAACGTACGTGAAGCAGCTACCGCATTATCATAACCATCAAATATAGCGATTACTAATTCAATATTTTTTATTTCCTCTACGCCATTATTTTTAATATTAGCTTCAACCCTTGGCTCATCATCTAAATTCTCTAAAGAACCGTGAGTCATATCTAAATCATAAGTTTCTCCATTTTCATCCCAGGAAATATTTTTACCTATTTCGAAAATTGCTTTTTGGGGTGAATGATTATTTTTGGTTAATATTGAGCCTTCAAATATTCCAACGGTTTTGGCTTTGGGTAATATTGTTGCTCCTTCTCTTTCTTCTAGAATTTGATTGTTTTCATCATAGAAAACAAACTTATAAGGTACATAAGTCGCATCTATGTTAACATTTGGATTTTCTACATAAACTAAAGCGTTCCAAACTCCAGGAGATATTTCAAACATTCTAGGATCCCATCTTATAATCGGCTTCAAAACATCAGTACTACAAATCACTGGACACGAACCGCCACAATCAATACCGGTTTCATCTCCATTTTGGACGCCATCAGAACAAGAAGGGGGACTGTACCAAAAATACCAAAAGATGCTATAAGTAATAGCAAATAAAACTAAAACAATACTGCTCAAAAAAATTGTTTTTCTTCTTGAAGCCCAAGAGCTAACTTCTCCAATTTGTACTTGCTCGAAATCCATCCTGTTAGAAATAGGAAATATTATTCCCGTAGATTAATTAATAATTACCGAAACCCCGCTATAGATTTGTAACGGGATCCATCCTTTTAATTATATTAAAAAAAAGCCTAGCGCGAAAGCTAGGGTAAAAATAGAGTAATTTGCATTAATATACCCGCCCCAAATATAAAGCCCATAAGACAAATAACGGCAATAACAGCAATCCATCCAATCCTAGATAATATTCGATATTTTTTTTGATAAATTATTTTTGGTTGTTGTTCTGTTATGTCACTTTGACTTCGCCGAAACACAATCTTTCTGTCGATTAGACTCGCAATAAAGAGGACAAATCCTAAGAGTAACAGCAAAACACATAAATAAAGCATATTATCTCCAAAATTTGAACCAAAACCCAAAATCGGGAACCACCCAAGAAATAATATAGCGAACCCCACAACTAGCATTACTATACTAGTTGGTAACAAAAATTTATATACAGGATAGTTCATATGAAAATTCTTAAATTATAATTAACAATTATAAAACAAAAAAGCCTAGCGCGAAAGCTAGGGTAAAAATAGAGTAATTTGTTTTGGCGCCTAGCTACTCTCCCCTTTACGAGTACCATCGCCTCAACTAGGCTTAACTTCCGTGTTCGGAATGAGAACGGGTGTGACCCTAGCGACAAAGCACCAAAACAAATTACTCTATTTGAAGCCTTATGTAGCAGGATGAAGTACTTGTACCGCATAGCTCACAAAATGAGCAACGTGGTAGGTTTTCAAATTTCCTAATAGAATCGGAAAATTAGTACGCCTCGGCTTAACGCATTACTGCGCTTACACCTAGCGCCTATCACCCTTCGATCGCTTGCGCGCCTCAGGGTCCCTTACGGGACGTGATCATCTCTCACGATCCTAAACGATTCCTAATCTTGGGGTTGGCTTCCCTCTTAGATGCTTTCAGAGGTTATCCATTCCCGACTTAGCTACCCTGCGGTGCTCCTGGCGGAACAGCAGGTAGACCAGAGGTCAGTTCCTTCGGGTCCTCTCGTACTACGAAGAACTCCCCTCAAGAATCAACGCCTGCAGTAGATAGGAGACCAACCTGTCTCACGACGGTCTGAACCCAGCTCGCGTAACTTTTTAAT
>JAFGCQ010000017.1 GCA_016932555.1 Candidatus Zambryskiibacteriota bacterium
AATTTTTTTGAAAATATCTTCTTCATCTATATCGCCGGCAATTACAATTGCGGTAGAAGAAGCAACATAATGATTTTGTCTGTAATTTATAAAATCATTTCGGTTGAAAGATTTAATATTTTCTTTGCGACCGGCAATGCTCCAGCCAGCCGGTTGATCACCGTACATAAGTTCATTCAAAACTTCACCTACCAAAATTTGGGGTAAATCTTCATACATATTTATTTCCTCAATAATCACCCCTTTCTCTCTTTCTAAATCTGGAGCAGGAAAAGTAGGGTTAAGATACATATCAGAAATAATATCCAAAATCTTGTCTAGATGTTTGGGATGGGCTTTGGCCCAGTATCCAGTTAATTCTTGCGAGGTGAAAGCGTTGCTTTGAGCTCCTAAAGAGTCAAGCTCATGAGAGATATCTAAAGCTCGCGGGCGCTTTTGGGTGCCTTTAAAAAACATATGCTCCAAAAAATGCGAGATGCCGTTATTTTTTTTATTCTCATATTTTGAGCCAGCCTCTATGAGAGACATTACTGTTATCGATTTGGCACCCGCCATAGGTACTGCCATAATTCGCAAGCCATTTTCCAAAACTTTTTTCTTATACATATTAATAAAATATAACTTCAAAATCTTTTTAAATCAAATTGGAAAACAAAGTTTTTTGTTGTAATATAAAAACATGACTGCAAGAGAATTGAGAGAAAAATATTTGGAATTTTTTAGGGAGAGGGGACACGCGATAATCCCAAGTTCTTCCTTAATTCCAGAAAATGATCCGACAGTACTATTCACTACGGCTGGTATGCATCCTTTGGTGCCATATCTTTTAGGTGAAAAGTGTCCTAAGGGAAATCGCTTGGTAAATGTGCAAAAATGCATCCGCACCGGCGATATTGAAGAGGTAGGAGATGATACGCACCTGACTTTTTTTGAAATGCTCGGTAACTGGTCGCTTGGAGATTATTGGAAGGAAGATTCCATAAAATGGAGTTTAGAATTTTTAACCAAAGAACTCGATATCGCAGTTGAAAGAATATCTGTTACTTGTTTTGAAGGTGACGAACAAAATAATATCCTGAGAGATACTGAATCAGCCGAAATTTGGAAATCTTTAGGAATTCCAGAAGATAAAATTAAATTTTTAGGCAAAGAAAACAATTGGTGGGGACCAGCAGGCGTTACTGGACCCTGTGGTCCCGACACTGAAATTTTCGTTGATGGAGTAGAGGTTTGGAACAATGTTTTCATGCAGTACAACAAAACTGCCGATGGCAAATACGAGCCGCTCAAACAAAAAAATGTTGACACCGGTATGGGCCTGGAGAGAACTTTGATGATTTTAAACGGCCAGAAGAATGTTTTTGAAACTGATGTTTTTTATCCACTCATGGACATATCAAGGGGCGCCCTTGATACTAGAGCGAAAAAAATAGTTGCTGATCATATTAAAGCCGCCACCTTTATACTAGCTGAAGGAGTAGTCCCAGGTAATACTGGCCGAGATTATGTCTTGCGCCGACTCATTCGCCGCGCTGTGAGATACGGGGCTGATTTCAGCTTAGCCGAAAAAGTTATTGAGATTTATAAAGATGTTTATCCAGAACTTTTGAAAAATAAAGAGAAGATTTTGGAAAGTTTAAAAACAGAAAAAGAAAAGTTTGATAAAACTCTGAAACAAGGGATGAGAGAATTTAATTGGATGTTAAAAACTAATGCGGGAGAAAAAATACTACCTTCTTCAATAGTATTTGAATTAGTAACATCACACGGTTTTCCTTTTGAATTAGTAAAAGAAATAGCCAAGGAACAAGGAAAAATTATAGAGGAAGAAAAATTTTGGAATAAGATGAAAGCTCATCAAGAGCTTTCGCGTACAGCAAGCGCAGGGATGTTCAAAGGCGGACTGGCAGACGGAGGAGAGGAGACAAAAAAATTGCACACAGCCACCCACTTGTTAAGACAGGCATTAGAGATTGTCTTAGGAGAGCCGATAATGCAGAAAGGGAGTAATATAAATGCCGAGAGACTGAGGTTTGATTTTGGATTTGCGCGCAAATTAACTGACGAAGAAAAAAATAAAGTAGAAGATTTGGTAAATAAAAAAATTGCAGAAAATTTACCAGTCAACAAAGTTATAATGAAATTAGCAGAAGCTGAAAAAACCGGCGCGGCTCACACTTTTGGAGATAAATACGGGGATGAAGTTAGTATTTATTTTGTTGGCGACAATCTAGAAACCGCTTGGTCAAAAGAATTTTGCGGCGGACCTCATGTCGAAAACACCGGCAAGTTAGGTCATTTCAAAATTATCAAAGAAGAAGCTTCATCGGCTGGCATCCGACGCATCAAAGCAATTTTGGAATAGAGTTTTTCCACAAAGGTATTGTTTAAAATTTGAATAGGTTTATAATGTAAGTGTATGACTAAAATACAATTTAGTGATGTAACTCCACCAGAAAAAAGGAGTATCCGCAATATCCCGGTGCCTGAAAACCGTAGAAGAAAAATTACACCCCAAATTATAAAACCGGGAGAAAAAATTCCAGAAGAAAACGAAAATATCTTAGAAAATAAAGGCGACGCTTATGAATATTATTATCCCAAATCCCATGAGGAAACTGATCAGTATGGTTCTATAAAAAAATCTAGCAGGAAAAAATGGGTGATTGGTTCTGTAATAATAATAATAATAATGGCTATTTTCGTAGTGAGTATGATGACTGTTTTTTCTTCTGCTACAGTAAGAATAATTCCCAAAAACCAAAAAGTAATAGTAGATATGGAAATTACTACTAGCTCTAAAGATCTTGAAGGAGCAGTCCGGCACGAAATAATTAAACTTTCTAAATCAAAAACTGCTCCAGTATTAGCTACCGGCGAAGAAGACACCGAGATTAAAGCTTCTGGTAAAATAATAATTTATAACAACTATTCTTCAGCGTCTCAAAGGCTTATCATTCGCACTAGATTTGAAAGTCCAGAGGGCCTTATTTATAGAATTCCTGAATCAATCGTTGTCCCTGGCAAAAAAGGAGATCTTCCAGGTAGTATAGAGATAGAAGTCTTTGCTGATGAAGCTGGAGAAAAATATAATATCGATAAAGTTGATTTCACCATCCCCGGTTTCAAAAATGATCCCAGTCGTTATGAGGGATTTTATGCTAGATCAATTACTCCAATAACTGGAGGTTTTATAGGCAAAAGAAAAACTATAACAGAAGCAGACCGAGAAGCTGCATTGAAAAATGTTGAAGACGGAGTCCAAATAGAACTTCAAAAAGAACTGGCTTCAAAAGTACCAGATGGTTTAAGTTTATTACCGAGTTCGATAATTTATGAGTCTAAAGAACTACCTCCCAAAGAAGATGGCTCATCAGTTATTGTGGGTAAAGAGATTACTGCTTATGCCATGATGTTTGACACTAAAGATCTCTCAAGTAAAATTGTTGATTCTTATATAAGCGAATCTGAAGATTGGCAAAACATAGAAGCTGAAGTAAATGATTTTTCTGCTTTAAACATATTTCAAATCCCTGAAGATTTTGAAACTGATAAGGAATTTGATTTAAAGCTTAATGGAGAAGTTAATGTGGTAGCTAAAATTAATAAAGACCTTATTAACCAACGATTATTGGGAATATCTAAAGATAATATAACTGATTTAATGAATGAATTTGAGGGCATTTCTAGTATAACCTCTGCTGTAAGGCCTATTTGGAAGAATTCTTTTCCTAAAGATTCTTTTAAAATTCACGTAAAAATAGATTCCGAAGAGTAAAGTTCTGATTTGACATTAATAAGGCTTGTATGATAAGCTTTTTTTGTTGCTAAATGACAAATAAAGAAAGGCAGGAAATAAGTGTTGGTACAATAACTGAAGCGCTACCTAACGCGCTTTTCCGCATTAAGTTGAAAAACCAAGACGAAGAAATTCTGGCTTATTTGTCTGGGAAAATGAGACTTCACAGAATCAAAGTTTTAATCGGGGATTCTGTAGAAATAGTTTTAGACCCTTACGGGGGTAAGGGGAGGATTGTTCGTAGACTCGATAGCAAACGCATAAGTTAACAACCCTGCTTTAATTAAGGATGAATCCCGTAAAAATTCATGGGATTTGGAATTAAAAAATTATTAGTCGGTTAAGATTTCTGATGGAATGAAAGTAAAAGCCTCGGTAAAAAAAAGGTGCCCGAAATGTAAATTAGTTCGTCGCAAAGGCGTTTTGTTTGTTGTATGCAAAAGCAATCCTAAGCATAAACAAAGACAAGGATAAAAACCATGAGAATTTTAGGAATTACAATACCAGATGAAAAAAGACTTGAAATAGGGTTAACCACCCTTTTTGGAGTTGGTCGTAGCAGAGCTCAAAAAATTTTGAAAGAAGCCGGGATAGATTGGGGCGTCAAACCCGGAAATTTAAATACAGAACAAGAAAACGAGATCAGGAAAATTGTAGAAAGTATGAAAATTGAGGGCGATCTTAAGAGAGAAATTTCCGGCAATATAAAAAGATTGAAAGATATAAAATGTTATCGCGGTATAAGACATTTACGTTCTCTGCCAGTTAGGGGTCAAAGAACTAAAACTAACTCCCGTACTCGCCGAGGTAATATCAGGAAAACCATGGGCACTGGCCGCCGAGCAGTAGAAAAGAAATAAAATAAATTTATGGGAAAGAAAAGAATCGTAAAAACTAAACCAGATTTAGAAACAGGTAACATTAAAGAAAAACCTGATGAGATTTCCAATCCATCTGGTCAGTCAGGCAAAAAAAGGTTAGAATCGGGCATTCTCTATGTTCGTTCAACATATAACAATACTGATCTGGTTCTTACAGATAAAAAAGGTAATGTTTACGCTACTGAATCTAGTGGTAAATTAGGCTTCAAAGGTGCCAAAAAAGGTACCCCTTTTGCTGCAGCTAAAGTTGGTGAAACTTTGGGGCTTAAAGCTCAAACTTTAGGGCTTAAAGAGATTTCAGTAATTGTTAAAGGAGTTGGTTCCGGTAGAGAATCGGGGATCAGAGGTTTTATATCAAAAGGGATAAATATTTCTTCCATCAGAGATGCTACACCGGTACCACATAATGGCCCCAAACCTAAAAAACCTAGAAGAGTATAAAAGTTTAAATAATAATAGAAAAGACAAAAAGTTATGAAAATCGGTCCAAAATATAAAATAGCGCGAAGACTTAAAGCTCCAATTTTTGAGAAAACTCAAACTCAAAAATACAGCTTAAGGGAAGGTCGTAAAACTAAAAGCAAAAGTTTCGGCAGGCCCAAAACAGATTTTGGTATTCAAATGAACGAAAAGCAAAAAGCTAGGATGTTTTATGGTGTTACTGAAAAGCAGTTTTCAAAATATGTTAAAGAAGCCCTAAATAAAAAAGCCGGCGCTCCAATGTTAAATTTGCTTTACATCTTAGAGCATCGCTTGGATAATGTAATTTGGAGAGCCAGTATCTTGCCAACTCATCTAGCCGCTAGACAAGCTGTAGCCCATGGTCATTTTTTAGTGAACGGCAAAAAGGTTTATGTACCTTCATATCAAGTCAAAGAAAGAGATAAAATTACTATTCGCGAAGGTAGCAAAAATAGTAAGTTATTTAGTGTTTTAGATGAAAAAAAAGAGCAAGAAAACCAAATGCCAGATTGGCTTTTATGGGATAATAAAAAGAAGGAACTCTCTATAAAAGATACTACTTTTACGGGGAAAATTGATCTATTATTCGATCTTGGTCAAGTAATCGAATATTATCAAAGATAATATCTAATTAATTTTAATAATTTATAATCATGGAAAATTTTGATAAAAATATCGTCCTTCCTTCCAAGCCAAAAATTTTACTGGAGGAAGATAACAAAGGAATTTATGAGATTGATGGTTTCTACCCAGGTTTTGGTTTTACCGTCGGTAATAGTTTACGTCGCATTATTCTTTCTTCCTTGCCTGGATCAGCAGTGACTTCAGTTAAAATTAAAGGAGTTGAGCATGAATTTTCTTCCATTAAAGGTATCAAAGAAGATGTGGTTACTATCATTCTCAATCTTAAAAGACTCCGAATTAAAATCCTTTCGGACGAGCCTCAAATTCTCAATTTAAAAGCCAGAGGTATAAAAACTCTTGCCGCTAAAGATATAGAAGCACCAGGCCAGGTAGAAATAATGAATCCAGATTTGATTATTGCCACTTTAACCGACAAAGATTCAGAAATAGATATGGAAATGACGGTAGAAAGAGGTTTAGGTTTTGTTAGCCGAGAAATGATAAATAGAAATAAAGTTGATATCGGCACTATTGTATTAGATGCCAATTTCACACCCATCAGGAGAGTGAGTTACGAAGTGGAAAATATGCGTGTTGGTGATCGCACTGATTTCAACCGTCTAAGAATTTCCATTGAAACTGATGGTAGCATTACACCTAAAGAATCTCTTGAAAAATCTATTAATATCATGATAGAACAGCTCAAGGCTATAACCGGTTTTGAAGAAAAAATAGAACCAGAAGAGACTAAAGAAGAAGATTCTGATAAAAAAGAAGAAGAAAACGAATTTCAAAAGTTAGATCCAGATTTTCTGAAAACTCGAATCGAAAACTTAGAACTTTCAGCCAGAACTCTAAATGCGCTTTCCAGTGCTAATATCAGAACTATTGGCGGTCTGGCTAGAAAAAAAGAAAAGGATATTTTGGAAATCGAAGGTCTTGGTGCTAAAGGAGTAGCCGAAATAAAAAGAGTTTTAAGTGAGCATGGTATAACATTAAAATAATTCGTATCATTCGATAAAATTTGTAAAATTCGAGAGTATGAGACATCATAATAAAAACCGAAAACTGGGTAGAGTACGCAAAGTCAGAAAAGCTTTGATTAATTCGTTGGCTAGATCTTTGGTGTTACATGAAAAAATAAAGACTACTGAAATCAAAGCTCGAGAACTTAGGCCCTTTGCAGAAAAACTTATTACCAAAGGTAAGTTAGGCACTATAGCTGCTCGACGAGCTGTGATAGAAAGAATTGGGTCAAAAGCTGGTAAAAAATTGATGGACGAATTAGCTAAAAAATATGAGGACCGGAAAGGTGGTTTTACTAGAATTATTAAATCTAAAAGAAGACTTTCAGACGGTAGTAAAATGGCTTTTATAGAATTTATATAAAAAAATGAATAAAATATATGAAAATTTCTAACGGGATGAAATACGAAATAGATGCACAAAATAAAAAGTTGGGCAGATTAGCAAGTGAAATTGCTAGTCTTTTAATGGGCAAGAATCGTACTGATTTTGTGCGCAATATTGCACCTCAAGTTAATGTGAAAGTAATAAACGCCGGTAAAATCAACACCA
>JAFGCQ010000018.1 GCA_016932555.1 Candidatus Zambryskiibacteriota bacterium
CTACTACCCCGACCCAAAAAGTGTCGGCGTGCTGTATGTAATATACCGCAGCGCCGATAAATCCTAAGCCGTACAAAGCTCCTCCAGAACTCTTGCATGTATTGCACATAATTATATTATACAAAATATTATTTTTAATGTATAATCTTTATATGAAAAAAATTATTCTAATGGTTTTTATTGTTATTATCGCTTTTATCATTTTATTTTTTGCGATTAATAGTTTAAATTCTCCAGAATCTCCAGAAATTAATAATGTTCCTGAAGAACAAAATATTGATCATCTAAAATTACTTGAAAATGCCAACATTAATATACCTGATCTTGAAGTTACCACAAAACTTAAAAATGGCGGCACGCAATTTGAAGTACCTTTTAATGGCACTTCATTTATTGGCAGTATAGTATTGCAAAAAGATTTTTGGGTTGAATGGTCAAATGAGGACAGGAAGGATCTTTCAGGAATATATGCTATAAATACTGGGGGTAGTGGAGTTTTCTTATACTTAATCCTTTTTGATGTATCAAATGATGGAACACTTAGTCAAAAAGCTGAGACTTTTTTGGGAGACCGGATTTCAATTGAAAGTTTAAGAGTAGACAAATCTGCTCAAAATTCAACGATTGATTACGCTATTGTGATAGACACTTTAGTTCGAGGTGAAGATGATTCTTTTGCCGCCCTGCCAACTGTACCTGAAATCAAAACTTTTTATGTGATTGACCAGAGATTGGCGAGATAAAAACATTGCAACAAGAGAAATTTTTGATAAAATGACAAAACATTCCGGTGTAGCTCAGCGGTAGAGCAGTCGCCTGTTAAGCGATTGGTCGCTGGTTCGAATCCAGCCGCCGGAGCCAGTTGTTGACATTTTGGTTTACATACAATAACCTTATCGCTAGTTTTTGTACCTTGTTAATAAGAACTTAATCGATATCTGATTCCTTAATCAATTTTTTAAATATAGAGAGGAAAAAACGACATGGATTTTTGGGACCAGCACAGCATTATGTTTGTGATCGGTGTGATTCTCATGCCAAGACTTATGCTTATTTATCACGGTGTGATTACTCCGATGGAAATCTCTCCAATATTGGGATGGATATTTGTCCCAAGAATGTTTTGGGCTAGTACATTAACATCAGTATATGGAGATTCAAACCATACTCTTATTGTTATTGTTTGGATTCTAGCTGTTGTTATAGATATTATCGGTTTTTTTACAAAAGCTAGCATTGGAGCCAAAATGATGAAGACAATGTCAGAAGAATTTGGATAATATCTATTTAAATCTAAATAAAAAAACGCGTTTTGATACACAATTTAAAAACGCGTTTTTTTGATTTTAAGTTTGTGTATGTGGTATAATTTTAAGAAAGGTTTTATAATTTAAAATAAGTATTATGAAAAAGAAAATTTTTGTAATTTTGATAGTGTTTACTTTAATAATTCCTAGTTTTGCTATTGCCCAATCAACTATTGTTTCAAATCAACAAGTAATAACCCTTATAGGCCAGGCTATAAACTTGATTCAACAGCTCATAACTAAACTGCAATCGCAATTGATTGAACTAAATACTGCCAGCCAGATAACCGAAAGTACTTCCGAAGAAATAGAAACTTCTAACGCCTCTAGCACTTCTAAAACCACTCAAACAGAAAGAAGTATAACTATAGATAAAACTTTTTCAGATTATCAAATTACTGGCACTGATGTAGATGATAAATACCTAGCTCAGATTAAATTAAAAGCCAAGAAAAATATCTCATTAGCAAAAATCATTTACCACACATCTCCCACTGATTCCTCTAATGAAGTTTTGATAGAAAAGCAAGAAACTATAAGATCTATCAATAAAAATGGTATCGTTACTTTAAATGATGTGAAAAAATCTATCAAAATGAAAGATTTAAATAACAACTGGGTCAACATTGTTGAACATTTTGATATAGAAGAAGCAACCGCTACTAGCAATGGAGAAGATATAAAAATTGAGTTTTAGTAATTTTATAATATCTTTATGGCAAAAAGAAAAACAGGTGTTGGTAAAGGCAAAACCACTCGTTCTAGAAAAACGGCTAAACGTTTAGCCAAAAAATACGAAAAATTAGCACGTCGTCGCTAATAATTTTATAAATAGAAAGATATCGGTTATAATTTAAGCCATGAAAAAACCATGGCATCTTTTGGAATTGTCTGAAGTTTTTGCTGAAACAGAATCAAGCACTCAAGGTATAAGCTCTGATTCTATCCCGGAACGTATAAAAAAATTCGGCAAAAATATTTTACCCGAAGAAAAACCTCTTTCTGTCATTTATTTGTTCTTCAGTCAATTCCACAATCCTTTGATTTATATACTTTTAGCAGCTTTTGGTGTTTCTCTCTATTTAGATCATTTTTCTGATGCTATTTTTATAATCATAGTTCTTCTAATAAACACAACTGTCGGTTTTTATCAGGAATATAAAGCTGACCGATCCATAGCGGCTCTTAAAAAAGTGGTAAATATATCTGCCAGAGTAATTCGTGACGGTAATCTTAGAGAAATAAACAGTACAGATCTAGTCAAGGGAGATGTTTTTTTAATTAAAGCAGGAGATAAAATTCCAGCTGATGCTTGTATCATAGAATCTAAAAATCTTAAAGTTAACGAAGCTAGCCTAACTGGCGAATGGATTGCTGAGGAAAAAAAGGAGGGAACTTTAGAAGCCGATACTCCGCTCGGCGATAGAACCAATATGCTCTTTATGGGAACTTTGGTTGAAGAAGGGACAGGTAAGGCAGTAATAGTGGAAACAGGAGTATATACAGTTGTGGGTGATATTGTTTCTTTAATCAGAGAAACTTCAGAACGCAAAACTCCTCTGCAAAAGAAATTATCTAAATTATCAAAAATCGCTGGTGCTTTTGTAATGATCATTATTGCTTTAGTGACAGTTATTGGTATTTTTCGAGGACAATCTTTCTCTGAAATTTTTATAGCCTCTTTAGCTCTGGCGGTGTCAGCTGTACCAGCCGGTCTTTTGCCGGCTATTACCGTGATTTTAGTTTTGGGTATGAATCGAATTCTTAAGCAAAGAGGTTTAGTACGTAAACTAGTAGCCAACGAAACTTTAGGTAGTGTTACTGTAATTTGCACCGATAAAACCGGGACTTTAACAGAAGGCAAGATGCAAGTCAGTCATATATTAGCTTCGGAAGATGAGCTTTTTGCTGATAGCTTTGGTATTTCTCCTATTGAAGCGAAAGAAGCAGAAACTCATATTATGACTTTGAAAGCAGCTCTTCTAACTAGTGAAGCTTTTATTGAAAATCCGGATGATGAACTTGATAAGTGGATAGTGCGGGGTCGCTCAACCGAACAAGCTTTGCTTTTGGCGGCAGCTAATGCTGGTTTGGAACAGCGTGCTCTAAATGAAGAATATACGGTTTTGGAGGAAATACCTTTTGACTCAAGTAATAAATATGCTGTATCAGTAAGGTCTACTAATGAAGATGAACGCTTCCTTTATGTTACTGGAGCTCCAGAAATCATATTAAATAAAAGCTCAAGATTTGAATGCAACAAACAGATAATATTAGATGAAGAAAAAAACAAAACTTTGATTGGCAAACTAGATAACTTAGCTACCAAGGGCTTGAGAGTGGTAGCTTGTGCTTATCGAAAAATTGACGAAGTGGATAATCTTGATGATTTAAACAAACTCTTAAACAACCTTACGTTTTTGGGTTTTATCGCTTTGCGTGATCCTTTACGCAAAGAAACCAAACAGTCTATCGCCGAAACTGAAAAAGCCGGTATTCGCACAGTTATTATTACTGGCGATCATCAATATACTGCTTTGGCTGTGGCTACCGAAATAGGATTAAGAGCTTCTCCGGGGACTATTTTAACGGGGAGAGAGATTGAAGAGATAGATGAAGACCAACTTAAAGAAAAAGCTAAGACTGTTAATATTTATGCTCGAGTTTCTCCAAATCATAAGTTAAAAATAATTCAAGCTCTGCAAGCCGAAAAACAAGTAGTAGCGATGATAGGAGACGGTGTCAATGACGCTCCGGCCCTGAAAGCGGCTGATGTTGGAGTAACAGTCGGTTCGGGCACTGATGTTGCCAAAGAAGTAGCCGACATAGTGCTTTTGGACAGCAATTTCAAAACTATTGTCAAAGCGGTGGAACAAGGTCGGGTAGTTTTTGAAAATATTAAAAAAGTCTTCGTCTATCTGTTAATAGACGATTTTTCAGAAATATTCATATTTTTAGTGGCAATGATTTTGGGTTTACCGATACCTTTGGTAGCTGCCCAGATTCTTTGGATAAATTTGGTTGAGGATGGTTTGCCTGATATAGCTTTAACCACTGAACAGGAAACAGAAGGTGTAATGAATGAAAAACCACGGGACCCTAAAGAATCTATTCTTAGTAAACCAATGCGCAAATGGATGACCGTTATCTTTTTTGTCGCCGGCTTATCTGCTTTTCTTTTGTTCTTCTTCACTCTCAAAATAACTGGCAGTGTTGAAAAAGCTAGAGTCATGGCCTTTACTTTAATGTGTCTGGATTCAATGTTTTTTGCTCTTAGTGTCAGATCATTTAAAAGGCCTCTGTGGAGAAAAGATATCTTGTCAAATAAAATTCTCGATGGGGCGATTTTAATTGGCATTCTGCTTCTTCTTTCTGCTATTTATTTGCCACCTCTACAAAAACTACTCTCCACTTCACCTTTAGTTTTGTTTGAGTGGTTTATTATTGTGATTTTGGTTATAATGGAAATAACTTTTATTGAAATTGCTAAAAAGCTTTCTTTTCGAGTAAAAACAGTTTAATAAAGTTTGTGAATTTAGTAAGTTTAATTATTTAAAAATATGGAACAATTAGTCAAAGCAGACATTTTCTTTTTTATATCTTCAATTGCTACAGTCATTATAAGTATTTTGGTAATTATTCTCTTAATCTATTTAATCAGCGCAGCCAAAAATCTTTATAAAATTTCAAAAATAATTAAAAACACGGTTAAAATCGGCTCGGCAGAGTTTGTTACTGATATTAAAGAGTATCTGGAAAATAATATTATTTTTCGGCTTTTCTTCCCTCCGGCTAGGAAGAAAAACAGAGTAATGAATGACATAAACAGAGAAAATTAAAAAGCTTGCTTTTTATCATCAAATATGGTAGAAAGGCAGCGGACTTAAGTTGACGTTATTATGATACTTGTGTCATAGTAACGATTGAAAATTGAATAAACTCTAATTAGAGAAAAGGAGTGGTTTATGAAAAAAACTTTGTTTTTAGGGTTTTTTTTGCTTTTGACTGTATCAGTGGTTTGGGCTGCTGAGCCGCCACCAAGAACTGTCTTTGTTGACGGCAATGCCGCTGAAGATGTTTATTACGAATTTGGTGATGATACAATCGGCGGAGCCAGCGGAGGTAGCTCTTTTTCCGAATTCTTCGGAGAAAGTTATTGCGAGGCTGACGGTTGGGCCAATGCCAATGGTATTGGTATTGGTCAAATCAACGCTAGTAGTCTTTCGGCTACTGTTGATTCTTGGGGTTCGGTAAATTCAAACACCTTAACTCAAGATACCTGGCGATCTGAAGGCAATCTTTCCGGTTTGGCTTTCCAGTCAAGCTGGGCAGAAATTGGCAACAACCAAAACGGTGCTTATGGCATGGGTTATACTGACGGCCAATATGAAGGAGAAAGAGAGCGCTTCGGCGACATTAATATCTGGGGTAGCGCCGTAGCTGGCGGATACACTGATATCTCAATGTCCAGTGATACGACATGGAAACAGTCCAATTTTTATCTATCTGGTAGTTCAAATACCATGATGGAT
The DNA here is from genome assembly GCA_016932555.1 of Candidatus Zambryskiibacteriota bacterium. Classification (GTDB taxonomy): domain Bacteria; phylum Patescibacteriota; class Minisyncoccia; order Phycocordibacterales; family WO2-35-19; genus WO2-35-19. Next base: position 5,840 of record JAFGCQ010000018.1, read on the forward strand.
TTAAATGATTGGGGCGGATTTGGATCGGTCAGCGTTTTGGGAATAGGTGCTGCTGGTAGCGTTTCCACTATGGGGAATACTGATAGCGGACCATATGCAGGGGCCATTGCTAATGGTGGTGCCGGTTATGGTGAAGTTTTTGGATATCGGGAACTTTCAGGTAGCTTAAATATCCAAGGACAAACTAGGGTTGAGATTACTGATACTTATTCAACTGCAAACTCTAACGTTCATTCCCATTCCGAATTAGTCGGTGGGATTTGTGGTGATGGTCCTTGTCCTAACCAGCAGTAAAATGATTTTAATTCTAGAGGCGGTAGTATATTACCGCCTCTAGAAAGGAGTATTAGAATGAAGAATAAATTTGTTTTTGTTTTCATTTTTCTGCTCACTGCTGGGATGGTTTTTGCTGAAGAGGGAGAAAAAACTGTTAGCTCTGATGCTAATAGTGAATCAAATGCTGCTGCCATATTTAATGACAACAGTATAGTAAACTCTTCACCTCAGCTTCTTAATGCCATACCGGGAGTAAGCGGCAGTATTCTGCCGGGTTATCCTTATCAGGATGAATCTTTTCAGCTCTTCTATACTCAAATTCCAAACTTACTCAGAATGAACTATGAGCAGGTTAAAATAATGGAAAGAGGGGAGGATGGGAAACTTCGGGGTGTGCTTTACGAAAAGACCAACTGTAGAAGAAAAGATCTTTCCTTTATTCAACTGGTGAATTACCCAATTGTTACTCACCATGAAGAAGGCGATAAAATTGTGGCCTCAGTGGAAGTAGAGGGTAAATCTGGTTGGCCAAGAGAAAAATTCTTGGCTGTAGCTTACAAATGGGCGTTCGATAAAGGTGTCTGTACTAACAGAGCTTCTGTTCTTACCAAAGACATGGGCGAAAATGTCACCAGGGGCCGATCTTTTGGTCTTGGTGGCACTGGATCTGCTGCAATAAGTGGCGGAACTGGTGGTCTTGGTGCTGCTACTGGCGGTCTCCTCGGTACTAATCGAGTCCGTCGGGAAGATGTGCCGGTTTGGAAAGTTTATTTTTTGAATGTGAGCGATACATTTTTTCACACCATTAAACCAGAACCAAAAACAGTGATAGTGACCAAAGAGTCAGAACCAAAATCCGAACCCCAGAAAATTGAGGTTGAAGTCAAGATTCCGGAAATCAAAATCATCCAGCAAGCTCCTTCGGTGCCGCAGTCAAGTATTGCGACTCCAATGGAAAAACGAGCGGATGATTGTTCTTATCTGCCAGATCTGACCGTGCTTTTTGATTTTGACAAAGATGTTATAACAAACGAATACAAGCCAAAAATCAAAGAGTATGCCGAATGGCTGATTGGCAAAAGCTGCAGTATTCAAGTTGAAGGCAATACCGACAAAGTGGGCACATACGCCTATAATGCCGATCTCGGCCGAAGAAGGTCTAAAGCGGTCTATGACCTTTTGACCTCTTATCGGCCGGAATTGAAAGACAAAATTGTTATGCAATTTGTGTCTTTGGGTGAAGACAAACCCGTGTCTGAATATGATCAGGAGAACCGTAGGGTTATCTTGAGAATTATCGGCATCGCGTCAGATGAGTAAATTGAAGTTGTAGTAAAACCTTTAGCGGGTCCCGTACGGGACCCGCTGGAAATCCAAATAATCCTTTTTGTCACTTGGGGCCCATTTGGGCGTAAGGAGAAAATATGATCCCGACTCATCTTATTGTCGTAACAGTAGTTAGTGTTTCTGTCTTTGTCTTAGTTTTGACTTTATTCAAAATTAAAGATAAAGGGAAGAAAATCGTTGAAAAAACAGAAATACTGGGAGCCAATGGTAATGGCGATCGTTATCTTATAAAAGTAGTAATAAAAGATGGCTTTTATTACTTACCTTTTAAGATTAAAAACAAAGAGCGTTTTATTTCAAAACCAAACCGCAACAGCGCCAAAAAGGAGTTGGTTCAATGCGTTAGAGATCCTTATTATCGCAAAGAATTGGAACAACTCATAAAAGAAGATATAGTCAAAAAAACTAAATTAACTCAAAATAGATAGGAGGGTATTATGAGAATAAAAATTTTCGTATTTGTTGCCACTTTGTTTTGCATTCCGTTGGTTTTATCCTCGGGATGTGGTGGGGCAGAAAAACAGCTAGAAAAACAGCTTATTGCTGCCAACGAAAAGATTTCCGAGCTGGAGCAAGAACTTCAGTTCAATGAATCCAAATTAGCTTTTCTGGAAACGGAAATTTCCAGATTTGAAGGAAAAATAGAAAAGGAAACCCAAGCCGAAAAACTGGCTTTAAATATAGTCAGGAAAGGTGAAGGAATTGAAAGCGTTTTTATTCGGCAGATTGTTTCTGATCCCAAATATTTTGGGTTAGAAAAATTTGCCGATAATAAATCTGAATTAAAGAAGAAAGCCGGTAATGTTGCTCATCAATTTGCCATAAAGCTGGGATTTTACGATTTCAGATATGATGGCGAACTTAGGGTAAGCGAACCAGATAAAATGGGAGTAAATTTGAGGATTGATAATCAAGGAAATATACTGTGCGATGTCTTTATAAAAGATAACAGTTTTCCTGATAATCCTAATTATACTCTCTCGTCTTCTTCAGCGCCAATTTTTTTAGCTCAAGAAAATAGTGAAGGGCGCTTCTTTTCTCCACTGGAAGGCTTTTATTTCCAGCCGCCAATTTTTGCCGGCGTGTCTCAAATTTAGAGAGTTCTTTTTAAATTATTCTATGTTTAGAATAATTTTATGGACAATAATCTTGTTTTAAAGACAACGCCCACTTGGGCGTTGTAAAAAGAGACCCACTTGGGTCTTTGTCTGACACCCACTTGGGTGCTACAGATCGCTCACTTGGGCGCTTAAAAACTTGAAAAATTTTTGTCAAAATAGGGCGGATTTAATCCGCCCTTTTTAATTGGTTTTATGATAAAATATTTTTATGCCCCAGAAACATCAAA
>JAFGCQ010000001.1 GCA_016932555.1 Candidatus Zambryskiibacteriota bacterium
ACAGGCAACTCGGGGCCAGCAAAATACAACATCTTGCTGGGATGACAACTAAATTATATCTAAAAAATATTTCTATGTCAAATTTTTTTTGAGTCCACTCTTTCTCTTTTTCTCTCTATCTCATTAATTATTGTTATGCTAGGACTACTTTGTTATAATATTTTACATTTAATTTAGATCTAATTTAATCCCTTCCATCTGAGCCCAATTTTTCAATCCTGGCCACTCTGGCCAATCTAATTAATTCACCTTGTTAATTTAATCAACTCTAGCTATTCTAATTTTACAGTCCAACCACTTATCACGCGCAGGGCGGGTAACTTTCCTTCCCCCTTAAATCCCCCCTAAAACCCTCCTCTTATCCCCCTTCTTTTTATTTTTGCTTCTTGGCTCAAAAGCTACGCTCGCGGGGACGCTTCTTTAGCATCAATGCGGGCAGTAACGCTCTTTACGGCCCCGCTGTTGCTTCGCTTTATTCGCACACCGCAAAAAACACAAGGTTAGGCTATCTAACATTAGGGGGGAAGCATAAGGGGGAAGGAAAAACTGCGGTCGATTCACCTTCGCATCTACCAGCATAAATGAAAGCCATATCGCTCTTTCCTCTCTCCCTTGCCCCGCCCCTATTTGCGAACCTTCTCGTGCAGCTGCCATCGTTCGTGGTTTAGTCTTCTTCCCGTAAAAACAAGATAAAAAGTAAGAGGAGGCAGAAGAGCGGGAACTTTTTATCTTCTTTTTCGGTGGCCATAATTTTTTGATTCTTTACGGTTAAGCGATAAGAAAAAACATACAACCAATAAAAAGTTAAAAGAATCGCTTTTTAGATATAAACTTTTTATTAGTTGTATGTTTTTACCTATCGCGGGAGAAAGAGAAGAAGAGAAAAGGAGAGAGAAAAGGAAGGGCAATACACTCAACCGGATAAATAGTAATTTACACGGTGAGAGTATTGCCAGAAAGAAAGGGTATTGCTTTTTATAAACAAGGGGAAATCAACCCTCTTTTATAAAAAGCAATACCGGAGATAGAAAAGCGAAAAACCGGCATAACACTCAAAAAATAATTAAAATTTTAGGAAAAAAATTTGAAGTTATTTTTATCGTGTAATGCCAAAGAGAAGACGAAGGCTTAAAAAATATATAAGAAGGGAAGATCACTTCCTCTTATCTATTTTTATTCTGATATAGAAAGCTCGCTTCCTGTATGCTCCACTCTCAGTTTAGCAAAGCGTTATAATTCCCTTTGACATTTCTTAAACAATCGTATATTATTTTAGACGTACATCTAATATTTTAGATAACACACTGGAGGTTTATATGAATAATAGCCTTGTATCAACTAATGCCCAGAAAGTCTTAAACTTTCTTATCCAAAGCCCGGGCAAGCAATTTCTTGCTAATGAAATCGAAAAGGTTACCAAGATTAGTAGAGCAGGGGTTAATTTATCTCTTCGTAAGCTCGCTGAAGAAAAGCTTGTCCTGCGGGAAAAGAAAGCAAAGATCTATCTTTATTCGGTTGATTATAATAATCCTGTTATTAAGCAATTGAAAGTCCTTAAGACTACCATACTCTTACAACCTTTGGTGAATAAATTAAAAGCGTACTCTAAAAAAATAGTCCTATTTGGCAGTTGTGCCCGTGGAGAGAATATAGCCAATAGTGATATAGACATTTTCATATTAGCCGATAGCTCAAAGGCCATTGAAGAGAAGATAAAGAAAAACAACCTCAGAGAAAAACTTCAAGCGGTTATTCGCAACCCAACCCAGTTTGTCAAAATGGAAAAAGAAGAACCTGTATTTTGCGAAGAGATAGAGCATGGTATAACCCTATGGGAGTCTAAAGATGAATCCAGAATTTGAGCAGTGTTTAAAGAGAAATAAAATACGGGAATTTCCGCGTGGGAAAGCCATCATGACAAAAACCCTTGAGATAGCTCAACGGGATCTGGAAAGGGCAGAGAAAACCTTTAACGATAAAGATTACAAATGGGCCACTATCCAGTCCTATTACTCTATGTTCCATTCCGCCAGAGCCCTTTTGTTTGCCAAGAACTACCGAGAGCACAGTCACTATTGTCTCATTATTGCTATGCGTGCTCTTTATGTAGAGACAAGGCTGCTCCCAGGCAGTTTAATAGAAGCCCTCGGAAAAGGTAAAAGGCTAAGAGAGGACACCGATTATTATGACAGATGGTCGGAAGAAGGAGCTAGTTTCGCTTTAAAAGTGGCTGGAGATTTCCTTAAAAAAGCTCAGGAACTTACCAAAGGTTTGTAGAAATCCCCCAAATGACGACATGGGACGCTTAGATTTAGAGTCTTCACAAAATGGCTTTTATTTGTTTTTTATGGAATTTTCTTTTAATTTCTTTCCCCTTCTCCTCTTCTTTTTTCTCTTCGTAATTTATCTCCCGGCGTTTGTAGAAGCCAGTGCCGCAAAAAATCTCCTGCTTGATTATTCTTGCTGTCATTTTTTGCGGTGCTAAGCCTTCTATAAACGCCTACCGTTGTCGCACCTATAAACTCTTAGGATAGTTTTAGTATTTTTTACCTGCTCTACCTGGAGTGTACGCACACAGACAGGTAAAAAATATTTAAACGTAGAAATATAGTGATCAGAAACAAGGGGGGAAGGGGTGGGGAGTTATACGATGATTAGGAATAGAGATTTAGCCCTATGATAAAAAGTATCTCATCTAGCCCGCCTTTATATTTTTTACCAGGCTAAAAAGACTTTTAGATGATTAAAAATATAATACTTTTTTTGCTATACATAACAAAGCTTTATCGGATAAGATACGCGTGAGATTATTTCTGGTAGAATGTCCGATAGAGTCTTGTTATGTATGGGTAGCTTCCAATTATACTTCTTAGCAAAAAAAAGCTCTCGGCGGGCGGTCGCGGTAGACGAGATGGCCAGAAGTTATTTACCAGGAAGTTATATATTAGATTTACAGGTCATTTAATAAAATACCAGGAGAGAGAAAAAGTGGACATCTACAATCGATATTAAGGCATTTGTTTTTTTCTTTGTTTATATTTATATTTTCTTTTTTATCCGGATACCTGCCGCGATTCAGCCATGAGTTCTTCAAGGTCTTTCTTGAATTCAGTTTTTGTTATATTTCGCCTTTGCATTTGTGAGTATACAGTTAATAGTTCATTGACTTGGCCAAGTGCATCTATAACTTGGCTGTAAATTCCACTTATCTCGTCTTTTGATTTCCTTAAATGAATACAGCAAATAAGCTCGGTTGTACGTGCTAAAACTTTAGATCTTGGTTCTTCTCTGCGGATATATTCAGCGATAGCTTCTAATCTTACCTTTTCAAAAACGGGATAAGCTGTTTCTTTTTTCCCTAGTTTATATAGTGTTTCAGCAAAACCAAACAATGCCCACATATTTTGGCCAGCTTTTTCAAAATAATTATTTGCATTTTGATATTTTTTTTGCGCCTCTTCGTTTTTACTGCTTTTCATTAACTCGTTACCTAATTAATAATAAATATTCCCCATTGTAACAAAAATTTTTCGTTTGTTTGCTTTAAATTCTTCATTACCTCTTTCAGATTCTATCGAATTTAATAGAGTTTCAAAATATGGTATGAGCTTTTCTGCAGGCTCTTTAATTTTATTAAAAAATCGTGATTCGAGTGAAATTCTTTTCAACTCATACCGCATAGTACCCTCTGCAGTTTCCAATGCCCTTTCAAAACTTATACATGCATCCTCAAATTCAGCAAGGTTATTATGTTCATACCCTATCCAGTACCACGCAAGACTTTTGAGCGAGTTTGGTGTATCCTCACGCAAGGCTACAGATTGCCAGCACTTAGATGCCTCTGCGAACTGTTGATTTAGGTGAAAGTCCAATCCTCTAATGAAGAGACAATATGAAGTAAGTTCTATATCTATTGGTAAGACGAAGCGATTAATCTCAAAACCAGCAATTTTCTGGGCTAGACTGCGTAGATTAGAACGGTTTTTTGGTGCTGCCACCAATGCTCTGTCATCTTCTTTATGAACACTGTTGACTAGAAAGTTAGCATCTTTATCTAATTCTTCGAGGGTTAGACGTGCCTTTTTTTCAATAAAATGCGCGGCTCTTTCACTTGCTTCTTTTGCTAGAGCAAGGGTATCGTTAACCAAGTTAAGAGTGTTTTTAGAACTCTCCAAGAATGTTTTGTGAACTTCATCAGAGCGTCCCTGCGCGGCTTGTTCACCAGTGATAAAAAGTTTGTGTGCTTCGTTTGCTCTGGATTCAGAGTGTCTCCAGCCTACAAATGAGACAATCCCACCGAGACTTAATACAATTGCCAAAACCGCGATAAGTATACCTGTTAACCAGTAAATGATATTAACCCTTTCTTGGAGTATAACTATCTCTTTATCGAAACTCTGTTGCACATCTTGTGTAGGAGTAGGTTCTACTACGATGGATGCGATCGATTCGGTTGGAAGTGATTTTTCCAATTGCTCGAATTGCTGCGCGTTTAACTGTGATATTATTATACTTATTAGAATTAAAATAATGAGAAATATATTTCTTCTCATTGAAATTTCCCTTCGTTTCGAGTCTTGTGTATCAATTTCATCTACTTTAAAAAAACCGAACTACTTTGTTCATGCACGACTCTACCTGTCTGCGTGTCTGCGTGTGAAAATGTACAGGCAGAGGTGAAGTTTTGAAAAGTATGCAATTATTTTTCTTGTGGTATATCTTTATGGACTGTTAAATTATTATAAACTTTTTTTATTAATTCTACAAATAGCGAATTGCCTCATCAAAAAAGTACTCCAAATACATTCGATGCCTCAGACAAAAAAGTACTCCAAATCATTTTCATTATAGAGCAATC
>JAFGCQ010000019.1 GCA_016932555.1 Candidatus Zambryskiibacteriota bacterium
ATTACCGGTCGGTCTGGTAGCGGTAAATCTACTCTGCTTTATCAAATGGGTCTTTTAGATAGACCAAATTTTGGAGATATTTTTATAGATGGTGTAAATATAACTGAATTGTCTCATGAAGAGAGAACCAAGTTCAGATTAAAAGAATTGGGTTATGTTTTTCAAGACTATGCATTAGTTCCTGAACTTAGTGCCTTAGAAAATACCGCCATACCGCTTCTAATGCAAGGATTGAATAAAGAAGAGGCTTACAAAAAGGCTTGTGAAGCTTTGACCAAAATTGGCCTTGAAGAGAGGTTTGATAATTTGCCAAGTCAACTTTCTGGCGGTGAACAACAGAGAGTTTCTATCGCTAGAGCTATTGCTCATGATCCTAAAATTATTTTTGCCGATGAACCGACTGCCAATCTGGATTCTGAGACGGCCGATACCGTTATAAAAGCTTTTCTTGAACTAAATCAAAAAGGTCAGACTATTATCATGGTTACTCACGAGCCGGAATATGCTACCTTAACCAAAAATGCTATTCGGATCGGTGAAGGCAAGATTTTGGCCATGGGCAGTCCGGATAATGTTATAAAATAATTTTTTTGTTAGAATAGAATGAACAATTTAAAAAAATGAAAAGATTTCTTTCCAAAAAGTCCTTAATATTGGTCGGTCTTATAGTTGTCTTGGCGATTACGGTGGGCTTTAGTTTTGGCAACGGTAACGGCAAGCAAAGAACGGCTGTTGTGAGAGCTGACATTATTCAAGAGGTAGCTGCAACCGGAAAGGTTAAACCCAACCAGAGCGTTGATTTGGGTTTTGATAAATCTGGCCGAGTGGAAAATGTTTATATTGAGATAGGTAATTTAGTAGAAAGAGGCCAAGTTTTAGCTACTCTTGAGTCAGAAGAATTGAGGGCTGATTTGGCTAAAGCTAAAGCTTCACTTGCTGTTGAAGAAATAAAACTCAGAGAAATCAAAAATACGGCACCCATATCTTATAATGATGCCAAAAAAAACCTAGAGGCTGTTCTTAAAAGCAGTTTCGCTGATGCAGATAATGCAGTAAGGAATAAGGCAGACCAATTTTTTAAAAACCCAACTACTAATCCTCAATTTGAAACCTCCATAACTTCTGGCAGTTATACTCATTATTTTAATGTGTCATCTGACACAGTTTTAGATATAAACAATAATAGAAAAGAGGTAGAAACTATCTTAATAGACTGGACCACTAGAATTTCGGGAACAGAAAAATTAAATCTAGTTTCTGATGCTGATAAAGTTATTAGTGATCTAAACGAGATTTCTGATTTTCTTGATAAAGTGGCAGCTGCAGTAAATACTTTTATCTCAAGTGATTATACTTATGAGGCTACAGTTGCTAGCTATAAAACCACTATTGCTACTGCTCGAGAAGAAATTTCCAGTGCTATTTCTAGTATTGTGACAGCTAAAGACAAGCTTAATTCAGCTCCTATTGTAAGTGGAGATGGTCAGTTTGGAGATGTTTTATCCCAAGAAGCGGCAGTAACTCAAGCCAAAGCAGCAGTGACTGCTCTAGAAGCTTCTTTAACTAAATCAGTAATTAGAGCGCCTTTTGACGGTATTGTAACTACTCAAAATGCTAAAGTGGGTAGTGCTGTATCAGCAGGGCAGATTTTAATTTCGCTCAATAGCAAGACTGAAGCTTATATAGAAGCTAATATTTCTGAAATTCATATTGGTAAAATTAAAGAAAGTGACCCAGTTTTTATGACTTTTGACGCTTTTCCAGATAGAGAGTTTGGAGGAGTAGTTTCTTACATAGAACCTGGAGATTTTATAATTGACGGTATAGTTAACTATAAAATCAGGGTAAATTTTTTGGATTACGATGAAAAAATAAAAAATGGCCTGACAGTAAACTTAAAAATCCAAACTGCTAAAAAGGAAAATGTTTTAGCCATACCTCTCTATGCTGTATCTGAAGAAAATGGTCAAAATATGGTAAAAAAGCTCTATGGTAAGAATATTCAAAAAATTCCAGTTCAACTTGGTTTAATGGGTAATGATGGATTAGTAGAGATTTTAAACGGTCTTGAAGAAGGGGATATTTTAGAGTTTTAACTATCCACAAAAAAATTTTATTTCTTATAGATTTTGAGAGATAATAAACATATGGTTGATTCTGAAATCAACAAAATTGTTTCCGGCGAGCCTCCCCAGAGCTTCCTCAAAAAGCCAGTATTTTGGGTGGTGGTAGTTGTGCTGTTCGCTATAACTATTTTTTTAGTTTACTTTTTACCGAGCTTAAACCTCTTTACACCAAGCACTGATGATGTAACCCCTGATAGTAATCAAGTGGTGCAATCTGGAGATCCTAGATTGGTAAAAAAAGCTCCAATGGGTCAGGTGGTGGAACCCTTTATTGGAGATTATATTTTAGCGGCTGACGCCAAAATCACCGGCTCTGCAGAAAATACCTCAGACAAACTAAATTTCCGAATCTTTACTACCTCATTTGAAACCGAAGAAAGCCTAGAAACTTTGAGTCAAAAATATGCCGATTATTTCAAAAGTAGTGGCGATCAAGTTTTAATAAATCAAGCTACAGAGAATCAATTAAATATTTCAGCTCTGCTAAAATCAGGAGGTAATCTAGATATCTTTTCGGTTGAAAAAGGACCAGGTGAATTTGTATTTGTGGTCTATTTAGAAAAACCAACAAATCAAAACATAAACAATGAAGAATAAAATTTTAATATTATTATTTATATTTACAA
>JAFGCQ010000020.1 GCA_016932555.1 Candidatus Zambryskiibacteriota bacterium
CCGTTCAGGAAAAGTTGGGTGAAAACAATTACGAAACTTTTCATCCGGAAAAAGGCAAGTTGAAAAAACATGTTATATATTTTCTAGCCAAAGCCCCTTTTGAGGAATTAACTTTGGAAAATAAAAAGGAAAAGGGCGGCCTAGATGATGTCAAATGGTTCAAATTGACGGAAATATTGAATTTAAACTTCTATGATGATATCCTGCCAATAGTAACCAAAGCAATAAATAAATTAGTAGCAAATTAACCTGATTACCCTAATTATTCTAAACTTGGGATTTATTTAGAATAATTAGAATAATTAGGTCAATCAAAACAATTGATTTATGAAAAATGATTTAGAAAACTTAGAAAAAACTATAGGATTACAATTTAAAGATAAAAACTTACTCGTCCAGGCTCTCACCCATCGATCTTATATTAATGAGAATAAGAATTTCAAAGGTAAGCACAATGAGCGCTTGGAATTTTTAGGAGATGCAGTTCTTGAGCTTGCCATCACCAATTATCTTTATGAAAAATATCCGGAAAAAACAGAGGGTGATTTAACCTCAATCAGAAGTGCTCTGGTTAACGCCACCACTTGCGCTGAAGTAGCTGTAGAAATAGAGATTAACGATTATCTCCTGCTTTCAAGAGGTGAAGCTAAAGACACCGGACGAGCTAGGCAATATATTTTAGCCAATACACTAGAAGCCGTTATCGGCGCCATTTATTTAGATCAAAGTTATGAAAAAGCTCGCGATTTTATTTTGCAGTTTATCGCCCCGAAGACCGAAAAAATAGTTGAAGAAGAGCTTTGGATGGACGCTAAGAGCAAATTTCAAGAAAAAGCCCAAGAAGCAGTGAGTATTACACCTTTATACCAAACTTTAAAAGAAACCGGTCCGGATCATGATAAAAAATTTATCGTCGGTGTATTTTTAAATAATGAAAAAGTAGCCGAGGGCTCAGGTGAATCTAAACAAGAAGCCGAACAAGACGCCGCTCGTAAAGCTCTCAAAGAAAAAGGGTGGAATTAAAGATAAATGTGATAAAATTAAAGCATGCTTAAATCGTTGGAAGTAACGGGTTTTAAGAGTTTCGCGAAAAAGACGGAACTTTTTTTCAAATCAAATGTAACCGCAATTGTTGGTCCTAATGGTAGTGGTAAATCTAATGTAGCTGAAGCTTTCCGCTTTGTCTTAGGCGAACAATCTATCAAATCAATGCGCGGTAAACGTGGTGAAGATCTAATTTGGAATGGCAGTAGTGAAATTGGTCGAGCCAATCGAGCCAAAGTCAAAATTGTTTTGGAGAACAACAAAAAACTTTTTTCTACTTTAGAAAGAGATTCCGCCCGAGGCGGATCCGCCTCGGGCGGATTTGAAGAAGTTGTCATTGAACGAGTAGTTAACCGCGATGGTAATAATGAATACTATCTCAATGGTAGTTCAGTACGCTTGAAAGACATTATTGCGCTTTTGGCCGAAGCTCACATCGGAGCTTTGGGTCAACATATTATTTCACAAGGTGAAGCTGACCGTATTTTATCTGCAAATATGAGAGAAAGAAAAGAGATAATGGAAGATGCCTTGGGTCTTAAGATTTATCAATATAAGCGCGAAGAAAGTGAAAGAAAACTCCAAAAAACCGAGGAAAATATCAAACAAGTAGAATCTTTGCGTCGAGAAATCGCGCCCCACATTCGTTTCCTCAAAAAACAAGTTGAAAAGATAGAAAAGACCGAAGAGCTTCGTGTGGAGCTGGCTAAATTTTATAGGCAATACTTAAAGCAGGAAAAAAATTATTTAGAAAATCAAAAAAGTCAAATAAAATCAGAAAAAGAGCCAATATCACAAAAATTGGAAAACTTGGAAAAGCAAATGAACGAAGCTAAGGATATTTTAGAAGCTTCATCTAAAAAAGATAAAAAAAGTGAAGAGCTTATTGAAATAGAAAACAAAATTGAAAAAGAAAGGTTTGAAAAAGATGAATTTTATCTAAAAATTGGTCGCATTGAAGGAGAGATAAGTGCTGGCAAGAGAAATATCGAAAAGCTAGAGGCCGAACAAAATAAAGAGGGAAGTAAAACTATATCTTTATATGAAGTAGAAGAACTAGAAAGAGAAATTTCTGCTTTTTCTGAAATCTCTAGGATAATAGAAAAAATCAGAGAATTTATCCAAAGACACAAGAATAATTTTAATAATAAAAATTTGGAAGAGTTGAGATTTTATCAAGAAAAACTAGGAAAACAAAAACAGGAAATGGAAATAAAAATCCAAGAAATGGAAAATGAATTAAAAGATTTGGAAAACAAATACAATTTCATTAAAAATTCTATTGAAGAAGATAAGGATTCGGAAAGAGTGGCTGAAAAAAATATTTTTAGGATTTCCAGTGAACAGAGTGAGTCTAGAAACAAATTAGAACTTTTGAAAGAGCGTGAACACCGATTGGAAATTGAAGAAACTGATTGGAAAAGAGAAATTGAAGAGGGGGAAGTGCTTTTGGGTAGTGCAATTGTAGGGTTTGAGAATGAATTAGCTTTCGCTGAAGGATTCAATGAAGCAAGGGAGGAAAACAGACGAGAACTCGAAAAAATGAAAATCAGACTCGAAGAGCTCGGCGGCGCAGATGGAACAGAAGTTACCAAAGAATACAAAGAAACTTTAGAAAGAGATGAATATTTAAAAAAAGAATTAGAGGATTTGAAAAAATCCGCAGATTCGTTAAAAGAGCTTATTAAAGAACTTCTGGAAAAATTAAACACCGAATTCAAGCAAGGGATAGAAAAAATAAATAACACCTTCCAAGAATTTTTTGGGTTGATGTTTGACGGTGGCCATGCAGAATTAAAAATTGAAAAATTAAAAATTAAAAATTTAGCCGAGAATGAGTTTGGGGAAATAATAATAGAAAAAGAGCAAAAAACCGAGATTGGTATAGATATTGATGTATCTTTACCTCGCAAAAGAATAAAAGGTTTGGATATGCTTTCTGGTGGTGAGAGAGCCCTCACTTCGATCGCTTTGATTTTTGCTATTTCGCGAGTCAACCCGCCCCCATTTATTATATTGGACGAAACCGACGCCGCTCTTGACGAAGCTAATTCCAAAAAATACGGCAATATGATTGAATCACTTTCAAAAGTCTCCCAACTTATCCTTATTACTCACAATCGCGAAACCATGTCGCGCGCCAGCGTCATTTATGGTGTCACCATGGGCCGCGACTCAATTTCCAGTTTGCTATCTATAGATTTCGAGGAAGCCGTCTCGGTAGCTAAGTAAAACTCATTAACATTTTAGACGGCCGTCAAATTTGTTGTTAGATAATCCGATTTTGCCGAAAACCTAGCTAGATTTTAGGCAAATTAGCAAAAAAGCCGCAAACTACGCGGCTTTTTAAAACTCAGATTTAATCACATTAAGTTGCCAATTCGCGTTCAATGAATTCTCCAAGAGAGTCCAAATCTGAACAGATGGAACCTCTATCCGTTTCTACAAGAGGGATATTTACTTTATCTTCAATTAAATAGCCCTCCTTAATGTAGGAAATTTTTATTCCTTGTTCTTTGAAAGGCTGCAAAAAATCAAAGAAACGCTGATTAGTTTCTTTGTCAGAACTCAAAAACAATCTTAATTCTTTCATTATTTAGACCTCCGTCAAATAAGAACGAAATTTATTCTAACTACATCCTAACAAAAAAGCCGCCTTGATAACAAGTGGCGGCTTTTTCTTTTTGAGAGGTCTATATTTTTTATGGATTGATTTCAGTTTTTGGAGTAGCATCAATTTCTTCTGCTCCGGCTGTCCCATGAAAAGGACAAAAGAATTCTCCGTTTTCTCCATCGGTAGAAAGCAGAGAGTGTCCGCATATTGAACAAGTTTTTCTCGGTTGAACACTTGAAGCTTTTTTTAGCAAAACGCTCCAGTCGCAATTCATATCACAATTTGCCAATCTCCACCTCCCTTAAAAAAATTATTGAACAAAAGATCTGGAAATAAGTTTATCTTTTAAAATTTTTTTAGTCAAATTTATATATTCTGCGAGAACTATTTTTTACGGGATCAGTTTGAAATTTAGATAGCCCCGTTCAGAATCGACACTTACAAGGCGAACGCGAACGCGGTTGCCAAGAGTGTATTTAACTCCAGTGCGTTTGCCGACAAGACAGTAATTTTTTTGGTCAAGCTCATAATAATCATTACCCAAACTTCTGACATGCACCAATCCCTCGCACCTAGTTTTCAAATCTTCTACATAAATACCCCATTCAGTCACGCCTGAGATAACACAATCAAACTCCTGTCCGATTTTATCTTGCATATATTCAACCTGTTTTTGCTTTATACTCTCGCGCTCGGCTTCTTGCACTTCAATTTCCTTTTCGCTAGCCTCGCGAGCAATTTTTGAAAAGCTGGAAAATTCTTTGCTGGAAATCTTTTCGTTATTCAAAAGTTTTTCCAAAATCCGATGGACCATTAAATCCGGGTAGCGGCGGATGGGGGAGGTGAAATGAGTATAATATTCAAAAGCCAAACCGAAGTGGCCGATATTATTGGTAGAATATTCAGCTTTAGCCATACTTCTTAAAGCCGCTGTTCTAATTATAGATTCAGAAGCATGTCCTTCAATCTTGGAAAGTAAAAGATTCAAATCTTTGGCAGTTATATTGCCATTTGAGATTGGCAATTCGTGCCCCAAAGCTCTCACAAATATCGCAAGCTCTTGAATTTTTTCCATATCAGGCAAATCATGCACTCTAAATATAGAAGAGCCACCGGATTTTTTCAGGCGGTCACTGATAAATCGCGCCACTTCACGATTAGCCAGAAGCATCCACTCTTCAATCATCTTCATGGTGTCTAAGCGCGGTTTTTTATAAATTTTTAAGGGTTTGCCGTTTTTATCCAGCTCAAATTGTACTTCATTAGTCTCAAACTCTATCGCTCCATTTTTTTTATTTTCTGCTCGATAAATATTGGCAATTCTGTTTAAATCTTCTAATTCTTTTCCGTAATTTTTTTTCCATAATTCATAATTCGTAATTCTTGATTCAAGTGCCTCCTGTGCCTCTTCATAACTAAATCTTTTGTCAGAATTTATAACAGTCTTACCAAACCATTTTTTTAGGATTTTTCCCGTCTTTTTTTCAATATCAAAAACTACCGAAAAAGCCAGTCGGTCAACATTAGGCTTAAGCGAACAAAGATCATTGCTCAACTCTTCGGGTAGCATGGGAATAACTTTACCCACTAAGTAAGTTGAAAAAGCCTTTTTTCTGGCTTTTCTATCAAGAACCGTGCCCGGCTTAACGAAATAAGAAACATCAGCGATGTGTACGCCTATTCTGAGAATATTTTCATCTATTTTTTCATAAGAAAGCGCGTCATCAAAATCTTTAGAATCAATTGGGTCTATGGTGAAAGTTAGCACATCTCTAAAATCTTTCCTGTTTTCTTTTTTAGACATAATTCACATATTAACACGCTTTTAGTTTTTGTGTTATAATTTACAAGAATTATCGCGAATTTATTTTCTGTTTTTATTCGCGGTATTTGATTTTATTCATAATCTTCACTAATATGTTTTCTATAGAAGAATCTTTTAAATACGCTTGGGGGAAATTTAAGGAAAATTTAAAAACAAGCGTTCTAGCTACTCTTTTTATTGTTGTATTAAGTTTAGTGAATTGGAAAGAAGATCATTTTAGTTTTTTGCTATTTTTGGCCGTTTTAATCCTAATTATAATTTCAATAATAGTTAAAATGGGATATTCTAAACTATTTTTGAGAATGTATGACGGAGAAAAACCAGAATTTTTTGATATTTTTAGAGAATACCGAATTTTTTGGAGATATTTGGGTGTTTCTATATTTTTGACTTTAACAGTTGCCAGTGGTTTGCTATTACTTATAATCCCGGGAATATTTTGGGCTGTAAGATTCTCTTTCGCTCCACTTATAGTAATAGACACTAAAATCGAACCAATAAGAGCTATGAGAGAAAGTTGGACTATAACTAAAGGTAGTTTTTGGAAGCTTCTAGGCTTTTATGTTTTGATAGCCTTAATTAATCTTGTTGGAGTAATGTTTTTTTTAGTAGGGCTTTTGGTAAGTTTACCTATATCGACTTTTAGCTCAATCAATGTTTATAGAAAATTATCAGATGAGAAAGCTGGACTTATAAAGACGTCACCAGAAAACATTCCCCAGAACGCTTGACCCCCTTTCCTCATTAGGATATACTTTTAAGCGCTCTTATATAGAGCGTTTTAGTTCGTTGACAATCTTGAAATAAGTACAAGAAAGAGATTATTTATCTTGAGCCTATGGTAAGGTTTGATAAATAATCGCAAGTTCAAGTTAAATATAAGTGATTTTGAAAAAACTGACCAGGATCAAATTAGAAACTGAAAATAATAATTCGTCTGATTCGACCAATTAAGATATTTTTTGTTTTGTTCCGTTCAAATTTCGTAGAAATTTGACCCTGAGCCTGTCGAAGGGTAAAGCCTTCGACTTCGCTCAGGCTAAAAATAATCTTCGATTATTTTTAGAGTTTGATCCTAGCTCAGGACGAACGCTGGCGGCGTGGATAAGGCATGCAAGTCAAGGGGTCCGCCTTCGGGCGGAAACCGGCAAACGAGGTAGTAACACGTAGGAACGTACCCGAGAGTCTGGCATAGCTTCTCGAAAGAGAAGGTAATTCTAGATAGTCTCGCAAGAGTAAAGCCCGTCAATTGGCGGGTGCTCTCGGAACGGCCTGCGACCTATCAGCTAGTTGGTGAGGTAATGGCTCACCAAGGCAATGACGGGTAGGGGAGCTGAGAGGCTGACCCCCACCGATGGAACTGAGAAACGGTCCATACACCTACGGGTGGCCGCAGTCGAGAATCTTCCGCAATGGGCGAAAGCCTGACG
>JAFGCQ010000021.1 GCA_016932555.1 Candidatus Zambryskiibacteriota bacterium
AAGTGCGGTATAATTTAAATATGTCCAAGATTACTAAAATTGAAGCTCGAGAAATTCTTGATTCACGAGGCAATCCTACTTTGGAAGTAGATACTACTGTCGAAGAAAAATTTACTGGTCGCTTTAGCGTACCGAGCGGGGCTTCTACTGGCGAACATGAAGCTTTAGAAAAGAGAGATAAAGATCCAGAGCACTTTCTAGGTAAAGGAGTAGAAAAATTGGCAGAAAGAATAGAAAAAGAAATTGCCCCAGAACTTTTGAGTAAATATTTTAACCAAAAATCTTTGGACCAATTCCTAATTGATAAAGATGGTACTAAAAACAAATCAAACTTTGGGGCCAATACAATCCTTAGTTTATCTATGTCTTTTGCCAAAGCAGATGCTTATGCAAACGGCATGCCGCTTTGGCAATACTTCTCCAAACTTTCAGGTACTAAGCCTTCTCTACCAACTCCCATGATTAATATTATAAATGGAGGAGTTCATGCAGATAGCGGGCTTGATATTCAAGAATTTATGATTGTGCCTTTAGATGGTGGCAAATTCAGTAAACTTTTACAAAAATCTGATGAGGTTTTTATGTATCTCAAAATTATTCTAGAAGAAAATGATCTCGGCACAGCGGTTGGTGATGAAGGTGGATTTGTCCCACGGGTTGGTTCCCATAATAAAGCTCTAGATCTTATTATAAAAGCAATAGAAAAAGCCAAATTTAAACCCGGAGAGGATTTTGGTATTGCTCTGGATTGTGCTGCTTCGGAGTTTTATGAAAGAGGAGAATATGTTTTGAAATCCGAAAATAAAAACTTTAGCAGTAACGAACTCACTGCTTATTATGAAAATCTCATAAAAAATTACCCCATTGTTTCTCTGGAAGATCCTTTTGCTGAAGATGATTGGGAAACTTGGACTAGCTTCAATCAAAAATTTGGAGGCAAATTAATGGTAGTAGGTGATGATTTGTTAGTCACCAATTTAGAAAGGTTAGATAAAGCTGTGGCAGAAAAGGCAGTCAATGCGATCTTGATAAAACCTAACCAATCTGGCACTTTAATTGAAACTTTAGGAGTTATAAATCAAGCCAAAAAATCTGAACTTAAAACTATCATTTCTCACCGCTCTGGCGAAACTGAAGATACTTCTATTTCTCATTTAGCCGTTGGTACAGCAAGCCAATACATCAAAGCTGGCTCAGTCAGTCGCTCTGAACGTATTGCCAAATACAACGAACTTCTTCGCATCGAAGAGGAATTAGGAGGATAAAATGTGCAAGTAGAAGGACTCGAACCTTCGACCTCCCCATTATCAGTGGGGTGCTCTAACCACCTGAGCTATACTTGCGTTTTCACTTTAAAAATATAACAAGAAATAAGTGTTTAAACAAGAAAAAAGGAGCAGGTTAATGCTCCTTATCTGGATACAGCTATGAAGCTATATCCTATTTTGGGGATGATTATCTGACCAATCCCTTTTTGGTTTTTGTATCTCCTCCTCCTCTTTCTCGTAGATTACGAGTAAAATGGCCGTTAAACAACATGTGATAACTGCAATCACAATCAGCCAATATTTTGCATTCACTTCTTCGGGCACGAAGCACATGAGAATCAGTGCCGTCATAATGAGAAATATGTAGATCCTTTTTCTTGTTTTATAACTCATTTTACAACCTCCAATTCGTCCAAATGAAAATTGTAGTAAATCAAAATGACGACGATTGCAAAGAGCACGGTACAGACTAAGAGATTGAGAAATTTTTGCCAGTGGTTGGGATCTACTTCCCGATAACCTTTCATTTTTGTATCCTCCTATTATCAATTATAGCATAAGATGTATATAAAAGTCAAGGAGGTGTGAATAACAAAAAAACGCCTATTTTAGGCGTTTTTTTGACAGATATTCTTTATTTTGTTCCGTTCGCGAAATTTGTTAGCTGAAAGCTTTTCAAATTTCAGCGTCCGCCGAAGCTCTGAAAGAGCGAAGGAGGACATTTTGCATATCTTTCTATGCTGTCAGAGAGTTTTGGTATCTCACAAACTTTCGTATGCTCAATTGAGGCATACGATCGACTAGATCGAAATTAATCGATCATTTTTCACCTTGAAATATTCCACGACCAGCTTCCGCTAGCCGTGCCTTGTTACGACTTAGTCCCTGTCATTGAGTTTACCTTAGTCCCACCGAAATGAGCCTTTGGGTACTCCCAACTTCCTTGACTTGACGGGCGAATGCGATTTTTGGAACATTTCGCGTTCCCACGTAGCGAGCGGATTTCCCGCACTACGCGAGCCCAACAGTTTTCTTGTTCATTTCTGATTTTAACTTTTTAATTTTTGTTAATCCTTTCTTAGTAAGATGGGATTTTAACTGAACTAGTTTTGCTATTTTGCAGAAAATTTCAAAATTTTTCTGTTTTGAAAAACTTTGTAGAGGATGTTGTTTGAAAAACGGAATAATTAAATCAAAAATATCTTTCTGAGAGCTGACTGTGTATCTGTAACATTGGCAATGATTTTGCCTTTGTTCTTTTTGGAAATAAACAGCTCCGCATCCAATAGTATTTTTGATTTTTTCCAAAAGCTTTTTATCTTTCTCTTGCATTTTTATATGGAAATGCAATTGAACTCTAAAACCGCTTTTGTAAGAAGAAAATTTGCCTAAATTTACATAAAAACAACCTTCTCCATCTGTTAATCCAACAACATACTCACTTAAAACTGTCGGTTTTGTCCTTCCCATACGCTAATTATATAATAACTTGACGCATAGTACTACGACGCAGCTGACTTCTCATGTGCATAACTTTCCACTAACACATGAGATCTCCCACGGGTTACGCATATTTCTATTCCATACATCCCACACAACTTTTTAATATATCTTCCCTATCCTCACCGCGCTCGTTTCGATAGGTCGATACAGTTTTTTATTTGTGGGCTGTACTTTGTTTCCGGATCCTTCAGTCCATTCCTCACGGAGTTGGACCTATCCTTCAACTACTTTCAATCTTTATTGATCAAAAGGATGGACTTTAACCATCTAGATTTATGCGCTGCCGGGCGCATTTATTTGTGAGTACAAGACTTGAGAACGTATTCACCGCGGTATAGCTGACCCGCGATTACTAGCGATTCCAACTTCATGAGGTCGAGTTTCAG
>JAFGCQ010000022.1 GCA_016932555.1 Candidatus Zambryskiibacteriota bacterium
GCTGTCATCGCCTCTATAGTTATATCTTCTACCAATCAATCTAGAGCTAGAGGCAGAGATGCTCATAGAATATCCCAAATTCGCGAGGTTCAGAAAGCTTTGGAGATGTATCATTTAGCTCATGGGCAATATCCAGCAAATCATCTTCCTTTACCTATAAATTTTGGCCCAGAAATACCAGAACAATGGTCTGAGACATTAAAAACTCTTAATAATGAAGGTTTAATTTCCGCCACTTTCGTTAATAAAGGTATCGAATCAATAAAAGAAATAGGGTTTAATTGGATAAATAAAGCATATGCGGTTGCGATGGCTCCATATTATAAATGCTCTATACAAGACCCTCTTTATAAAACAGCAGATGATTATAAGTATAGTTATGGTTATGTAGCTTCTGCAGATCAAAAAAATTATAAAATTAGAATCTATATTGAAAACAAAGATAGTATTATTTTCCAAAACTCATTGTCTGGGACTTTTCTAGATGGATCAACTACCGGAAACACTGCCTGTGATAAGGATTTCAATTATTATTGCATTGGAAATTAATTTGCAGTTAAAAAAGTTACCCGCCTTCTAAATTTAGGCAAGTTTTTTCTCCAAATGAAGGACTCTGGATTCAAGAAGTTTAAACTCGTCACGAGTTATTTGATTATGTCTAATCAAAGCAACTTCGCCTTTTAATATTTCTAGACTTGATTCCACTTTATTCAATTTTGATTCTATTTTTTCTAACCTTGTATCTGTTTTATCCAATTTTATATCAATACCATCTAATCTCGTGTCAATACCATCTAATCTTATATCAATACCATCTAATCTCGTGTCAATACCATCTACTCTTTGGATAACACAATCTACTTTATCTCCCACCAAACCTAAACCTTCTCCAAATACCTTAAAATCACTCCTTAAATCTTCCAAAACAACCGTGTATTGATCTCTAGTTTTTGTTTGGGAATCTTTAGTTGTCTTTTCATAATGTGGCATAAGTAGATTATATCATAAATAATTTGTGCGCGATGAGGGATTCGAACCCCCGACCGCCCCGGTATAAGCGGGATGCTCTACCAACTGAGCTAATCGCGCATAGCAAAAATATACCACAAAAATAAGCGGTTTAAAACTTAAACCGTTTCTTCTTTTTTCTTTGGAGAAATACCGTTGGTAATAAGTATTGATTCAAATTCATCGCGTTCTATGGACTCAGTTTCTATAAGTCTTTTCGCTATAACATCTAGAATTGTCCGGTGTTCGGTAATAATTTTTTCAGCTTTACTTTGTGCTTCTGTCATTATTTTGGAAACTTCTTCATCAATAGATGAACCAACTTTTTCAGAATATTCTCTTTCATTCACTCCACGACCAAAAAGTGCCTTGCCCTCACTGCTTTCAAGCGCCACCGGACCTAGAGTGTCTGACATGCCATATTTGGTTACCATATCCCGAGCAAGCGCCGTTGAAACTTGTAAATCGTTTGATGGACCGGTAGTCAAATCACCAAAAACTAACTTTTCGGTCACGTAACCTCCCAAAGACATCGCGATATCATCAAGAAATTCATTTTTGGATTGAAGTTTCCTATCTTCAAATGGCAACTTGAGAGTGTAACCGGCCGCCTTGCCGCGACTGATAATAGATATTTTATGAACTGGGTCAGCATAAGGCAGAATGCTAGCCACTAAAGCGTGACCGGCCTCATGGTAGGCGGCAATCTCTTTCTCTTTTTTGGAAAGAATATGACTTCGACGCTCAGGTCCGAGCATAACTTTTTCGATCGAACGAATAAGATCGAATTGGGAAATCTTTTTATGGTTTTCTCTGGCTGCCAAGATCGCTCCCTCATTCATAAGCGAGTAAAGATCGGCGCCAGAAAAGCCTGGGGTGCGTTCGGCAATAATAGTCAAATTAACATCTTCGGCAAACGGCTTCTCTTTAGCATGAATTTTCAGAATTTCCTCTCTATCACTCCGATCAGGCAAGTCAATAGTCACCCGTCTATCAAATCTACCCGGACGAAGCAGAGCTGGATCTAAAACATCGGGTCGATTGGTTGCTGCCATAACCACCACTTTTTCATTCGGTTCAAAACCGTCCATCTCCACCAAAATTTGATTCAGAGTTTGTTCCCTTTCATCATTACCACCACCAAGTCCCCCGCCACGAACACGACCCACTGCATCAATTTCATCCATAAAAATAATTGCCGGAGCGGCTTTTTTAGCAACTTGGAAAAGATCGCGCACCCTAGAAGCACCCACTCCCACAAACATCTCCACAAATTCAGAGCCAGAAATTGAAAAGAAAGACACCTCAGCTTCTCCAGCCACTGCTCGAGCTAAAAGAGTCTTACCAGTACCGGGAGCACCCATTAAGATTATACCTTTGGGAATGCGAGCACCGATCTCAAAAAATTTTTTCGGATTTTTCAGGAAATCTACTATTTCAGAGAGTTCTTCCTTAGCCTCCTTACAGCCAGCCACATCTTTGAAAGTCACTTTTTGCTTCTGATCATCGGGATTAGTTAGTCGCGCTCTAGATTGACCGAAAGAAAAGGCTTGCATACCTGCTCCTTTTACTTGCTTAGCCATAAACCAAATGAAAACTGCTATAAAAAGAATGGGAAACAAAATTGGAGAAAGGTTTATTAACCAATATAAAAATCCTCCTTCTTGATTTATGTTTACTTCAACTTTATTCAACTGTTCTGGAGTAACACCATAAGCAGCTAGGGTTTCAGCTAAACTAATATTTTCTTCCTTTTTGCTAATTTTAATTAAATCATCGACAAAAGTAGCTTCTATATCTCCGCTTTTTACTGATATTTTTTTGACTTCACCGTTCATTATCGAACCAGCCAACTCGGAAATACTAATTTTTTCCTTTTCATTATTGTCTATTAACAAAGAATAAATAGAAATAACAAAAAACAAAACCAGAATGCTGATCAAAAAATTACCGAAAAATGAACCTCTTGGACTTTGGGGTATGTTTTTAAGAGGTACTTTCTTTGAATTATTTTTTTTGCTCTGCTTGGACATAGTACGACTTTGCTCACTACTAATAATTTAAACATCATAGCAGAAAAATGCTATGATTTAAAGACGAGTTCGACAGAGCTCTTTATATAATAAATGCCATTAATCCAAAATAAAAAAGCATATTTCAATTATGAAATCCTTGAAAAACATGAGGCCGGTATTGAGCTTCTGGGTTTTGAAGTTAAATCCCTAAAAAAAGGCCAAGGTTCTTTGGAAGGTGCCCATATAACAGTGCGAGGTAAAGAAGTGTTCATAATAGGCATGCAAATCCCCCCCTACCAAGTAGCCAATACCCCCAATGATTACAACCCTCTGCGCAACCGCCGCCTGCTTCTGACCAAAAAAGAAATAGAAACCCTGAGCAAAGTCGAAGGGCAAAGAAGATTGACATTAGTGCCAATTTCGGTGTATAATAAGGGCAGAAAATTAAAAGTAGAAGTTGCCGTAGCCCGCGGTAAAAAAAAGTTTGATAAAAGAGAAACTATTAAAAAACGGGACACGGAAAGAGAAATAAAAAGATCCTTGAAATATGAATAATTGTTGCTGGTCGTTCGTGCCAAATTTAGCTAGTCCTCCTTCGCTCCTCATTATACTCGGAGCTTCGGCGGGACACTCAAATTTACAGCTACTCGTTGCGCTTACAGGTAAATTTGGCGGGGATGATCGGCTTAGACAATAAGATTAATTTGTAAAATGCAAGAGAGAGATGAAGTGACTCTTAAAACCGCTTCAAAAGATAACTGCAAAAAACAGTATCACCAAAGCAGTTCGTTCTCCGTATTTTACGGCTAACGATTTTGCTTTCGCTTACGTTAGGACTTAATTTTAAGTTCGCCTAGGCGACGTCAGATTCTCTCATGTCTCATAAGAGAACTCTGGTGTAATAAAACTGAGGCTTTGGAAAATAATCGCTTTGCTATTTTCTGAATTTTAGAAGCTAGAGATTTTAAGGTTTTGTTTATTTTATACTTAAAATCCTCGAAACTCATGAAATAAACTAACTCTTGTAGAAATTTTCCAAATACCTTGTTGCACGCGAGTTCGATTCTCGCCATCTCCACTCGACTCGTCGCGAATTTTTCGCTACGCTCAAAATTCCCTCCTCGCTCGTGGTAAACCACCTTCTCTAATTTAACATTTAGAGTCGAGTGTCCCGAGCGTAGTCGAGGGACTTCTTGTCTCGAGTGAAATCGAGAGATTTGTTACAATTATTTCATGTATTTCCTTTACATGATCAAAAATTCTTCCAATAAACTTTACGTCGGTATTACAGAAAATCCGAACAAGAGACTGACAACACACAATTCCAAAAGAGGTGCCCAGTTCACCAAAAGAACTCCAGATTTTAAAATAGTTTTTCTTGAAGAACATCTTGATTTACAACAAGCCAGAAAAAGAGAGACTCAAATTAAAAAATGGAGTCGTTCTAAAAAAGAAATGTTAATTGAAAAGTATAAAAATAATTTGCCCTTTGGGGCGGCTTTATTTTTTAATTAAATGATGTAATATCCTATTCAGATATTATTCTGGAGGGAATAATCATGAATACAGAAATTATTGCGGAAATCAAACACCCCAAAAGCGGCGAAATAGTCAGATTCAGGAGGCTTGAACTTAGAGAAAAGATCAGACCTGGTGATATTCTCATTTCCAGACGTTTTGGATGTATAATCCCTAAATACATAGGGGAACATCGCGTCTTAACTTATGATGTCATCTGGTTAAGACCTGAATAGTTTTTTACAAGAAACGCTGGCTCCTGCCAGCGTTTTTAATTAAATAAAGGAAATTTTTATTTATTTAAGCAGGTACGGCCATCGACGAGGAGAGATACGGGGTGTTCAATGATTTCCACATTATCTCCTTTTATTTTTATTTCCAAAGCCAAACCTGTTGAAACTTCTTCATTCCAATATTGATCAAAAATAAAATTACCTAAAGAATAATAAACTATTGCTTGCGGTGAGCTTGTCGAATCCGTGTCGCCAAATTGCTCATGAGACTGCACTATATGTGGGTGCGAGCCGATGATAAAGTCAGCACCTGCTTCAGCAAAAATTTTGGCAGTATTTTTAACTCGCCAAGGTGGATCTATATATTCATCTCCCCAATGAGCGTAAACAAAAACTGTTCTGCCTGCTGCTTTTTCCTCTTTTATTTTTTCCGCAGTTTTTTCTATATTTTCTCCGCTACCTGCCTGCGCAGACAGGAATTCGTTATAAGAAATAAAGCTCATCTTCATACCACCAATTTTAGTACGGTAGATTGAATCTTTATCGAAATAATCCACACCAGCTTCGATCAGATATTTTTTGGTTGATTCAACTCCTTTTTCGCCAAAATTATTGATATGATTATTGTCCAAACTCACCAGCTTTATATTATTTTTAGCCAAAAGATTCGCCGTATTGGTCGGAAAAGTAAATGTGTAATTATTAGGAGTTTCCGGTACCGAAAACATACTGACCGAAGCATTTTCGGTTATTGGACCTTCTAAATTACCCACCACCAAATCTGCCCCCTGCAAAAAATCACTCAAAACTATCCCCTTTGAATTCTTGCAAGAAAAAATATAATCCCCACTTTTTTCATAAACCATTTTCCTAATATGCCGATCAAACATCATATCTCCGACAAACAAAATTTTGGCTTCCTTTTCCCAAAAAATAGAGCCAGCCAATCCAATTAAAGTAACAATCATTATTACTAGCAATGTTTTTTTGCAATTTTTTGCTTTAGTTTTTTTCATTCTAGAAAAATGAGATTAAAGAAAATACAAATATAACATATAAAATAAATAAGAAAATGCCTTCCTTTTTGCTTATAGTATTATGAGTTTTGGAAAAAATAAGAAAGAACAAAGCAGCAGCAATCATAAAGAAACGACTGACGACAAGAAATGATTCGCTTTCGATAACAATAGGATGGATTAAAGAAACTATCCCTAAAACCACAGTTGCTGGGATAACTATTGAACCTAAAAGATTGCCGAGAATCATAAAAGTTTCTCCTCTTCTAGCTGAAGTAATAGAAAAATAAACTTCAGGTAAAGCATTACCAAAACCTACAATAAGAAGACCGATGAGACTTATTGGTAATTTAAAACTGAAAGCAAAAAAAGAGGATGAACTTACTATACCCTTAGCAGCTATAAAAACTAAAATAATCCCCAGCAAAGCCTTAAGAGCATTTTTTACTGACTCTTTTAAAATATTTTTCCAAAGTCCTCGCTCATTTTCTTTATAGACTTTTGAAAATCTTTCTTTTTTAGAAAAAAGCCACCCTACATAAAAAACAAAAAAACAAATAAGGACCACGCCATCAATTCTAGATAAAACCCCATCAATTAAAAGCACTACTGGCAAAATTGCTGTAAAAATAGCGAATATTGATGAATTTTTTATGGTTTGACTTTCGATTTGGATTTCTTTTTGAGGAGAAAAAATAATAGCAGCAGCAACAGCTAAAGTTAAAGCAGTAAAATTATTACCAAAAATATCACCCAAAGAAAGCTGGGGTATTTCCGCTAACGCCGAAGTGATACCAACAAAAAGATTAGGTAAAGAAGCAGCAAAAGCCATAACAAAAAAAGCAACCACAAATTCTTTAAGACCTAAAAATCGAGAAAATCTAACCAAACTGCTAATAACTAACTCACCAGATAAATATAAAACTCCACAAGAAGCTGAAAATATAGCGACATTTATAAACCATTCCATATTATAAATTAATATTTACTAGTTTTCGGTCTATAAGATATCGCCTCTAAGATGTGGTTGGGAGAAATTTCGTCGGAGGAATCGAGGTCAGCAATGGTACGGGCTAGTTTTATGATTTTATGATAGGAGCGAGCGGAGAGGTCCAGCGCCCGAGCAGATTTGTTGAGCAAATCTTTGACTTCATCAGAAATATTTAAAACTGTAGTGATATCTCGAGCACTCATTTCAGAGTTAGTGTTAATTTTACGTCCAGTTTTTTTAAAACGCAGGTCCTGGATATTTCGAGCTCTTATTATCCGAGCTCGAGCTGGTAAACTTTCACTCTTTTCTGCTTTTTGAGTAAGTTTTTCATGATCAACCCGCGAAACTTCAGTCCAAATATCAATACGATCTATTATTGGTCCTGAGATTTTCTTTTTATATCTTTCGATTTGCATCGGCGAACAGGTACAGGGCTTACCTTTGATGCCAAAATTACCACAGGGACATGGATTCATGGCCGCTATCAAAATAAAGTGGGCCGGAAATTTAACTGTACCCTTAGCTCGCGAAACTGAAACTACTCTTTCCTCTAAAGGCTCCCTGAGCGCTTCTATGGCTTTGTTTTCAAACTCTGGGAATTCATCTAAAAATAATACTCCTTTATGCGCTAAGGTTACTTCGCCCGGCTTGGGATTTGAACCGCCACCTATTATCGCTACATGTGAAGCTGTGTGGTGCGGGCTACGGAAAGGTCTTTCTGTCACTAAATTGCCATCCAAGCTACCAGCCATGGAATGAATTTCAGTCACCTCCAAAACTTCATCGAAAGATAGCGGCGGTAAGATGCCAGAGAGCGCCTTGGCTAACATAGTTTTACCAGTACCCGGTGGCCCATAAAGTGCAATATTATGTCCGCCCGCTGCCGCTATTTCAAGAGCCCGTTTAGCCGTTTCTTGACCTTTGATATCGGCTAGGTCAAGAATTATTTCTCCAAAATCTTTTATCGCTTTTCTTTTTTCTGGTTTTAATTTCTGATTAATATCAGATTCTCGCATGATATGGTTTATAATTTCACTCAAAGCTCTCACACCATAAATCTCTACACCATCTATCAAAGTCGCTTCTTTAGCATTTTCCAGCGGCAAAAATATTTCTTTAAAGCCTTTGTTTTTGGCTTCTCTGACAAAGGCCAAAACACCTTTTATTGGCCGGAGTCGACCGTCAAGCGAAAGTTCTCCCAAAAATATTTTATCTTCAGCATCAAAAATAATGTCGCCCGAAGCTTTAAGATATGAGAGAGCAATAGCTACATCTAGACCAGAGCCTTCTTTTCTAACTTCGGCCGGAGCGAGTGATATAACAACTTTGTGATTTTTAGATTTTGGCGATTCAAAACCGGAATTTTTTACTGCCGCGCTAATTCTATCTTTTGCTTCATCTACCGCTTTATCCCCCAACCCTACAATAGAAAAAGAATTAAGACCTCGTGAAAGGTCTGCTTCTACATCAACAATATAAGGTTTTAACAAAAAAGCTTGGGCACTGTGAACCTTCGCGTAACTCATATTTAATTCATATGTTCTTTGCAAGTACGAGCTGCTTGGTTGGCAATAAGGCGCTCTTCCTCTATTGATCCACCACAAACCTCACATTTACCATATTCACCTTTATCAATTTTATCCAAAGCGTCTTTAATATCGTTGTATCTGATTTCTAATTCTTTAAGTACTGCTGTATTACTCTCAAATTCTTCAATATTATCTGCAATTTCATTAGGATCGGCCGTTTCTTCGTTTTGGAGAGTTGGCTCAGCCTCCCAATCTTTTTCATTATCAGGATTTTTACGACCTAGATCATTAAGTTCTTTTTCAACTTCAATGAGTTCTTCTTCTAATTTTTCCTTAAAATAATCTATATCTATATCATCTCTATTCATATATCAATTCTAGCACAAAGTCCTCATCTGACAACTGCTCGAGAAGCGTAAGTATCTGTCAAATTTCCTATAATATGAATATTATTAGTTATCAAAATAGTATTTTTATCAAGAAAAGTATAGACTAATTTAGTTTCTCCTCTACCATTAACTAATCCCCTAGTATCTTTGTTTTTAATAATCACGTCTTTCCAAGCAAAAACTTCTGGATTAATTAAAATATCTGCATCTTCGTTTGTATTAATTAATTCATTTTCAATTATTGATCTAGAAATATTATTGGCCTCTGTATCAACTTCAGGCTTAACATTTAAAAACGCTAAATCTTCAAAAATATATTTTTCCCATTCAATCATAGCTGAAAAAGCCACCCCAAAATCATCAACAGTAAGAATAAGAAACGGATAATTTCTGTTTTCTTTGGAAAAAATGCCAATATTATAATTATCTTGCAAAGTTCTAATTAAACCAACTGGTAGAGAAAGGTTCAGAAAACTGAATAATTGTTCTGCCGTTTTTAAAGAAACGCCACTGGAATCTGAAATTTTCACCAAATTAACTCCGTTTTCAGTTGCTAATTTATTTAAACCCACTCCCAAACTGTCTTCAGTTACATTAGCTAGAGTTGTTATGTTGTTGTAAGGTATGATTGAAACTTCTATAGACAAGTCAGTGGTCGGTTTTGTATTCAGAAAGTTTAAGACATATAACACTGTCAATACTCCTCCAGTTACTAAAAGTAGGCTGGAAATTAAAATAATAATATTGGTATAAAGATTTTTTTTATTTTTACCGGGTAATTTTATTTTTTTGCTTTCCTCTTCAATTTTTTTCTTTATTTTTGCTTCTTCTTCTAGAATTTTTTCTTGTTCTATTCTATGCTTTTCTTCCATTTCTTTACGTTCCTGAACTCTTTTTTCTATTTCTTTTATTTTCTCTTCTTCAATTTTTTTATTTTCTTGCTCATTTTCTTCTTCTATTTGCTTTCTTTGTATTTCTTGCATTTCTTGCTGTTCTCTGGCAATTTTTTCTTCTTCTTTTTTTCTCTGTTCTTCAATTTCTCTTTGTTTTTTATTAATCTCTTTTTCCTCTTTTTTCATCTGTTCTTTTATTCTTTCTTGTTCCTGGGTTTTTTCTTCTCTCTCTTGCTGCCGTTTTTTTTCTTTAACAGTAATAGACATTACTGATTCATTTTTTTGTTTTATAAAATCAGAAACATCTCCGCGATAAGTTCGCAGAGAAGGTATCTTAACTTTATTATGTAAAGCTTTTATAACTCTACCAAATTTACTTGAAGAATTTTGAGAATTATTACTTTCGGGATCCATGTAAATATTTTACCTTATTTACCCTTCTTAACAAAGTTTGGATCAGCATCTTTTATGGATAACTTTATCTTTCCCATAGCATCAACACTTTTGACGACTACAGGTACTTTCATACCAACTTTAAGATAATTTTCAGTTTTATCTATTCTAAAGGGTGCAATCTCAGAAATATGAACTAGACCGTCAATTTTGGGTCCAAGTTTTACAATAGCACCAAAATCAGCTACTCTAACTACCTCGCCTATAGCTTTTTCACCTGCTTTAAATTCTTTAACGATTTGTTCAATAGCAGCTCGAGCTTTTTCAGTACTAACAGTTTCCCCAGTTATATAAACTGTACCATCATCTTCAACATCAATTTCTGTGCCAGTATCGTCTTTGATTTCATTAATAACTTTGCCACCAGAACCAATAACCTGGCCAATTTGATCTGGTCGGATTTTGATCATAACAATTTTAGGAGCTCGAGGAGAAATTTCAGCACGAGGTTCTTTAATTTCCTTATTAATAACATCTAAAATCTCCAACCGAGCTTTTTTGGCTTTCTCAAAAGCTTCAGCTAAAATATTTATCGGAATACCGTTCACTTTAACGTCCATCTGCACTGCTGTCACCCCATCTCGAGTACCAGCTACTTTAAAATCCATATCACCATGCTCATCTTCAGGCCCTTGGATGTCTGTTAGAATTTTATATTGACCATTTGAGCTTAGCATCACACCTGAAGCAATGCCGGCTACTGGTTTCCTTATTGGCACACCACCGTCCATTAGAGCTAAAGTGCTAGCGCAAACTGAACCCATAGAAGAAGAACCATTTGAGGAAAGAGTTTCGGAGACTAAACGAATAGTGTAAGGAAAATCTTCTTTACTTGGAATCACCGGCAAAAGAGCTTTTTCAGCCAAGTTGCCATGGCCGATCATTCTTCTATTAGTGCCGCCAATGCGACCAGTTTCGCCTACAGAAAACGGTGGAAAATTATAATGGTGCATAAATCTTTTATCTGTTTTGGTTTCCATATCATCAATCATTTGCGAATCATTAGGACCTCCTAAAGTTAGAGCCGAAAAAATATGGGTACCGCCACGATAAAAAATTCCGGTACCATGTAGTATAGGTGACACTCCACCAGCCTTGGCGTAAAGTTTTCTGACTTCATCAAAATCTCTACCGTCTATTCTTTTATTCTGCTCTAGAGAGATTTTATGGACAAAATTATCAATAGCCTCATTAAAAAGTTGACCTGCTAATTTCCTGTTCGCCTCAAGTAAGTTTTTTTCTAGATAAGAAAACCACTTTTTATGTAATTCATAAATTTTAGCTTTACCTGGCTCGCCAATAATATCTCCCAAATTTGCTATTACTTCTTTATTAAAAGCCTTTTCTAAATCTGCCGGGATTCCTTTCTCTTCTATTTTTATTTTCTCCTTACCTATTTCTTTGATAATTTTAGCTTGAAAATTCTGAACTTTAACAATTTCCTCTCTAGCTTTTTCCAAAGTTTTTACAAGCATTTCTTCAGAAGCCTCGTTAGAGCCGATCTCAATCATATTGATCAAATCATCTTTACCACAAGCGAGAGTATCTATCTCAAAATCGGCGCTGTTTCTAATTTCATAAGAAGGATTTACGACAAATTCATCACTATTCTTAATTTTGCCGATCCTCACTGCGCTAACTGGACCACTCCAAGGAATATGAGAAACGCCAAGAGCTAGCGAAGCCCCGATAACTCCCAAAACATCAGGATCATAAGTACCCAAAGAAAGCACTGTCACTACCACTTGTACTTCGTTTCTCATTTTTTGATTAAAGAGTGGACGGATAGTCCTATCCACAATGCGGCCAGATAGAATAGCTTCATCTGAAGGTCGCCCTTCTCTCCTTACAAAACGCGAACCCAAAATTTGGCCGGCAGCATAAAAACGCTCTTCATATTCCACTGTAAGTGGAAAATAGTCAGCGTCTTTTTCATCTTCAGACATAACCACCGTTACTAAAACAGTAGTATCTCCCAAAGTCAGGAGTACCGAGCCGTGGGCATTCTCAGTCAAATCGCTAAATTCGGCGATTAGTTTTTCGCCGTTAAAAGGAACTTCAAATTTTTTAGATTTCATACACCTATTGAACGAGATCAATTCTTGGGTGTTTTTATTTCCAAATCTTAGAAACAAAAATACTCAAAAATTGGATATCTCGCGTTTATTATAATAAAAGCAATATAACACATCTATGCACTTTTTTCTAACCTACCCCCATCCCCTCCCTTACTTTAAGGGAGGGGTGCCTCATATTTATAATTCTCTCTAAACTCTAAAAGATTGGTTGCCTTATCCCCTCCTTAGAGTAAGGAGGGCTAGGGAGGTTAGAGACTATTTCCTCGCTTCAATGATAGAAGTAGCGACGTTAACAGGCACGATAGCATAGTGGTCGAATTCGATATTAGCGTTGCCACGACCTTCGGTCATGGAACGCAGAGTGGTAACATAGCCGAAGAGTTCAGCTAAAGGAACTTTAGCTTTAATAACTTTAAGTCCAGCCCGGTCTTCCATACCTTCAACCAACCCTCGCTTTGAAGAAAGATGACCAGTAATATCACCCATAAATTTTTCTGGTACTAAGACTTCTAGCTTCATAATTGGTTCTAGGAGAACCGGCTTAGCTTTTTTAGCTGCTTCTTGGAAAGCTTGCGAAGCGGCAATCTTGTAAGCAATTTCCGATGAGTCAACATCATGATAAGAACCGAAAGTTAGCTCACAGGAAATATCAATCATTTTATAACCGGCTACAATACCACGATCCATAGCTTCTTTAATACCCTTTTCCACGGCTGGAATAAATTCTGATGGGATAATGCCACCTTTGATAGAATCGATGAATTCGAAATGATCATAGCGATGAACATTTTTCTGTTTCTTTTTACCTTCTACTTCTGGTTCCAGTGGTTTAACATTTAATTTAACATGACCATATTGACCCTTACCACCAGTTTGTTTAATGTATTTGGTTTCCGCTTCAGCTTTGCCAGTGATAGTTTCTTTGTAAGCCACCTGTGGGGCACCGATATTGGCTTCAACATTAAATTCTCTCTTCATACGATCCACCAAAATATCCAAATGTAATTCGCCCATGCCCATAATTACAGTTTCGCCAGTCTCTTGATCAGATTTTATGCGGAAAGTTGGATCTTCATCAGCTAGACGGTTAAGAGCTAAACCCATTTTCTCTTGGTCAGCCTTAGTTTTCGGTTCAATACGCAAAGAAATCACTGGCTCAGGGAAGGTAATTTCCTCAAGAATAATCGGGTGTTCCTCATCACAAAAAGTATGAGAAGTTTTCGCCCCCTTCAAGCCAACAGCGGCGGCAATTTCACCAGCAAAAACTTTTTTCACCTCTTCTCTCTTGTCGGCCTGTAAACGCACAATGCGGCCTAATCTTTCCTTGTCACCAGTGCTAGCATTATAGAGATAGGAACCAGCTTCAATGGTGCCAGAGTAAACTCTAAAGAAAGTTAATTGACCAACGAACGGATCGGCCTGAAGCTTGAAAGCTAAAGCGGCAAAGGGTTCATCATCTGAAGGATGTCTCTCGATCTCTTCACCGGTTTTGGGATCAATACCTTTAATGGCCGGGATATCCAAAGGCGAAGGTAAATAATCAACCACCGCATCCAAAATCAATTGGACACCCTTGTTTTTCAAAGCCGAACCACAAAAAACTGGAAAGATTTTGTTTTCGATAACTGCTTTTCTTAGTATTTTCTTCAAATTTTCTATGGGCACTTCCTCGCCACCTAGATATTTGTTCATGGCCTCCTCATCATTCTCTACAATTTTCTCCAAAAGCTCGCCTCGATATTTTTCAGCATCAGGTTTAAGCTCTGCCGGAATTTCAATTTCAATTACTTCACTGCCTAACTGGCCTTCAAATTTATAACCTTTCATGGTTAAAAGATCTATCACGCCTTCGTGTTTATCTTCTTCACCTGTGGGAATCTGCATACGAACCGCATTCTTGGAAAGTCTTGCTAAAATAGATTGATAAGATTTTTCAAAATTAGCACCGGTGCGATCAAGTTTATTTATAAAACAAAGACGAGGTACGGATGCCTCCTCAGCATAGCGCCAGTTAGTCTCAGATTGAGGTTCTACTCCAGCTACGCCATCAAAAACAATGATTGCACCATCTAATACTCTCATAGATCTCTTCACTTCAGCGGTAAAATCAATATGGCCCGGAGTGTCAATGATGTTAAAGCGAAACTTTTTATCTATATCTTTCTTGTGAGCCTCTGGAGTATAAGTAGGAGCCCAAAAGCAAGTGATAGCTGCAGCGGTTATGGTGATACCTCTTTCTCTCTCTTGAGCCATCCAGTCAGTGGTTGTCTCGCCTTCGTGTACTTCACCGATTTTATGCTGACTTCCTGTGTAATACAAAATACGTTCGGAGGTAGTAGTCTTCCCCGCATCAATATGGGCAATAATGCCGAAATTTCTAACTTTTTCTAATGGGTAGTCGCGTTGCATAAATTTAATTATAAAATATTTTAGATAAAAATCCGCCCAAGGCGGACAATAAAAATATACACTAAAAATATAATAGATGCAAAATTACCAAGCGAAGTGGGCAAAGGCCTTGTTGGCTTCGGCCATTTTGTGGACGTTTTCGCGTTTCCTCACAGCTTCACCTTCGTTTTTAGATGCCAAAATTATTTCTTCAGAAAGCCGCTCGGTCATCGGTGCCCCCGATTTAGCTTTAGCAGCATCGATAATCCATTTCATTGAAAGATAGGTTCGCCTTTCTGGTCTAACCTCTCTTGGCACTTGATAGTTGGCACCACCAACTCTTCGAGAGCGTACTTCCATAGTGGGACCAGTATTTTTAAGAGCAGCATCAAAAATTTCCATCGGATCTTCAACTTTAGCTTTCTCTTTAACTAAATCAAAAGCTTTATAAACGATCTTGCGGGCAGTATTCTTTTTACCACGTTCCATTATGTAATTAATAAACTTTTCAATTTTAGGAGAATTGAATTTTATATCCGGCTTTGGAATATTTCTATTTTTAACTTTTCCTCTCATGTGCGAATTTTACAAATAAGATCGAAGGATGCTAATAAAAATTATTTTGAACCTTTAGATTTTTTAACACCGTAAACTGATCTCGAATTTTTGCGATTCTCCACTCCACCCGCATCTAGTCGACCTCGAACAATAGTGTAACGGACACCAATATCTTTTACCCTGCCACCGCGTAACATAACTACTGAATGCTCCTGCAAATTGTGACCGATACCTGGAATATAAGCAGTTACCTCCATGCCATTAGTTAGACGTACCCTGGCAATTTTCCTGATAGCTGAATTAGGCTTCCTGGGAGTCTTGGTAGTAACTTTAGTGCAAACTCCTCTTTTGAAGGGAGATGGGTAATACACCGGTTTGTTCTTCTTGGTATTAAAACCACGCGCCAAAGCTACCGCTTTAGATTTACGCCTAATAATTTTTCTTTTCTTTCTTTTTAATTGGTTTATGGTGGACATCTAAAAAAACTTTAAGCTTTGAGCTAAAAGCTTAGGGTAATTTAATATAAAGTAGACAAAAAAGCAACCTTTTAATTGCTCCCCAGGACATCTTCAATCTTTTCAATCATTTCATTCATACTGTTTTCTGTTTTAATAATATATGAGAAACTGCCATCTTCTACCGCTTTAGCCACCGCTTTAGCATCTTCAACTGCGGTTAACATTATTATTTTAGCGTTCTTACCCCATTCATCACTCCTCAAACTACCTAAAACTGCCCAACCATCCATTTTGGGCATTAAAATATCGAGTAAAATGATGTCCGGATGAATTTCTAGAGCTTTGTTTAAGCCCTCTTCTCCATCTCCAGCCCCTACAACCTTAAAGCCAGATAAGCTAAGTTTATCAACCA
Organism: Candidatus Zambryskiibacteriota bacterium; assembly: GCA_016932555.1. Lineage (GTDB taxonomy): Bacteria > Patescibacteriota > Minisyncoccia > Phycocordibacterales > WO2-35-19 > WO2-35-19. The sequence continues at coordinate 15,940 of JAFGCQ010000022.1, forward strand.
AAACTTTCCTTAAATTACTGTCATCATCTATTATTAGAACTGTTTTTTGTCTTTCTTGATTCATATTTCTATTTTTAAATTTTAAATTTTTAAAGTCTTATAATAAAAGTACTACCCTGATTTTCTATAGAAGAAAATTCAATATTACCACCCATATTCTCTATTAAAGATTTTACTAAATATAAACCTAAACCAGAACTTTGGCTAGTACCGACATTGCGAGCATTCTCTGCTCTGAATAATTTACTAAACACCTTATCTTGTTCCGCTTTAGGAATACCTATTCCAGTATCAGAAACAATAATCATTCTACCTTGAGAAGAATCTTCAAATTTTACACTTATTGTACCTCCTTCTGGTGTGTATTTTACCGCATTTGAAATAAGATTGTGTATTACAATTTTTAAGAATTTTGGATCTATTTCGACATTTTTCAATTTATCATTATATTGTTTTTTGATGTTTAGGTTTTTTTCGCTAATTTGGGGATTTAATTCAGTAAATATACTCTCTGTAAGCTCTTTGACATTGACTAATTTTTTCTCAGGTTTTATAGAACCTACTTCGATTTTTGATATGTTAAGCAAAGTGTTAGTGATTTCAATCATATTTTGATTCACTTTTTGTATTGTGTTGATATAATCCTTTTGCTTCTCATTAAATTCTCCTAAACTACCGGAAAGTAACATGTCTGCATACCATTTAATAGTAGCCGTTGGAGTTCGAAGTTGGTGAGAAGCTAAAGAAAGAAATTCGGTTTTAGCTTTATCCAATTTTTTACGCTCAGTTATATCAAATATGGTAGCTAATCCTTTATTTGAAGGCCCAAAACCTTTAGTCAAAAACACAGAAACTAAAGCAAATTTTTGATTTTCTTTTTTGGTATTAAACTGGAGTTCCTCTTTATTTATTGGCATATCAGATTTGTAATATTCAAAAAGTTTTTCTGACTTTTCTTTATCTTCTTTAGAGCAAAAATAAAAAAGATTTTGCCCCTCAATTTCCTCACGTGAAGCTTCAAAAAAGCGCAAAGTTGCCTTGTTGGGGTCATTAATATTACCAGCTTCGTCTAAAATTACGTATGGCACGGGAGATTCTTCATAGAGTTTTGTAAATTGAGTTAAAGATATCGTTATTGATTCAGTTTCTTCTCCAGCTATTGACGCCGCTCTATATTCTACTGACAAAAGTAGATAAATAATCCAAGAAATAAGGAGCAAGATAAAAATCAATAAAACATTTAAAATAAAAAACCTAATGTCTTCAGCTGAAAAATGACTATTGATATATTTATTGGGGTCACCAAAAAAATTTTTAAGAAGACCAGAAGAAAAAACAAAGAGACTTAAAGAAATTAGAAAAATACAGAGTGAGGTAATAATATATTTTGTTATAGAATTTTTCCTCATATCTTTTTTAGAAAGCCACTCCAGTAAGTAAAGAAAATAAATAACTGATAATTGGTACTAATAAATGCCAAAAGAAGAATATAAATATAAGTACGATTATAAGCCCGTATCTTTCAAGAGATTCTCGAATATGTTGCCATCTATAAGGTAAAAAAGAAAAAAGTATTTTAGAGCCATCTAATGGTGGGATAGGGACCAAGTTAAAAATAGCCAGAGTTATATTTATAAGTACTACATAACCAGCTAAACCTAAAAAAGCAGAAGTTAAAAATCCGAAATTTGCAGCAAATCTAATAATCAGCCCAAATATCAAAGCTAGAGCGATGTTGGCAGCAGCACCTGAAACTGCGACTATAGCTTCTCCGTACCGGCTATTACGTAAGTTGTAAGGATTAAAAGGTACTGGCCTGGCCCAACCAATAATAAAACCTCCTGCCATATAGCCCAAGAGCGGCACTATAAAAGAACCCACCGGGTCAAGATGCCGGATAGGATTTAAAGTTAAGCGACCACTGTATTTAGCAGTAGGATCACCCAAAGCCAAGGCAGCATAGCCATGAGAAACTTCGTGGATAACTACCGACATTATGAGGATAAAGATAATAAATATAAATTCCATAATTTGCTATAAGGCTATCTATATGATAGCATTATGGTCGTTATGGCGAAACAGTGCGCAATTACAGGTAAGTCTAGTCAGATAGGCGGCTCGTATTCAAATCGAACTCGAGCTACTCAATTCAACCCTTGCGGTAAGTCAAGGCGGTTTGCTAATTTACATAAAAAGAAAATTTTCGTCCCTGAACTCAACAAATCTTTCACCCTCACTCTTTCCACCAAAGCTATCAAAACCATCCAAAAAAAAGGCGCTTACGCCACTCTCAAAGAAGCGGGAGTAATCTAACACCTCAACTCTCTTTTACTCTAAGAAGAGAATGTAAGAAAAAGATACAAATATAAAAGGCTTTTGATGCGTCAATTTTGTCAAAAAACTGCAAAATAGTTTTTGAGCGAGATTTAATTTTCGAAGAAAATTTCTAACGGGTAAGAAAAGCTATTTTGCAGTTTCTTGACTTAAATTCAACCCATCACTTTTGAAAATAATCCTTCCTTGTTCATCGGTTCGCAAGATATCAGCGCCAAAATTATTTAAAATATCCAGAACTTCCTGATTAGGATGATTGTAACGATTATCTTTACCAGCAGAAATAACTACATACTCTGGAGAAACCGCTGCTACAAAACTTTCGGAACTAGAAGTTTTTGAGCCATGGTGCCCTGCCTTTAAAACATCACTTTCTAATCCTAAGGTGACACCTTGGGATTCTACTGAAACCAAATAGTTTTCAATTGAACTCGGCGAGTCGCCGGTCAGCAAGAATTCATTTTCTCCATAAACTAATTTTGTCACTACAGAAGCTGAGTTAGTCTCCATACCGGTCGGATCGCGGTCAGGAAAAAGAATCTCTAAAATTGTTCCTCCTCCCAAATCAATTACCATACCCCTACGCGCTAATATTTTTTTAAGATTTTTTTCCTGTTTTTCTATGATTTTTTCAAGTTCCCTGTAAGTTGATGATTCACTTGGCACACCAGACTCTATAAAAATATCAGTTTTATACTTATTTAAAACATCTAATAGACCGCCTATGTGGTCTTGATCGGCATGGGTCGCCAAAACTACGTCAATAGAGCGATCGTAAAAAGGCATTACTTTGCTGAGCTCGCGTAAAACCGCTTTGCCTGGACCGCCATCAATAAGCATCTGGTTGCCGCTGGGAGATTCAATGAAAATACTATCCCCCTGCCCCACATCTAAAAAAGCTACCGTTAAAATTCCCTTACGATCTTCATTAAGAGAAGCCGTAAAACAAAAAATCGCGATTAGTAACAAAACTATGAGAGTTATCAGTCTAAGTTTATAAGGCTTACTCATGTTATTATTATATTATGCAAAAATTTGAGGAAAAGAAATTCAACCTGCCAAAATTAAAAGGCATTTCTGAAAAAACTATTGAGGAGCATCTGAAGCTCTACGCTGGTTATGTAAAAAACACTAACACCGTTTTGGAAAAAGAAAACCCAAAATTGGGTTTTGAATTTGATGGTATGAGAAATCATGAGTATTATTTCTCAGCTTTAGAGAACGGGCCTCGAGATTTAAAAGAAGATAACGAATTAAAAAAGAAAATTGAAAAAGATTTTAGAATTTTTAATGAATGGCTAGAAAAATTTAAAAATATGGCGATAACTCGTGGAATAGGTTGGGCTATGCTTTATTATGATAAAAAAACCGATCAACTCTTAAACGCTTGGGTAGATGAACATCATATTGGTCAGCTCGCTACCTGCGAAATAATTGTCGCTCTTGATATGTGGGAGCACGCCTTTGTAGCCGACTATAAACCCTCCGGCAAAAAAGATTATATTAACGATTTCTTTGATAACTTAAATTGGTCTGTTGTTGAACAAAACTTTGCCAACGCTACAAAATAAACACCCATCAACAAATTCCACAGCCGTGGAATTTGTTGATGGTAAAGTATAACATTCTGCACGATCGTGAATAGTGTATATAAAAATACCCCGAGGATTTCTACCGAAATCCTCGGGGTTTGGTTCTACACCTACTTAAGAAGACCGTTTGCTTTAAAAAAACCTCTCATTTCATTAAATTGATAAGGGACAAATAGAGCTGTTTTTTCTCCGAAGCTCGGTTCGTATCGCATAATTACAGGTCTGCCTATATGAATTTTGGTTCCTTTGTCATAAAAGCGTCCAGTTCTTCTTAGAATATTTCCTCTTTTTTTATAATGCCACAAGGCAAACGGAAGTATTATTTCCTTCAACTCCTCTTTTCCCCTCATCTGTTCGGCTCTGGGCAACACTCTTAACCCTATTACCTCCCTGAATTTCTCCCTGTCAATTTTACTGAAATTTGGAGCCTTACTTAGATCGCTAAGAATTCCAGAATTTATAAGAGTTGTCACAGCTTCTCTTGAGAGATTTTCAAAGAAACTGTTAATTTGTCTGCCCTGCTTCATGCTTGGTTCGTTAGCCATAGCTAACCTCCTAATTTTGACACTCCTTAGGCCGGCACAATGCCGGGGATTAGGTATTGTTTTTTCTGATTAGAGTTTACTCTGAATTTTTAAAAAATCAAATGAAATATTTCTAACCCCCTTAATCCCCCTTACTTTAAGGGGGAAACCACGCGAGAATTTTAATATGCAGTTGAAACCCAAAAATATAGTCACCCTTCCCTTAATGTAAGGGAAGGGATGGGGACAGGTTAGATTTTTTAATTTTATAATTGATGAGACCGTAAAACGCATACCACAAAATAATTACCCAAAAAGAAATACTGCCTATTTGCAAAGTGGCGAGAGGAAGAGACGCGGCAAATTCAGTGATAGAAATTATGATCTGAGTAAGAAAATATGAAAGCACACCAACCGGCCAAGAAATCAAGCCGCCAATAATCGGCAAAATGCCAAGGGCCCCGGTTAAAGCGCCGAGAGTCATCGCCCATGGCACTAAAGGCAAAACAATCGGGTTAACAATGAAAGAAACAACAGAAACAAAGCCGACCATTTTAATTAAAATAGGCAGAATAAAAAATTGGACGGCAATAGTTGAAGCTACAATTTCTCGGATGCCAAATTTTTCCGGTATAATTTTTTTGATTTTATGTTTGGAAATAAAAGAATAAATAGACGGGCTGAAAATAATTAACCCCAAGGTTGCCATAAAAGAAAGTTGAAATGATGGATCGTAAAAAAGAATTATTGGATTCCAAACAAGCATCACAAGTCCAGCGATAAAAAGCCAGCGCAGAGCGGCCGCCGGTCGACCCAAAAATCTAGCCAGTATGGCAATCAAAGCCATAATACCGGCCCGCACCACTGTCGCTCCCAAACCTACCATCAACATAAAGAGTAGAATAAAAATAGCGCTTATTAAAAATCCTAAATTCCTTTTGCCTAGATATCCGGTGGCATAAAAAATGCCAGCGGCAATGATAGTAATGTTGTAACCCGAGAGCACTACAATATGAATAAGCCCTACTTCCCTAAAATCATCCAATAAGTCTTGACCTAAGGATTGTTTAACGCCAAAAATTAATCCGCCAAGTAGTGAGGAGTTTGGTTCAGGTACGACTTTAGAAATATTTTCTATGAAAATATTCTTCAAAGAATAAAGTAAAGAAACTAATTTTCTTGTCCCGTGAAGTCCAGTGGAACTGGACGAAATGGGATTAATTTCCGGATAGTAAATAATAAAATGAATTTTATCTTTGGCTAAATAAGAAACGTAATCGAAATCCAAACCGTTATCGTTTGCGAAATTTTTTGGCAAATTTAATTCTCCAGAAACTTCTATATGATCACCATACTGCAGTTTAGGGAAGCGATCAGTAATTAATAAAATTTTAGAATTGGAATCTGTTGAGACTGTGTAACGAGCAGAGTTGTCGCGCAGATCTGGCTCGCTTACAATTTGCGCTTCGAAAGAAATCTTTTGTCCGACAAGTTCTAAAAGATTTTGATCGGGAGAATTATTTACAAAACTAAATCTTAAAATTCCTAAACCTAAACCTAGAAATATAATTAAAATAATTTTTTCTGATTTACGTAAAACGGCTATTGAAAAAAATTTGCCAGAGAAAATTAAAAATAAAACTGGGACAAGAAATAGTATTAAAATCCCAGAAGCAAAACCAAAATTAAAATAATTTTCAAAAATAAGACCTAAAATAAATGAAACGATAAATGAATAGATCATAAAGCCTCACTCTCATAATCAAATTTTGATCCCTCATATAATGAAACTTCTTTTCTATCGGCAAAAGCGGTGGCGATCTCATCACAGCGGTCATTAAACTTATGGCCAGAATGGCCTAAAACTTTTTTCCATTCAACTTTTCTTTTACTAGTTTCTGTTAAAAGTGTCTGCCATAAATCCTGATTTAAAACTGGTTTTTTATTTTTGGTCCGCCAATTATTTTGCTGCCAATTATTTATCCAAAGAGTAATACCTTTCATTAAATATTCTGAATCAGTGTGAAGCTCAATCTCCGAATTTTCTGGTGTATTTTTCAGAGCTTTAATAGCTGCTGTCATCTCCATACGGTTGTTGGTTGTCTCCTCAAATCTCTCGCCAATTTCTTTTACCTTATCTCCACTGAAAATAATTGCTCCATATCCACCGGGGCCTGGGTTACCTCGCGATGATCCATCTGTATAAATTATTATCATGAAACTTATTTTAACATACTAATATTAGAAGAAATCAATGATGCGGAGACGGATTTCGGAAGAGCCATTCCAGAAAGATTTTTCAACGTTGGCCACCAAATTGGTTTTCAAACCTTCTTGAAGTAACTCGCCAAACTGATCGGGAGAAGTAAAAAAAGCGATGGCTCGAAGTGAATGGGTTCCATCACGAAAATTTATTGAAAGATGTTCTGAAGCTCGACCAAAACGATTAATTTTTTCTGGAATAACGTTAGGAAAAATAAAAAGCGGTTTTTCATTTTCGATGCCGAAAGGCGCTAGTTTTAATATCTCTTCAACTTTTTCTGGTAAAATTTTTTTTAATTCTAATTCGGCATCAACTAAAATTTCTTCTGGTTTTTTAGGCAGAGCCGTTGAAGCTTCAATTAAAGCATTCTCTAAATCATGGATTTTTTCAAAATCAACTGAAAAAGCACCGGACATTTTATGGCCTCCATACTCCAAAAAATGATCTTTAGTTTTCTCCATCAAAGCCACTACATCAGTTTTACCATCTGATCTACATGAACCTTTTAATATTTCGCCATTTTCCTTGTCCGCCGCAGTTTTTGCGGAGGCGGAACGCCCCCATAAAAATACCGGTCGATCAAATTCTTCAACCAGAGAATTGGCTACCAAACCCAAAACTGCCGGTCGCCAATCTGGATTACCCAAAACGATAACCGGTTTTTCAGAATCAGCGAGCTTTTCTTTGGCTTTTTTTTTAGCTTCTTTAACTATATTGGCTACTAAAATTTTTCTTTCTTTATTTATATTTTCTAAATGTTTAGCATAATTCTCTGCTTCTGCTTCTGTTTTAGCAACAAGCAAATTAAAAGCATCAATCGGATGACCCATGCGAGAAGCGGCATTGATTCGTGGAGTTATCATAAAAGCAATATCGTCTTCATTTAAATTCTGTTGATTTATTCTTAAATTTTTAAAAAGTTTAATTAAACCCGGTCGCTTAGTTTTTCTTAAAACTAAAAGGCCATAAGAGACCAACACTCTATTTTCGCCGACTAAAGGCACCATATCAGAAATAGTCGCAAGTCCCACCAAATCTAATAACCATTTGTGCTGGCCGTCTTTAAATTTTAGTTTACCCTGAGAGAGTATAGTGAGTCGAAGGGCTTCGATTAATTTCCAAACAACGCCAGTGCCACAAAGAATTTTTTCCGGATATTTTGATGTCTTCAATTTTGGATTTATTATGGCAAAGGCCTTAGGTAATTTTTCACTAGGTTCATGATGATCAGTGATTATAATTTCCATATTCAATTTTTTTGCTTGTTCTACACATTCATTATCTCTCGTTCCGCAATCAACTGTAATAAGCAGTTTGACTTTGTTTTTAGACAATTCTTCTATACCTTGATTATTCAATCCATAGCCTTCTTCATGACGGCAAGGTATATAATTAGTAAAATTTTTAAAGCCAATTTTCTCAAAAAAATCGTGTAATAGAGCGCCACCTGGAATACCGTCAGCATCATAATCACTCCAAATACCAATACGCTCATTTTTTTCTATTGCTTTTAAAATTCTCCTTACCGCTTTTCTTATATCAGGTAAAAGAAACGGATTATGAAGATGTTTTTCAAAATTGGGGTTTAAAAATTTTTCTTTATCTTCTTTATTTTTTATTCCCCTATTATGTAAAAGTTGTTCCACTAGGTTATCAGAAATTTTAGGTTTTATAGAGTATTTTTTTGACATAAAAGGTATGATAGCATTAAGATATGGAAAATTGTATTTTTTGCAAAATTGTTAGAAAAGAGATTCCATCCCATATCGTTTATGAAGATGATAATTTCTTGGCTTTTTTGGATATTAATCCTCAATCTGCCGGTCATTGCCAAGTAATACCCAAAAAACACTATCGTTGGGTATGGGATCTTCCTGCACAGACAGGCGTGCCAGGAAATATTGGTGAATATTTCACAGTAGTCCAAAAAGTGGCCCAAGCTCAGCAAAAAGCTTTTAATACAGATTTTATTCTGTCAAAAATTATAGGCGATGAAGTAGAGCACGCCCACATTTGGGTTTTCCCTAATAACAAAATTAAAGATAACTCTAAAGACTTCGAAAAAAACGCCAAAAAAATCAAAGAAAATCTTTAATTATTGAGAGCTTCAATACCCGGCAGAGTCTCATCAGCTAAGAATTCAAGCATTGCTCCACCGGCCATTGAAATAAAACCATGACCAGCAATGTCACATTCAGTCTCGGGACTAACTGTAGCCAAAGTATCTCCCCCACCAATAATCAAATAGGCAGAGCTGTCAGCCAACATTCTAGCTAAAGCGTTAGTGCCAGCAATAAAACCTTTTTCGTAATTACCCAACGGGCCATTCCACAAAACTAATCGGGAGGAGGTTATTTTTTCTTTGAGAATTTCCAGAGTTTCAGCATTAGCATCCAAAGCACAAACATTGCCTACTGGAAAAATTATTTTTGGGTTATTTGAGAGTTCATCAAGTTTTACTTGCATTTCTGAGTCTTTTTTGGCTCTGCTGTGCAGACCGCCGCCTATAAAAATATCATCAGCTTTGTTTAAAAATTTTTCTACCAAAGGTAGTTTAGTTTCAAATTTGGCACCACCAAAAATCACTAAAAACGGGTGTTCTGGCTTAAAAACTTTAGAGAGATTTTCGTATTCTTCCAAAAATCTAAATCCGGCGAAATGGGGTAAAAGTTTTGGTAAACCAACAATAGAAGCATGCTCCCTGTGAGAAGCTGGGAAAGCTTCGTTGATATAGATCTCTGCTAAATCAGCCAGTTTTTTAGCAAAATTTTCGCTGTTTTCCTCCTCTCCTTTGTCTTGTCTTAAGTTTTCTAAAAACTCGACACCTTCTGATAATTCAGGGTACTTACTTTTGGCAAATTCAATAACTGGTTGTATAGACTCTCCCTTTCTACCGAAATGGCTAGCAATAATCGGCACTCCACCCTTTTCTTTTATATAACTTATAGTCGGCAAAGAAGCTTTTATTCTTGCATCGTTTATTATTTTTCTTCTCTCATCTAAAGCGACATTCCAATCCACTCGGACAAACACCCTTGTTCCTGCTTTTATCTCTGCTTCTTTTATCGATTTCATTTATTTTACGGTTACCGTTAAGCCTAAACCAGAAACTACTTTTTTAAGAAAACCTAAAGTTGGATTGGATCTACCAGATTCAAAACGGGCTAAGGCCGATTGTTTAACCCCAATTTTTTCAGCTAATTCCCTTTGTGACATTTTCTTTTTAGCTCTAGCTTTTATAATCGCTTTCAATATTTCAAACTCAAAAGCTGAAGCCTTATGGAGCTTCCTGTATTCTGGGTCTTTCATCCATTTTGCTCTTATTTTAGAAAAAGGCATCATTTGATACCCAAGTTCCTTGTCTTTTTTTGTTAATTTTTTCATACTATATATGATAACATATATGTTATTAATGTTTCAACCATTTCAAACGATTTCTGGCAGTATTCAAATCTTTTAAAACAAGCTTTTGGGACTTTTTTCCTATTATATGAAGCAAAGCAATCTTATTTTCATGAAAAGTGTAAAATATTCTGATATTTTTAGAACTTTTTATTCTTAATTCGTAAAGATCTTTTTCAATTTTTCTGCTAAAAGGCATTTCTATTTTGTATTCTTTAATTTCAAGCATTTCGATCGCATAATCAACCTTATCTCTTTCCTCTCTAGACAAAGAATCAATAAATTTATCTATATTTTTGTGGATAGAAAAAGAGTTCATTTTTTAATATAAGAATCTAATTCATTTGTTAGATTAAAAACCAAATTTTTAATATTTGAATCATAAATTTATTTAATTTATCTCTTCAAATCCATGTTTTTTAGAATATTTGGAAATTGGTCGGTGAGAGAGGCATGACCAACCAATAAGCCATCCACAGCGCCGTATTCCATAATCTCGGCAGCATTCTCCGCTTCAACTGAGCCACCATAAATTATTCTCACGCTGTCAGCAATTTCTCTACCAAACAAGTCAGTTATTATTTTTTTAATAAATAAAACCGTCTCGTGAATATCAGTCGGTGTCATAGCTTCTTTGTAAGATTTGCCGATAGACCAAATCGGCTCATAAGCAATGGTTATGCCTATCAAATATTTTTTGGGTAAATCAGATAAACATTCTTTAATTTGCTTTTTCAAAAAAGCTAAATGCTCACCTTCTTTGCTTCTTTCGAGCTCGCCAATACATAAAATCGGCTTTAATTCGCTATCAAAAGCGATTTTTAGCTTTTGGCTTATGATTTCATTATCTTCACCCATAGCTCGTCTTTCAGAATGACCGATGACGACAAACTCGGCGCCTATATTTTTTATCATTTCCGCACTTACTTCACCCGTAAAAGCTCTTCCTATCTCACTAGCTAAGTTTTGGGCACCAAAAAACAAATTTTTTGGATGTTGGAGTTTCAAAAGAAGCGCCAGATAAACAAAAGGCGGACAAATTCCCACCTCAATATTTTTGAACTTTTTAGCTGAATCTCTGGCAGTATTAAAGATTTTCTTGGCTTCCTCTAGAGAGCCAGGATTCATCTTCCAATTGGCGATAACTAAATTGCGTTTTTTCATATAGGGTATTATACCCTAAATTTCCTCCCAGGAAAGAATCTCATACTGGTCAGAAGTTCTGGGGAAAGACGGCGGTGGACCGTAAAGTAAGTTGGCATCATAATTTATATTTCTGATCTGATAACCAGTCCCATTAGTATAAGCAAAACCATAACGATTATTGGTAGCAATCATGCCGTAAAGAGTAATAGAATTTCTTATATCATAAGGAGCACAGAAACTTGAATAATAATATCTGCCCACCCTACCATTTTGAGAAACTAAAGCCGCATCAATTCTTAAATCATTTTCTGATATAAGCCCCACATTTAAATTACCTTGAGAAATTAAGGCGATTACATCACTGCCGTCATAATTAGTGTATAGTAAATCATTATTTACAATAATCTGAGGCCGATTAGCTGGATTATCTGGGAATCGACCCGCAGCAATAGTTACTCTGGCAGTATTTATAATTCCCTCTATCCAAACATTATCCTCTACAAATATTAAACCATTATCTGGAATGACAAAATTACCTATAAAAGTTTTATTCTGGATGCTCCAAGTACTCCAACCGCTCTGTCCCAATGTATCAAAACACCACAATGATGGATTAGCTTGAGAAGTTACTTTGTAAACATCAAAAGTATCATCATTATTTAATATAATTTGATACCCCTGAGAACCAGAAGGAGCAAAATACTCACCTTCGGATTGAGCATTAGTTTTTATAGTTGCTAAATTATTAGTTAAGCCTACAAAATCTATAGCCGGTACTGGGAATTTTCTACCAACCTCAAAAACATCAGACCGAGAAGTTATTTCATTTGGTGGTGCTTCTAATGGACGAAAGGTGTCATCCACTCCAGAACCAGGCGGTGGATTAACATGAGTATGAACGGCAAATTCATTGTCTCCAGTATGATCTGGATCATCGCAAACAGAAAGAGCACTAGTTACTATGTTATGAGCCAAACCGTCAAAACGAACACCTTGATTTGAGTGGATAGGACCAAAAACTTCGGTACCTTCACCAAAGCGCATATTATCACTACCAGCAACTACTGCGTATTTCGCCAATGAAGGTATAGCCATTTCCACTCTAATAACTCTCTCAATTGGAGATCCAACAACTTTACCGGTTGATTCAATACACAATTTGGTAGAACCCATTAACGGTGGAGTTATATCTAAACTAAATTCCCCCACAATATTACCGTCTTTATCTAAAACTTGATGCACATAAGGACCGGGGTTTCCTGTTCCGTCCTGAAAATCATCCTTGTCATGAGCCAGATGCCATCTGTAATAATCTATACCAGATTCTGCTAGTTGAATGGTCATTTCTCTGGTTATAAGCTGTCTATTAGCTTCTATGGTAATCCTAGTCCAGCTCATTATACCAGTGATTATAATCAAAGCGATAGCAGTAAAAATAATTATTGGTATAAGCAAACCACCATTTTGCCTTTGGAATTTGACCTGCTTGTGCAGGTAGGAATTTGAAAATTGAAAATTAATTTTCATAGATTATCTTTTAGATTACGTAAAAATACTTGACTTCGAACAATTAAAGGATCTTGTCTGTCTGGATTTTTATTTAAATTAAGAGTTATGCGGATCAATCTCACTTGAGTTGTAGCAACTGGTTGTATAAGCGGTGTGCTAGTACCAGTATAACTTGAATCAAAATAATCAAATACTGGAACAGCTCCGTTATCGATATTTTTAATTAAAGTATAAGTTTCCTCACTATCGAAATGGTAAGACAATGGTATCCCTGATGGTTTAATGATTCCTTTTTTTAAAGTAGTGCCATCCAAAAAATATCTGACTCTTTCTTTATAATTATCATCATCAATATTAGAAAAAAAGATTACAGAATTATCTTCAGCTGAAGCAATAGGATAAGCGCCTAAACTTGAGGGGGAAGCTTTTCTTAATTCAGCGACCATGACTTTAAGAACCCTTCTAGCATCATTTTGAGCATTAAGAGTATTCTGAGCAAATAAATTAAAGGAAAAAATACTCTGACCGAAATTAAAAACCGCGATAAATATAATACAGGCAATGCCTATGACTATTATTGTTTCTGTTAGAGTAAAACCCTTGTTTTTTGAATTAAAACTCATATTAATTCGGTAACATATTAGTTTCTATACTCTTCCATTCTTCATTAGTTATAATATTAACTTCAAAAGTTTTAGTTTGGTAACCTGTTCTTTCTAAAAGAAGATCGTGATTCCCTTCAATAAGATTGATAAATAAAGCCTGACCAGGCGGTACGCATCCTGAAGTGTAAGTTACAGCCACGTCAGCAATATTGGGAGTTTTATTAGTAACTAAAGTACTTAAATATATTTTATATCTATAATATCTGTCACCATCGTGAACAGAGTTTATATTATTGTTTGAAGTTGTATAATAAGTCCCTGTCGTGCCATCAGGTCCAAGATATTGCCAAGTGGTAGTAGCTGTATTTTCCAAAGCAGTAGCAAACTGGAACCTTACGCTATCTACTCCAGATTGCGGTGGTTGAGATGTTGGATTCCAAATAATATTAGTAAAATTAGAAGAGGTGCCAGTATCAAAAATGGAAGAAGAAAGCACACCAGACAAAACATAGCTTCCTAAAATTTTTTTCAACTTCAATTCTCCAGTTGGAGAAAAAGCGTCTATATTACCGTCATCGTCCCAATATTTAGTAGGATCTGAAAAATCGGTTTGGCCTGAACCGCCTGACCAATCAGTTTGCTCCATATAACCTCGGCCAGTAGTTCTTGTGTCAATCTTGCTACCCTGATCAAGAGTAAGTTTTACCCCCGAAAGCGGTAGTGAAGTAGTCCCATCAGTTACAGTTACTAAAAGAGTGTTTGGTGTACCAGTAGAAATTATTATATCTACATCTTGAACAGAATCCGGTAGAATAGAAAAGGGCGAAGCGGGATTGGTACCAGCTAAATATAAGCCCCCAACAATTTTAAAATTAAAAGTATCCCATTCTATATTATTCAAAACTTTAGACCCGGAAGCACCGGTTGTATAATTACCTTCAAATTTTAAAATATCGGGGCTAGTACCAATAAGTTTAGAGCCAGCAATATTAAACTCTATATTAGAAACAGGGATACACTGTAAATTCCTTGAATAAACATTTATTGTGCTGACTTTATCTATAATAAATGAAATTGAAGTGAGTTGACCTTGTAAAACTGTAGCATCTGGTTTAATAGGATTGGGATTTGCTACTGTAGAAGGATAAGTCCTGTCAGTAGTAAACCCTGGTTTAGTAGCAATAATCCTATAAGCGTTTAAATCAGGTGGCACATCGACAATTATCAAAAAGCCGTTGTTATTAGTAGTATCATTTATGTTTATCCCCAAACTTGTATTTTCTACCTGAATCTGAGCCTGGGGCACTGGATTACCATTGGCGTCAAAAACTTTTATAAGCAAGGCTCCATTGTTTGAGGCCGTCTCTAAATTTTTGGGAGAAACATTAGAAACTGCCGAAAAAGACAAAGAATTTTTGCAGTTAATGCAATTTACAGAAATTTGCACCATTTTATAATCAGCTGGGGAAAGATCATCAGGTACGCCGCCAATTGTTCCATCAAAAGGATCATCTATATTTCGAATTGTTCTATTTACAATAAATTCTCGACCATCACTTACTATAGTAGAGGTAGCTAATAAAACTCCGTCTGGAATACTGCCTTGAATACCAACATCGGCATAAGAAAGATTACGAACTAATTCAAATTCACTATTTACCAGATTTATAGCCGCTAGTTTGTCCCTTGAAGCCGACATAAGAGAAGTCACTGCAGTAAAGCCTTGGAAAATAGCTCCTGCCACTATCGCAAAAATGCAAGCCGCTACAATAACTTCAACTAATGTAAATCCTCTATTATTTTTTAATTTCAAATTTCTAATTTTCATTTAATTTTCAATTATTGTATCGCATCAACTAAAGAGTAGGTCGGCAACATCATGGCCACGGCAAATATACCCACCACAATGCCGATGAGTATCATGAGGAAAGGTTCAATTATAGTTGAAAGATCTTTAGTTTTTTGATCGACCTCACCTTCATAATAAGTGGCAATATTTTCCAACATCTCTGTCATTTTGCCGGTTTCTTCACCAACAGAAAGCATTTCTCCAACAAAAACAGGGTAAAGACCTTTGTCTGAAGCGGAAAGAGTAACTGACAAAAGCTCCCCAGTTTCTACTTTTTTGGCTGAATTGGCAAGTAATTTTTTAAAATAATGGTTTTGTAGAACATCGCCAGTTATATTTATAGCTGAAACAATATCAACTCCAGATGAAATCAAAGAGGAAAGAGTTCTAGAAGTTCTGGCAGAATTAAGCTCTTTGGTTAAGTTTTTTATAATAGGAGTATGTAAAGCGATAAAATCAACAAAATTCTTACCTCCTTGAGTTTTAAGAGCAGTTATAGATCCAAAAAATAAAACCACTAAAGCGCTAAAGGTTAAAATGATATTCACTCTTAAGAAATCGCTAATAGCAATGATTATCCTAGTAGGTAGTGGTAATTCTATATTAAGCCCTCTGAAAGTTTCGGTTAAAGTCGGCACCATATAAATCATAAGAACTATACCAATAATTATCATAAGAGATATAATTATTGCTGGATAGATCATGGCCCCTTTCACTTTTTTAGTTAAAGTATTATTCTTCTCGAGCTGACTAGCCACAATCAACAAAGATTCTGAAAGTTTACCAGATTCTTCCCCAGCTTTAACCATGGAAACAAAAAGTCCAGAAAATATGTTTGGATAATTTTCTAAAGATTTAGAAAGAGTCTGCCCACTATTAACTGAAGAGTTTAATTTTTCCAAAATAGTAGTCATTTTTTTGTTTTTTGACTGCTTTATCAAAACTGATAAAGCTCTGGAAATTGAAAGCCCAGCATCTATCATTACTGACAGATTTTTTGCGAAAGTAATTATCTCCTGGGTTTTAACTCTTGAACCAAACGAAAAACTAAAAGATGATTTCTTTTTGTTTTTGGCTTTTTCAGCCGAGACTATAACTGCTCCTTCAGATCGCAAGGTTTTGTATAATTCGGCTTTATTGGCAAACTCTTTAGTTTCTTCTTTTTCTTCTCCATCTTTTATGAATTTGTATTTATAAAGTGACATTTTATTCCGAAATTACTCTTAATACCTCCTCAATAGTGGTCAAACCTTGAGCAGCTTTGAAAATACCATCTTCGATCATAGTGAGCATGCCTTCTTTTTCAGCTTGCAATTCAATATCTTCGGTAGTTCCCCCTTTAATAATCGAATCTTTGATAGCAGACGAAACGTTAAGTACTTCGTAAATGCCAATTCTACCCTTAAAAGCCTCTTCTCCAGCTTCTTTTTTAGGTCTATGAAAAGGAATTTCAACCCAAGTAGCGTTTTCTTTGACAATCTTTTCTTTGCGCAAAAATTCTAAAACCTTATCCAGATTTACCGCTTTAGAGATTGAATCGACTTCTGATTTTGAGAGATAGTATTCTTCAGTCTTGCTGGAAAGTTTTCTAACTAAACGCTGGCCGATAATTGCATCAATAGTAGAAATCAGAAGAAATGGCTCAACTTTCATATCAATAAGACGTGGGACGGCACCGGCCGCCGAGTTGGTGTGTAGAGTAGAAAGTACTAGATGACCGGTCAGTGAAGCGTTAATTGCCAAAGAAGCAGTTTCGTTGTCTCTAATTTCACCAACCATTATAATATTGGGATCTTGACGCACTAAAGTCCTCAAGCCTGAGGCAAAAGTTAAGCCAATCTCGGGCTTGACTTGGGTTTGGTTTATTCTTTTAATCTGATATTCAATCGGGTCCTCAATAGTTGAAATATTGACATCAGGAGTATTTAAAATATCAAGCATAGTATAAAGAGTAGTAGATTTACCGCTACCGGTCGGACCGGTTGTTAAAATCAGGCCAGTAGTACGTTGAAGAGATTTATGCAGAAGCTCTAGGCCTTCTCCATGGAAACCTAAAGATTCTAAAGTAAAACCAGAAACTGATTCACGCAATAATCTCATTACAATTTTTTCTCCATAATAAACCGGTAGAGTTGAAACGCGGAAGGAAACTTTTTCGCCATTTAAATCAATTTTGAATCTACCATCCTGGGGCAGTCTTTTTTCATCGAGCTTTAAACTAGAAAGAACCTTAATCCTAGCTACCAGAGAATAACCGATATGCTTGGGTAGAATCATGGCATCGTTTAAGATGCCGTCAATTCTATAGCGTACTAGAATTTGATCTTCCATCGGCTCTATATGGATATCAGAAGCATTTTGGATAATCGCGTGTTTCAAAAGCGTATCAACAATGCGCACCACTGGAAGTTCTTCAGCCAATTTTTTAAGATCGCCAGGCGAAGCTTCTTCAGCCGGCATTTTTTCAGAAATAGTTTTTATAACATCTGATTCATTTTTTATAATGTCGCCAAATTCATCTTTTAGATTTTTTTGATATTGTAAAAGTGCACTGCGCATTGATTCAGAATCGGTCAGTCGGGGTAAAATTTTAAGACCAACTTTCTTTTTGATAGAATTTAAAGCCTGCAAATCATCAGTATCAAGCATAGCTACTTCTAGAGAATCCTCCTTTTTGCTAAAAGCCACTACATTATGCTTTCTAGCGATAGGTTCAGGAATAAGGTTTAAAATATCACGGTTTAAAGTCTGACCCTTGAGATTTATAAAAGGAATGCCTAAAATATAAGCCTGTACTCGACGTAAATCGTCATCAGAAAACTTACCTTTAGCGACTAAAATATCGCTTATTGGTTTCTTTTTAGTTTTCGATTCCTTTTCAACCTCTTCTATCTCCGATTTAGAAATCAAACCCGCATCAATGACAAAATCTTTTATTTGTGAATCTTCGACATGCATATTAAGAATTAATTATATCAAAAATAAAAATTCTCTATAAGAAAATATGAGGATAAAAAATAAAATCCCGTCTAAGCAGGATTTTATTTTTTATTTAAACCGATTACGAAAAACACCATTACCGTTTATGAGATATTTTTTGGGAACTTGGTCTAAATCCACAAAGTCATCGGTAGCTTCAATGAGACGGGCTGAGGTAGATTTACCAAAAGAAACTACTTCCACTTGACAGCCCTGGCTTTTTAGATATTCAACCAGAGGTACAAAATCACCATCACCGGTTATAAGAACCACTGCATCCAATTTCGGAGCCATTTTAATAGCATCAATAGCAAGACCCACATCCCAGTCCCCTTTCTTAGCACCACCAGCAAAAACTTGTAAATCTTTGGTTTTAGTTTCAATACCCATTTTACTCAGAGCTTCAAAAAAACCCTTTTCCTCGCCGGATTCGGTAGTAACTACATAAGCCACAGCCCGGGTCAAAGAACGGCCAGCTAGGCCTTCTTTGACTACTTGATCAAAATTTACTTTAGCTCCATATATATTCTTAGCACTATGATAAAGATTTTGCGTATCAATAAAAATACCGACTCGCTGGTTTTTGTGTTTAATTACTGACATAAAAATTTGATTAGTCCGCCCAAGGCGGATTACTTATAAAAATGCGGACAATCCGTCAGCTGACGGATAAAAAGTTTTAAGAAGTTTTTTTGAGACCAAGCTTCTTAACAATTGCATTATATCGCTTCTTGTCTTTTTTCTCCAAATATTTCATGTGAGCTTTACGATCTGCCACCAGACCTAAAAGACCACGACGGGAATGTTTGTCTTTTTTGTTTTTTTTCAAATGTGAAGCCAAATCATCAATTCTCCTCGAAAGTACGGCAATCTGAACCTCAGGGCTACCTGTGTCAGTATCGTGAATTTTGACTTCCTTTATAATTCTTTGCTTTTTATTCTTGGTTAACATATTTTTCCGAAAATTTCCGTTGCTTTTAGCCGCTTTCGTATAATTTTCGTACATTTAGAATAGCATAATCCTCTCTTTTTTGCAATATCTCCCAATTTAAACCCTCAAATTTGACTGATATGGTATAATGCGAGAAATGTTGGAAAAATACTTACAAAATATAGGTTTGACTGATAAAGAAGCTACTGTTTACTTATCTTTGGTCCAAGTAGACAACGCTTCGGTTCTTGATTTGTCAAAAAAGACCAAACTAAAAAGGCCAACTGTCTATGTGGTTTTGAATTCTTTGGCCAAAAAAGGTTTGGTTAGCGAAAACACCGTAGGCAAAAAAACCCATTATCAAGCCGAACCACCGGAAAGATTAGAAACTTTCGTAGAAAGGCAAAAACTTGTTTTAGACGAAAACAGCAAGCGTCTAAAGGATATTATCCCCCAGATAAAAGGCCTTGAAAGAGGTTCTGGCGAACGACCCATTGTAAAATATTATGATGGAAAAGAAGGAATAGTTAGCGCTGTTAATGGTATTTTTGAAAATGACACAGAAACAGATGAGCCAATTTATCTTATATATCCAAGAGATTTGTTAGACAAACTCTTTCCGCCAGAAGAAAGAAATCAGTATAAAAACAAAAGACTCCAAAGAAAAGTAAAATCGAAAGTGCTTTACTCATATGAAAATGGCGAGATTCCATCAGACGATATGGGTGAAAGAATAAAAATCGATGGTAAAAAATATCCTATCACTTGTGATATAGCTATTTACAAAGACAGTGTTCGTATAAGTGTTTTGAACAAAAGATTTTCTAGTATTTATATAAAGAGTGACGATGTGGCTGAAACTTTACGAAGTCTGTTTAGGCTTATATTCGATAAACTGAAAGAAACTAAATAATTTAAAAGAAAAGCCCCTCGATCTCCTTGCGGAAATCGAGAGGCTTTTGGCTGGTGCAACACTGTGTGTCGCCCCAAAAATTGTACTACCTTTCGCTTGGCTTCTGGAATTTCCAGTGGCTCGCGAAATTATGTTAGTCCTGCATTTTGCCTCCAAATACGTCCGAGAATTCAAAACACCCCCAGACATTGATTATCGAACATTGACCCTAGAGATGATTGACTTTCAGCCGATACCGCTTCCCCGCTGTATGGACAAGCGAGGAAGCGGCACCAACCTTTCAGTCTTCCATACGATCACCTCCGTAGGTAGATTTACTGCGACTATCTTAGCAAATTGAAAATAATTTGTCAAGCGGCTTTGTCATTTTTTGTGTGAAAATCAATAAAAACCCATATTTTAAGCCATATAATCTAAAAATAAGTGTTTTTTACCAAAAACATATCATTTTTATAAAAATTTTGTTTACCACGAGCTTGTCGAATAGTCAAAAATATTTTTAATCTGTCATATCAAATTATCACTCAATAAAAATCAGTGTCTAAAATATGCCTTTATTTAAAGCTTTTTTAGAATATAGAAAAAGAAAATAATTTAATCTGTCATAATTACTTGACAGATTTTATATTATGAGTATAATGTTGTCAGAACTTTGAAATAAGCTTCTGCTCCTACTCATGAGCCCCGCCCAGATTTTAACGCGAGGGCTCAAAAGCAGGGGCAGAAGCCAAAAAAATGAAGCAGTTGCTGGAAGCCTTGAAGGGTTCCAAGCTCTTGGCTGTCGGAGAAGACAGTGAAGGTCGAAAGATCTATCACTACCTTCTGCCGGACGGCAAGGTCTTGGAAGTGATTCGAGCTTAGGCTCGAGCCCTTCTGGGTGCGACAATCCTTGGCTAAGGCACCAAGGTTGCGATAAAACCCTTTCGCGTAAAAGTATGGGCGACGGAGGACGCTTTTTCTCCTCCTGTCAAAGTTCTTAAACTCTTGAGAATTTTGACGGGAGAAATAGTTCTTCCAAAAGTTCTTTTAATTTAAATAAGGAGGAGTTGTGGGCATAGTAAACGACGGTTTAGTTTGCAAAGATGAAGAAATTGCTGTTGTGATCCAAGTCAGGCAGGAAAGGTGTGATTTCTGTGGCCAAGTGGCCGAACTAAAACAACTTGCCAATGTAATGCTTTGCTCGGAAGACTATGAGCTTGCGGAAAAAGCGTGGCAGGAATGTTTTGGAAAACAAACCTAGCTGTAACTTCGAGCAATATTGGGAGGAATATTGCTCACTCGAATGGGTTCGCGAAATAGTTCGTGGATCGATAGAGTTTTTGTTCTTTAACTTACTTATAGGGGGTACTAATGAAAAATCAAACTGCTATTTTCGCTGGCTTGGTTATATTCATTCTTTTAGTGGCAAATGTTGGTGTGTTGGTTATTGTAGACAACACTCATCCCAACATTTCTTCTGGAGATTGGATAGCTATGGCAATAATATGTCTGGTCTTGGATGTGTTTGTATTTACTACATCTATGCGCAGATATTTGTCGCTACCGCGGAGATAGCTCTGGGATCGTCAATCTTTGTTCAAGGAAACAAAGTTGCGATAAAGTCCACTCGCGTAAAAGTATGGGCAGTGGAAGATTAGTACCTCTTTCCACCAAAGTTTTTGATGAGTCGAAAATTTTGGTGGGAGAAGAATGAGGTCATACCTGTGCTTGTAAGTAGGCGTCACGGACTAGCAACGATCCGATATCCTGCGGGACGGGGAGCAGTCAACCGCTGAAAGCAAGTGCAATCTGAACCTCATCCTTCTTCCTACTATATTGATCTTTAAAAATTTGCTGGGGCGCATCCGCGAGTATGCAACGTCCTTTCGTAAAAAGATGACCGAAACCAAGATATGGTAATGATTGAAACACATCTTGCATTTCAACAATGTCATCTTCAGCCGAAAGAGGGATTATTCCTAAAGATTGGAATTTTCAAAAATTTCAGCTAACTCGCAAATAATCAATCGCCGAACGGAGGAGGAAAGACCGGTCCCTTCGAAAGGGAGCAATGTCTGACAAGATAAGTGCTTCTTCGGTGAAGCACTAGAGCTTGTTCCCAAGGGAGCATTCTTAGGGATAATCCCAACCGGTCGTGTCCTTTTATAGGGGGTGATGCCTCCCTAGGATCCTCGCCAAACATTTAGTGTTCACCTTGTGGATATGAAAATGTGAGTCGAGGAAGCACTTGATTTCGCAGATGCCTAGGCCTGACGAATCAAGCGTTGTTAAGGGTTCAATGTTAGAGGTTTGGACTGTTAGTAATTACTTTCAGTCCAGCCTCAAACCCTTCTGTCTCGAGATGTGCTTGCCCCGTGTGGGGTAAAACCCCATTTACGGGGTATCTCGACTGATGAGTCCAAAAGGACGAAACAGAAACTGTTCTTTTAAATTTTATAGAGGAGAGAAAAATGAGTGTATTTGTTGCTGTTTTTAAATCTAGAGACGAGTATGTTGTTCCGTATTCAGTTGTTTTCATGTCAAAAGAATTAACCACATCATATCTAACTAGTAATGGATTCGTAAAATTATCAGGTTGGCACGATGTTGAACAGTGGACAAAGAATGATGATGGTCGTGGTCCGACGAAAGTTGAGGTTTATGATGCTCCAATATTTGACAAGTGTGACGAATGGGTATGGAAAGAGTAGAAATTTGGCCGAACACTGTTCGGCCTTTCATCAAAGTTTTTATCCGTTAACTGACGGATGAGGATTTTGATGGGAGAAATGGTTCTTCCAAATGTTCTTTTGAAAAAATTATAAAGGAGTTGTTATGTTAAAGATAATGTTAGACCAAAGCTGTTTAGATGCAAATTGTATTTGGTATTATCCGGGATCAGAGTCAGAGCTTATAAGAGACTGGCAAAAAGGTCTGATTCCTTTCATTTCTAGACAACATCGGGGACTACTGAGTCTTCTTCCAGAACAATTCGTTGAGGTTTTTGATCGATTTACAGTATTATTCATCGAATCAGATCTCAAGGGGTTCATTCTCGAAGAGATGGATGACGGTGTTTCCTATCTCAAGATTAGAAACAAAACTTTTAGGTTTCCAAAAAGGAGAAGAAAATGAAAAAACTTAGTTTTATTGGTCTTTTAACGTTCGGAGTAGCATTTATATTTTTAATTGTTATTGCGGACATTTCTATGAACAGCAACACCCCAATCCCTGACCATCTTCTTGGAATGATTATCGCTATTATGTCTTTTGGCTTATGGCTGATAACCAAGGGTGAGGCAGAACGGAAGAATTGGATAGGAGCCCTTTTTTACTTCATCTTTTTTCTTCTATTTGCAACACTCGCTTCCATTGGTCTTTGGTTTGGATATTGACCGTCTCCCCTAGGAAAGGAGGCGGCTGTTTTTTTATTTAAAACAAAAAGACCCAAGCGATTTTTGGTCGCAAGGGTCTATAATTGAAAAAGGTTCTTTTCTCCTCCCTATCTCTTCTACTGACGAACCATTCTGAGAATTATATTAACCTCAGCTGATACGCCAGCTTTATCCAAAGCGCTAGAGACTACCTCTTTGATCTCATTTTCTAATTCCTCCTCCGGATATTTTTTGATTCCAAAGATCGAATTGAAAAAATCAAGCAAAGAGCATTCCAATCCCCGGCAAACATTCAAAAGGGTGCCCAGCTGAATTGGCGCGTTGGTCGTTTCGTACTGCACCCATGCGGGTTTCGTTACTCCGATTTTATTCGCCATCGCTTGATGAGTTAAGCCAAAATAGAGCCGACGTTTTCTGATTTCCTTGGAAATTAAAGGTTTTAGTTCTTCAAGTGTCATAATCGTCTCCTTTTCAAAGATCTTCCTATGTTTTAAATGCTAAAACAAAGATTCTATAAGAATGACTTAAGTTATCATAAATATCGGCTTCTGTCAATGCTTGACAGAATGACATAATTTGCTATAATATAAGCGGTATCAATGTTCTTTTCATAAATATATGGAGGAAAGGTAAAATGTACAAGCGTACAGCAAAATTCAACCGATATAATCGACAAAGAATAGAATCTGCTAGCGGAACGGTTATGACGGAAAATGAGCGAAATCGACGCTTCCCTGAAAAATGGGTAGTTTGCCCGATATGTGGCAAGCCAGTGGAAGAAGCTTGGCTTTTGCCGATACACCTCAAAAGAGCCCATTCTTCCAATGATTAAACCCGCTCATACCAACAACATCTCGTTGTCAGTATGAAGCGGGTTTGTTGTTTTTACTTAAATGCGGAACTTTCTAGCATATCTTGACACAGGCTGGTAATTATGCTAAACTCATAAGTAGACATTGAATCCTAATAATGTTTTTAGAAAAAGGCAGAAGGGAGTATAAAATGACAAAAAAAGTTGTGGAGCCCGACTATTGGGAAAACCGACTAACAAAAATGTGCGCTGCGCGAAATTTCTCAGATGATCTTGAATTTTATGATGAACTTTGGGATGACGAAATTGCCAGTGGAGCTGTGTTCATCCCCAGAAGTAATCATGAGGATTTAAACGCTTTCTTCATAGGATTCTCTCTGAAGAAATTTCCCAACGGTGTCCGATACGTTGAATTTTGTCGCTTTCCGCGTTGTACGACACGAAAGTATCGAATGTCGGAGCTGTACTTTACGATGATGTTAAAAGATTTGTGGGATCACTTTCTTTTGCATCCTGATAAAGAGTTTTCTTGGTCAGAATACACCAAACACGAGAAATTCTTACTATCTAATGGCGAGTGGGTTTAATACCCGTGCCGCTCATGTAAGATAGAAGAACAAGAACTCGGCTTGAATGCCTAACGGGGTCGTATACGTGAAGTGTACGACCCTTTTCAATTGTTGAGATTTTTATTAAACTTTCTATATGAATGACTGGCAAATAAGCTCAAAACAAAAGACTTTATTGGACTCGCTTTTTAGTGTTATAGATTTGACTGAGGTTTATAGAGCGTTAGATGTCGGTTCTGGTAGAACCAGTATTTTTTATCTAACCGATAGGTTTAAAGATTTAAAAATCACAGGAATTATATATCCAGAAGATGAAGAAAGGATACAAAAATTAAAAGACAGCGTAAAAAATACCAACTACGAATTACTTAAAACTGATATCAAAGATTTCGATAAAAACGAAGACTATGACGTTATCTTAGCCCATCTGTTTTTAGGTGAAGCTGAAAAGTTCGCTGAAAACAAGTTTGAGGAGGTTATGAATGAACTTTTTAAAATCAAGACCAAATATCTAGTTATGGTAAATCTGTTTAGGGACAAAATAAACTACAATCTCCTCCTTAAGAAAATTGCTGAGGTTGGCAATATAATCAAAGTTGCTTATGTTAAATCTGAAGATGGAGAAGATTGTATTGGACTGACCATTCAATTTAGATAATTTATGGAAGAAATCTTAGAAGAAAACAAAAAATATCAAAAAACAGCGGATGAACTACTTAAGTCATCGGGGTTACTGGATATTTTAAAAAAATACGGAGAAGTTCATTTTGCAGGTGCATACTCCGCTGGACTAATGATGCACGGCGATATTGATATGAGAGTCGTAAGGGATAAGGAGTTTACGGTAGAAGAAGTTTTTGAAATATTTAAAGAATTATATTTCGCAGGAAAATTCAGGAGTTATTTTATTAGTGGCGATTGGGATGACCCCAGAAAAGGCAAAGAATTTCCAGATGGTTGTTATGTTGGAATTAAAATGGATCTTAATGATGAGCGTTGGAAACTTGATATCTGGTTTGTAAGCAAAATAGAACTAGAAAGATATAGACAGGGACAGACCTACCATCGCTAATATTTCATTCACACAGGAACAAAGAAATACTATATTACAGTTTAAAAAACTCAGAAAAGAAGAAAAATTAAAAATAACAGGACAAGAAATATACGATCTGGTTTTGAAAGAAAATGTTATGAATGTTGATGAATTCAAAGAGAGATATGAATCGACAAGAATTAGCTAAAGAATTTGCGATTAGGAAATTCAAAGAAGCTGGGATTGGCAATCATTGGCCGGACGTTTTGACAGTACTAGAGGATGAATTTGGTGTGACTGATCCAGAAATTTTAATTGCTGCCATACTTCATGATATTCTAGAAGATACCGAAACGACTTACGACGAACTAAAAGAAAATTTTGGGCAGAATGTAGCTGACCTAGTACAGGAAGTTTCCCACCCTAAAAACTATAATGACAAACAGCAACTGGAATTTTATGAACATTTAAATCATATTTCTCCTAAAGCTAAAATTTTAAAACTTGCCGATTTTACCGCTAATTTGAGAGGGGTTATAGAAATGCGAAAGAGAGAACCAGAAAAACCGTACCACGATAAATATATTGTTTTAATTCGCAAATTTTTAGAAAGCTGTCCTGATTCTATAGAAAAAGAGCGAGTTTACAAGCTAACAGAAAAGCTAAAAAAATATGTTACTCAGAAATATCAATTTTGATTCAAAATCGATGGATATGCAAATTTCTATTTTTTGAAGGATCTTAAGTAATATTTTGCGATATATCATGTTGTAAAATGTTGCGATGTTGTCTGATTTTGGAACAAATTTGGACAACATTTATTGTGCGACATTAAAGGGTGGTATAATGAATTGAATGGTGAAGGATTTGGAACAATTAAAAAGACAGTTTCTAGAATATGTTGAGATTGAAAAAGGCCGATCTTTGAAGACCGTTGAAAATTATAATCACTATTTAACAGTTTTTTTGGAGTACACTAAACTTAAGGACCCGGCTGAAATTACTGATAACGTAGTTAGAGAGTTTAGACTATGGCTCAATCGGCAACCAGTTGGACTTGGTAAACCAGGGACACTCAGCCGCAAGACTCAAAATTATTACCTCATCGCTATCCGCGCTTTCCTTAAATATTTGACTAAACAGGAGATAAAAACCCTACCACCTGAAAGGATAGAGCTTGCCAAAATACCTGAAAGATCGCTTGATTTAATTACTGATACCGAACTAGAAAGGCTATTTGAAGCCCCTGATGGTGATGATGTAAAGGCCTTGCGTGATCGAGCGATATTACACCTCCTCTTCTCTACTGGCTTGCGCGTCTCTGAACTTTGTTCCCTAGATAGAGACATCGATTTAAATGATGATGAGTATTCTATACGCGGCAAAGGCGGCAAAGTCAGAGTAGTTTTTTTCTCTGAAGAAGCCAAAAAAGCGGTAAATGATTACCTAGATAAGAGAAAAGACTTAGACGACTGCCTATTTGCCCAGATTTCCAGAAATATAAAACCTGGACAAAAAAGTTTGCGCATGAGCTCACGCTCAATTGCCAGAATTATAAAATATTACGCTACTAAAGCCGGCATTTCCAAAAAAGTCACTCCCCATGTCATCCGCCACTGCTTTGCCACCGACCTCCTCTCAAACGGCGCCGATTTACGCTCCGTGCAGACCCTTTTAGGTCACGCCAACATCGCTACCACTCAAGTTTACACCCATGTCACCGACAAGCATCTCCGTGACATCCACAAAAAATTCCATAACAAAAAATAATCATGAAAATCATATCTTGGAACCCCGTAGAATTCGCTCCGCTCATCATGGAGCAAGATGTGGTAATGTATATTTAGTGAGATTATTGATTAAATTTTAGTATTGAGTATGAAGATTATCTCCTGGAACGTAAATGGGTTGAGAGCAGTGCATAGGAAGGATGCATTTTTGCCTTTTGTGAAAAAATACAACCCCGATATTCTGTGTTTACAGGAAATAAAATCGCGCAAAGAGCAAAATGAAATTGATTTACCGGATTATGAAGAATTTTGGAACCCGGCTGAACAGCCCGGCTACAGCGGCACGGCCATTTTTGTAAAAAAGTCTCCAAATCTGAAAATTTTGCAGGTTGTAAACAATTTTCCCGAAAATTTGGCTAAAAAATACAATCTAAACGAGGACAAATTTGGTGATTTAAACAGCGAAGGCCGGATTATAACAGCTGAATTTGAAGATTTTTATATAGTCAATGTCTATACTCCAAATTCCAAACCTGACCTCTCTCGCCTCGCTTTGCGTCACAAAAAATGGGATCGAGCTTTTTTGGAATATGTTAAAGATTTGAGTAAGGAAAAGCTCGCCCAAGGCAGGTCCGCCTTGGGCGGAAAAAACGTCATTTTTTGTGGTGATTTAAATGTTGCTCATACTGAAGACGACTTGGCTCATCCTAAAGAGAACAAGGGTGAGCATGGTTTTACAAAAGAAGAACGAGAAGGTATCGATAATATAATAAAAGCTGGTTTTATAGATACGTTTAGAGAATTCAAAAAAGGCAACGGTTATTACACTTGGTGGTCTCATTTTGCCAACGCCAGAGAGAGAAATATCGGTTGGCGTCTTGATTATTTTTTTGCAAATAAAAAACTTTTATCAAAAGTTCTAAGTTCTAAAATATTATCCGAGGTTTTTGGTTCAGATCATTGCCCTATTTTATTAGAGATAAAGAACTAAAAAACAAAACCGCTAATCAAATAACGGCTTTGTTCTATAATGTAAAATTAAATTACATCTGGGATTGTGCTGGAGGCATATCCATTGGTTCAGTTTTTTTGCCTTTGCCAGCGAAAATCTCAATGAGAGCTGAAATACCAACCAAAGCATAGATGGTTGTCGCTAAACTATCAGGAAGGAAATTACCTATTCCCTGTCCGAAAGATTCTAGACCCCAGTTTAAACCGCCGATAATGACTAGAATCCAAGCGATTTTTCGTATTGTTTTCATGGTTTATTTAAATTAACTTCTAATTTATATATTATATAAATTATCTAAAGTATTGAAAAGTAAAAATGTTTATAACCTTTCAATACATTCAAGGTAAACAAAAAACCGCTTCGATCAAGATGCGGTGGAGGAAAGGTCGCATGAACATGAACAAGGCGGTTTTGTTGTAAGCTACCTCGTTTATATCAAACAAGGCAAAAGAACATTAAAAGACAAGTTCAGTCAAAAAGCGCTATTCATAAGAATCTGTATGATATCTCATTTGTAAAAATAAAAGTTGCAGATATATATACCCTGTCCTTATGATAAACCAAACTTTCTTTTAAAATGGCCATAAATAGCAAAGAACAAACGCTAAAAAGGTCGTTTTTTTGTCAAAGATTATTAGCTAAATCTGACTTTAATATTATGTCTTTTACAAAGGGATGTAAAGGACATATGTGGACAACTTAATTTTTGTTATTGAACAAAATATTTACCTCTTATTTCTCTTATTTTATTATCTTCTTCTTTTTTCTGCCTAATCTTACCTTTTTCTGCTAATATTTTTAATTCACTATCAGACATTTTTGATAATTCTATTGTCCTTTTGTTTAGATATTCTTCTGAATTTAATTTGGGATTATCTAAAACTTCTTCCAATAAAGCATTTAATATATAACCCACCTTTGGTCCTGAAGAAATTTTTAAAATGTCCATTATTTTTTTACCGTCAATTTTAAGCATCCCTACTGAAACCGGATCTCTCATTACTTCATCTATCATTGCCCTATATTTTCTCAATCTATAAGGATTTTCTTTTGGTCTACCCATGCCAATACGGTCACATTCCCTTATATTTATAAGATCTTGAACATTTTGAGTACCAACATTAGCAATAAGTCTCCTAACAGCAGAAAGAGTAATTTTTTCGGTATCCGAGAAAAACATATGCCAGCGTACTAATTTAGTAACTTTATCTATCGTTTCACGTGAAAACTTTAAATTTTCTAATATTTTTTTGGTTACATGTGAACCAACCACCTCATGACCATAAAAAGTCCAAATTTTTTGCTTCTCATCCCATCTTCTAGATATAGGTTTAGCTATATCATGAAATAAAGCGCCAAGTCTCACATACATAGAATAATCCTTATTAGCAGCATGCTGAACTGCTTTTAAAGTATGGTTCCACACATCAAATACATGAGCTCGACTTTGTTCTACACCAACACTTTGTTCTAATTCAGGTATTATGTTTTTTAACAAGCCTAATTTTTTCATAATTAAAAATCCATTCATTGGATTATTTGACATAATTATTTTCAAAAACTCATCCCTAATTCTTTCACGGGAAACCTCTTTTAAAATATACCCATTTTTTAATATAGATTTCTCTGTATCAGGATGAAGAGGGAAGTCAAGTTCCACATGTAACCGAATAGCTCTTAATATTCTTAGACCATCTTCGGAAAACCTTTCATTCGGATTTCCAACAGTTTTAATAATTCCTTTAGACAAATCAGTAATTCCTTTAAATGGATCAATAATTTCAGAATTTTCCGGATCATAAGCGATAGCATTTATAGTAAAATCGCGTCTTTTTAGATCATCCAGTATATTTTTGCTAAATTTTACGCTGTCAGGCCTTCTGTAGTCAGAATAGCTACTTTCTACGCGGTAAGGGGTAATTTCTATAATTTTAAGGGTTTCGTCTTTAGTATCTTTGTTCACAACACCTACCGTACCAAACTCATTTTCGTAAAAAGTTTTGATAAATAAAGGGATTATTTCATTCGGAGTGGCGTCTGTAGTAATATCCCAATCTTTCGGCTTGCGCCCCATAAACAGATCTCTAACACACCCTCCCACCAAAAAAGCTCCAAAACCGGTCTTTTTCAGAGTTTGGGTTACATGAGAAACCTCTTTGGGTATATTAAATTTTTCTACTTTAGCTTTCATCTAATTGGTGCCCGTATCGGGGACAGACTTCGAATTATTATACCCTCGTGTAGCTCAAAAGAACAAGTCCTAGATAAGTTGATTGATAATCTTTCAGACTGGTTTAGTACGAATCCAGAAAGCTTAAGTGAACTTAAAACTGTCATGGATAGGATTAAGAATAGAGAGAGGGTAAAAACTGAGCAAGAGGGGAGATTGAGTCGGTTCTGAGAAAGAAAATCAGATTATTTTCTCACAAGCTGTAGTTAATTGATCATTAATTATAATATCATTTAATTCATCTAGTTCATCTTCATGGTAAATTTCGCAAAAATATAATTCGGTAAAAGGATTATCGTCTTTTATAGCAGCTGATAATTTTTCAAGATCAACATTTTCTCCGCCCACATCATAGGCTTTGAATTCTTCAATTGTGGTTGCTTTAAAAAATACAAAATAATCAATAAATCTTTTAGTACAAGCGTTCATCATCGTGAAATAACCATTTTCCAGTTCTGATATTAGTGATGGACTTTGACCATGACCAACGACCATTTTTCGATCAAACACCACCGCACCGTCTATATGACCGATATTAGTTGGATCTGTTTTAAATACCCAGTTACATGGTTTAGGTCCAACTATCATATTGGTACTGTTTAAAATAATATATCCAAATACAGCAATAATAATTATGATTATAATAATTAGTTTCTTTTTCATGACATTAATACTTAATCTATCAATTTAGTATATGAAATATAGTATGTTTGTACAAATAGATTAATTCGAAATTTTGGGGATAGAATCAGGAACAGCTAAAATGATTTCAAAAAAGTTCGAGCCCTCTCGGGGCTCATAATTCCTACATAAATTAATAAAGGACATATAAAAATAGCCACCCTTAGCCATTATTGCAACATATTTTGGGTAAATAAAAAGACTGTGAATGTGCGCCCGTCAGGATTTGAACCCGAAATACGACGTCCGAAGCGTCGCGTGATATCCATTTCACTACGGGCGCATAAAATTATAATATCACAGATTTTATCAAGTGCGGCTAGGGAGAATCGAACTCCCATCTCATCCTTGGCAAGGACGTGTCCTACCACTAAACGATAGCCGCAACTATATTAATTTAACATAAAAAAATCTTTTTACAAAAATTTTAATAAATTCTGTCTTAGAAATGTTAAAATGTCTTTGTGGTATAGTCATCCTTAATTTTCAACAAATCTGGGGATAACTCTGGGGACACTGTTTAAAAGTCAAAGACATAAAAATGGCAAAACATAATAAAATTGGGGTTATAGGAGAAGGTGTAGCAGAAAAATACCTTAAAAATAAAGGGTTTTTTGTTTTAGACAGAAATTACAGAAAGAAATGGGGTGAATTAGATATTGTCGTTGAGAAAAACAGTGTAGTGCACTTTATAGAAGTAAAAACTGTCAGTCGGAAAAGTTATGGCGGAAAATTTGAACAAGAGATAAATAACTATCGCCCCGAAGATAATATGCACCCCTGGAAGCTCCAGCGTTTACGTAGAGCCATCCAAACCTATTTATTGGAGAAATATCGAGTAAGCGACCCAAAGTGGCAATTTGACTTGATTTGCGTCTTTTTAGACTACGAGAAGCAAGTAGCGAAAGTAAAATTTATAGAAAATCTAATTTTATGATAAGCTGATTGAATCACGGAGTGTAGTATAGTGGTAGTATACATGCTTTGGGAGCATGAGGTCCGAGTTCGATTCTCGGCACTCCGACCAACTAGCAAAAGCGGGCTTGCCCGCCGAAGCTTTAGTGAAGGCGGGCCATCGGATAGTGGTAGTCTACACCCATGGGGTGGGTGCGGCGGCAGTTCGATTCTGCCTGGCCCGACAAGGAAATTTATTGATTGATAATGCGCTGTTATGTGATGTAGCCAGAAATTTATTTTCCTTTCGGACAGATTTTAAGATTTTTTGGCTCTGAACCAAAAAGAAATTCCACTAGCTATAAGAAAAGCACTAATAATATTTCTTACA